>CAYQJU010000011.1:0-58342 GCA_964417875.1 uncultured Steroidobacteraceae bacterium
ATACGTAGCGCTGGCTGCCGGGATCGGACTGGTCAGGTACGTAGCTGGTCTCGACGCTGACGCGGATGCGTGGCGTCATTCCTTGCGCTCCGCGGGCCGCAGGCGCACGGCCAGCACATCGCAGGGGGCCGCGTGCAGCACCGCGTCTTCGATCAGGTTCACCAGGATCGACAGGCCATGGCGCTCATGGCTGCCGATGACGATCAGGTCGTGTCCGCCAGTGCGCGCCGCGCGCACGATCTCGCCCTTGATGCTGCCGATGGCCACTTCCCATCCGGGTGATGGCTGCAGGCCGGCGGCCAGCTGCGCGATCTGCGCCCGGGCCCGCTCCACCAGCTCGCCCTCGATCTGCACTGCCGGCAGCAGGGAATCACTGAGGGGCTCCACCGGCACATATTCCACCACGTGCAGCAGCTTCAACGTGGTGCCAGGAAACATCGAGGCCAGTGCGCGTGCGCGTTCGGCAACGCAGATGCCATCGGACGACAGGTCGATGACGGCCAGGATGCTGCGGTAGATGCTCATGCAGCGAGCCTAATCAGGCAGGCGGCTCCCCGGCAAGCGCCGCGAGCTGCGCGAATTGTTGCGGGGTCAGTGTTTCGGGCCGGGCGCCGGGGTCGATCCCGGCCGCTTCGATGGCCGGCGCATCGACGATGCCGCGCAGGCTGTTGCGCACGGTCTTGCGACGCTGCGAGAAACTGCGCGCCACCACCATGGCGTATGCGCCGGGCACCTCGAAGCGTGGCGCAGGCAGCACGTCGAGCCGCGCCACGGCGGACCACACCCGCGGTGGCGGACGGAATGCACCGGGACCCACGTCGAAGAGCTTCTCGATGTCGAACCAGGGAGCCAGCATCACGCCCAGGCGCCCGTAGTCACCGCTGCCGGGCAATGCCGCCATGCGGTCGATGACTTCCTTCTGCAGCATCACCGTCAGGTCAGCCAGGTGGGCGCGATGCGCCAGCAGGTGGAACAGCAGCGGCGTGGAGATGTTGTAGGGCAGGTTGCCCACCACGCGCAGGGGTCCGCCACGCAGTTTCGCCAGCGCCGTGAAGTCGAAGTCCAGCGCATCGCCCTCATGCAGCCGCAAGGTTCCGGGCCAGCGCGTGCGCAGCGCGGCGGCGAGGTCGCGGTCGATCTCCACCGCATCGATCGGCTGCACGCGCTCGAGCAGCCGCGCGGTGAGGGCGCCGGGTCCCGGGCCGATCTCGACCACGTTCTGCCCGGCGCGGGGATCCACGGCATCGGCGATCCGCTGCAGCACGCCGGCATCGTGCAGGAAGTGCTGGCCGAAGCGCTTGCGGGCGCGGATCACGATGCGGCCGGTTCGCCGCGATGCGCCAGCTGCGCGGCCATCTGCAACGCGGCAATGAGGCTGCCGTGTTCGGCGGCGCCGGTGCCGGCGAGGTCAAGCGCGGTGCCATGGTCCACCGAGGTGCGGATCACCGGCAGTCCCAGTGTCACGTTCACGGCGTGGCCGAAGCCGGCATGCTTCAGCACCGGCAGTCCCTGGTCGTGGAACATGGCCAGCACCACATCGAGGCCGGCAAGCTTGCGCGGCGTGAAGAGGGTGTCCGCCGGCCAGGGGCCGCTGGCCAAAATGCCACGTCGCTGCGCACGCGCGATGGCCGGCTCGATCACGTCGATTTCCTCGCGGCCCAGGTGCCCGGATTCGCCGGCATGCGGATTCAGGCCGCAGACGCCGATGCGCGGCGCGGGGATTTGCCAGCGCGTCACCAGGTCGTGCTGCAGGATCTCCAGCACCTCATCGAGCAATGCGCCGGTGACGGCGGCGGGAACCTGCTGCAGCGGAAGATGCGTGGTGGCCAGCGCCACGCGCAAGGTGTCCGCTGCGAGCAGCATCACGGGGCGCGGCACACTGCAGGCATCGGCCAGATATTCGGTGTGGCCGGTGAAGGCAATGCCAGCATCGTTGATGACGCTCTTTTGCACGGGCGCTGTGACCATGGCGTCGAACTCGCCGCTGCGGCATCCGGCCAGTGCGCGATCCAGCAGGCTGAGCACCCAGCGTGCATTGCGCGGGTCGAGCCTGCCGGCAGTGACTTCGGCAGCCAGCGGCAGGTGTTCGATGCGGAAGGCATCGCCCGCCGGCGGGAACGGCAGGCCCAGCGCGCCGGCGCGCGCCGCCAGCAGCCCTGCATCGCCGATGCAGGTGATGTCGAAGGGCGTATCGCGCGCGGCCAGTTCGGTGGCCGCGGCGACGCACAGGTCCGGTCCGATGCCCGCCGGCTCGCCGCAGGTCAGCGCCAGCCGCGGCCGCGTGGCAGTCACCGTCAGTACAGGTCCGTTTCGACGTATGACTCGTCGCGCAGGCGCCGCGCCCACAGTTCGAGGTCCTGGTCGGCCTTGCTCTGGCGCAGCTGCATGAAGGCGCGCTGGCGCAGCATCTCTTCGGATGCATCGACCTCGCGCCGGCCCAGCACCTGCACGATGTGCCAGCCGAACTGCGTCTGGAATGGCTCGCTGATCTCGCCTTCTTCGAGCGTGTTCATGACGGCCTCGAACTCCGGCACGGTGGCGCCGGGGCCCAGCCAGTCCAGATCGCCACCCTCCACGGCCGAGGAGGGATCCTCGGACACGCTGGCGGCGAATGCGGCGAAGTCCTCGCCGGCCAGCACGCGCTCGCGGATGTCGCCCAGGCGCTGGCGCACGGTGGCGTCATCCTGCAGCGCATTGGGCGTGAGCAGGATGTGGCGCGCGTGGATCTGTTCCTGCACCGGCTCGGTGGTGCCGCTGCGCAATTCGTTCAGCCGCACGATGTGGAAGCCGTCGCCGCCCTGGATGGGACGCGACACCTCGCCGGGCCTCAGCGTCGCGATGGTCTCGGCCAGCAGTGTCGGCAGGTTCACGCCGCTGCGCCAGCCGATCAGGCCACCCTCCAGCGCCGTCTGGCTGTCGGAGTATTCAACCGCCAGCTGCGCGAAATCCTCGGTGGCGGCCTTCGCATGGACTTCCTGCGCCAGCTCCTGCGCCTCGGCGAAGTCATCCTGCGTGGCCTCGATGGGTACGGAGATCAGGATGTGCGAGAAATTGTATTCGGCGGCCTCGTCGGGCAGTTTCTTCAGCCGCTCCATGAACTGGTCGAGTTCGCGCGGCGTGATGTTCACTTCGTTGAACACCTCACTGCGGCGCAGTTGCCGGCGCGCGATCTCCTCGCGATAGTTCTCGCGGAACGAGGCGTAGTTGATGCCCTGCTGGGCCAGTGCCTCGGGCAGCTGCGACAGCGTCATGCCGTTGTCCTGCGCCAGCTGCGCCAGCTCGTTGTTGACCGTCTCGTCAGACACCTCGATGCCGATCTGCCGCGCGCGCTGCCACTGGATCTCATCCATCACCAGCCGGTCGAGCACGGCGCGACGCAGCACTTCATCCGACGGTGGAGGGGTGTTGTTGGCGCGCAGGTCGGCCACCGCCTGCGCCACGCGTTCATCGAGCTCGCTCTGCGTCACGATGCCGTCGTTGACCACCGCGACCACACGGTCCAGCAGCACGCCCGGGGCCGCAGTCGCATCCGCGCTGCCCGCCTCGGCCGCGAGCGCGGGGCCGGCGAGCAGCAGGGCGAAAAAGGCGAGGGCAGGGCGGAGCATGGAAATTCCTTGCATTGGGGATGACAAAGCTGTAACGCGCCTCAGCGGCGCCGGCGCGTGGAGTATCCGCGAATGGACCTTTCGAGGAAAGCATCCGCCGCCAGACCCACGTTGGAGAGGCCCTTGAGCTCCAGCTGCAGGTAGATGCTGCGGTCGCGCTCGCCGGTGCGGCGGCCGACATAGTCGCGGGCCACCGCGCGCACGCTCCAGCAGCAGCTGCTGTATTCGAAGCCGGCGAAGTTCTCGATGATCTTGTTTTCGCGCAGCGAGTACTGTGAGCGGCCATACAGCCGCCAGGCATCGGTCAGCGGCCAGGCGAACGAGAATTCGGTCTGCTCCATGCGGCCGCGCTGCAGGCGGTAGCCGAAGTTCACCACGCTGCGCGCGGCGGGACGATATTGCAGGCGCACTTCGGCACGCTCGGTATTGCCGCGCTGCGGATCCCACTGCCAGCCGGTGTTCACGTTCCAGTTGCGCAGCGCCGCCAGTTCCACCTCGGCGATCAGGTCGGAGGTGTCGCCGGTGTCCGGCGGTTCATCGGGCAGGCGCACGCGCGGCGTGCGCAGGTAGTAGATCTGGCCCAGCGTCGCGGAGATGTAGCGCTGGCCGGTGTCGCTGCTGTAGAGCTGCGTGGTGATGCCGGCGCTGACCTGATTGGCATCGCTGCGCCGGTCGAGCCCGACATAGCGGTTGTCGCGGAACAGTTCCACCCAGTTCAGGTCCGGCTCGCCGGTGTCGAACACCGGCAGGTCGGTCTGGTCTTCGTGGGGCACATACAGATACATCAGCCGCGGCTCGAGCGTGACGCGGCGCTGCCGGCGCGCGCCATTGAGCGCCTCGAAGGTGAGGCCAGTGTCGAGGCTCAGCACCGGCAGCAGGCGCGAGGGCGAGCGGTCGGTGCCGGTGGGCATGTCCTGCAGCCGGTAGCGCGTGGCATCGAGGCCCGCGCTGGGCCGCATGAACCAGCCGGCGCCCTGGTAGTCCAGTTCCAGGCGCGGCGCGGCGTGCAGGCGCCAGCCTTCCACATCCTCGTCATGCTGGAAATTCGCCGCTTCCACATAGGCCGCGTAGTACAGCGGCAGGTTGCGGGACACCCGTCCATCGCTGCGCGCATAGAGGCGCGGCAGTTCGGTGTGCGGCCGGTCCAGCTGGGGCAGGTCGGCATCCAGCGTCTGGAAGTTGCGCCACATCACTCCCAGGTCGAGGCGGTCGTCGCGGTATTCGAGCAGGCCGGTGCGACCCAGGAAGGCGGTGCTGGCGTCATCAGTGCCGCGCGCGAAGTCTTCCAGGTAGCGCGTGTCGCTCACATTGGTTGCATCGAAGCTCAGGCGCCAGTGGCCGGGCAGCTCGGTGATGCTTTCGACCTTCAGGCGGCTGCGCGTGGTGTCGCTGCGGTTGTCGCCGGGCAGCAGGTTGCCTTCCACCGTGCCGCGGCCATTGCGCAGCAGGTAGCGGTATTCACCGCCGAGGTCGATGCCGCGGTTGGTGTACCAGGTGGGCGTGAAGGTGAAATCCTGCTGCGGCGCCAGGTTGAAGTACCAGGGAACCGACAGCTCGACACCACCGCTGGTGGAGCTGCCGATGCTGGGGAACAGCAGGCCGCTCTTGCGCGCATCGCCCACCGGGAAGGAGATCACCGGCAGGCGCAGGAGCGGCACGCCGAAGAATTCCACGCGCGCATCGCGCGCGGTGCCGGTGCCGCGCACCGGATCGATGGTCACGCGGCCTGCGCGGATCTTCCAGTCGTCGTTGCCCTCGGGGCAGGTGGTGTATTCGCCACCCTGCAGCGAGATGATGCCGCCGCGGTCCACGGCGATGGATTCGGCGCCACCGCGCGCGGGCTTCTGCGGCAGTTCGAAGCGCGCGCCCTCGAAGCTTGCGCCCTCGTCCTGGATGGTGCCGCTGTCGCCGCTGATCACCAGCTCCGGATCGCGATAGGTGAGGCCGCCTTCGACCTGGATGCGGCGGTGGTCCTCGAACACGGTGAGCCGGTCGGTGGTGACCTCGCGGTTGTCGCGCTTCAGGCTGACGCCGCCGCCGGCACTGATGCGGCCGCTGCGATGGATCTCGATGGTGCCCCAGTCCATCACCTGCCAGTCCTCGTTCGACACGGCCGGATCGCTGCGGGGCGCGGCGGCCTGCGCGGCGAGACGCTCGGCGGCGTCCTGGTCGGGGCAGCTGGGCAGCAGTGGCGGCGCGGCGGGCGCCTCCTGTGCACCGGCGACCGGCGCGCGCAGCATTCCCAGGGCAACGGCAACGGCAACGGCAGCGGCAACGGCAGTAAGGCGCGGTCCTGGCATGAGTCGGCCGATTATAATGTCGTGAATGCCCGCCGACCCCAGACTTCAAGCGCTGCGCCAGTGGATCCAGGAACTGGGCGGATTCGATCCCGACAGCCTGCGGGTGGCCTCGGCCGACGCCAGCTTCCGCCGCTACTTCCGCCTGCAGCGCGACGATGGCCGAAGCTGGGTGGTGATGGACGCGCCGCCGGGCAAGGAAGACCTCGCCACTTATCTTGCCGTCACGGCGCTGCTGGAGTCCTGCGGCGTGCATGTGCCGCAGGTGCTCTGCGCCGACACGCAGCGCGGCTTCGCACTGCTCGAGGATCTGGGCGACACGCACCTGCTCACCGCGCTGAACCGTGGCGGCGATGCACAGCGGCTGTATGCCGGGGCGCTTGACACGCTGGCCACATTGCAGCTGAACGGCGAGGCCGCCTCGCAGCAGCTGCCGCCCTACGACCGCGCCACATTGCTGCGCGAGATGCAGCTGCTGCCCGACTGGTATTGCGCCCGTCACCTGGGCATCGGACTTTCAACCGCCGAACAGCAGCTGCTGGCGCAGACCTTCGACTGGCTGGCCCAGCAGGCGCTGGCCCAGCCGCAGGTGTTCGTGCATCGCGACTACCATTCGCGCAACCTGATGATCCTCGCCGAGCGTTCGCCCGGGGTGATCGATTTCCAGGACGCGCTGCGTGGCCCGGTGGGCTACGACCCGGTGTCCATCCTGAAGGACTGCTACATCGACTGGCCGCGCGCCCAGGTCGAGCAATGGCTGGGCGGATATCGCCAGCGGCTCCTCGCCGGTGGCGGCACGGCGCTGGCCGGCGACTCCGATGCGCAGTTCCTTCTCTGGTTCGACCTGATCGGCCTGCAGCGGCACATCAAGGTGCTGGGCATCTTCGCGCGGCTGTTCTGGCGCGATGGCAAGACCGGCTACCTGGCCGACCTGCCGCGCACGCTGGCCTATATGCAGCAGGGCGCGCGGCTGTATCCGCAGCTGGCAGGCTTCGCGGACTTCGTCGATGCGCGGCTGGCGCCGGGACTGCCCGCCGCCAATGCGCGCGCACTGTCACAGGCGCGGACGGCGGCGCTGGCATGAGGGTGATGTTGCTGGCCGCCGGGCGCGGCGAGCGCATGCGCCCGCTGACCGATGCCTGCCCCAAGCCGCTGCTGCAGGTGGCAGGCAGGCCGCTGATCGTCTGGCACCTGCAGCGTCTCGCGGCGGCCGGCTTTCGGGACGTGGTGGTCAATCTTTCCTGGCTGGGGGAACAGATCGCCGCGGCGCTGGGCGATGGCTCGGATTTCGGGCTGCGCATCCGCTTCAGCCGCGAGCCCTGGCCGGCGCTGGAAACCGGCGGCGGCATCTTCCAGGCGCTGCCGCTGCTGGGAGAAGGGCCCTTCCTGCTGGTAAATGGCGATGTGTTCGCGGATGTCGATTTCACGCGCATCGCGCTGGCGCCGGCTGACCTGGCGCAACTGGTGCTGGTGCCCAATCCGGCGCATCACCCGCGCGGGGATTTCTGCCTGGATGCGCGCGGGCGCATCGTCGCAGAGGCGGGAGCGGACGCCGAACGACTCACTTATTCAGGCATCGCCGTGCTGCATCCGCAGTTGTTCGAAGGCGCGGGGCCGGGCCGGTTTCCGCTGCTGCCGCTGCTGGAGCGCGCCCGCGCGGCAGGCCGGCTGGGCGGCCAGCGCCATGCCGGCCGCTGGCTGGACGTGGGCACGCCGGCCCGGCTGGCCGAACTCGACGCTGAACTTCGCGCCGTGCGAGCATGAGGGCCTGATGAGCACGCTCAAGGGCATCCAGGTCGTGGCCGAGCCGGCCGCGCCATTCGCCACCGTGGCACGCAGCGGCGAGAAATACCGCACCGCGCAGGGCTTCACGGCGATCCGCGACGGCCAGAAGCCGCGCGAGCAGGCGCCGCCGGCACCGATGACCGGCAAGCCGCGCTGGCTGAAGGCGCTGCCGGCCACGGGCGAGCACTACCTGCAGACCCGCCGCATCGTGCACGAGCATCGTCTGGCCACGGTGTGCGAGGAGGCCAAGTGCCCGAACATCGGCGAGTGCTGGAATGCCGGCACGGCCACCATCATGCTGATGGGCGCGGTGTGCACGCGCGCCTGCCGTTTCTGCTCGGTGGACACCGGCAACCCGCGCGGCTGGCTGGATGCCGACGAGCCGGCCAATGTGGCCGACAGCGTCGCGCTGATGAAGCTGAAATATGTGGTGCTGACCAGCGTCAACCGCGACGACCTCGACGATGGTGGCGCGGGACACATCGCCGCCTGCGTGCGGGCGATCCGCGCGCGCTCCCCCGCGACTGCGGTCGAGGCGCTGACGCCGGACTTCCAGGGCGTGCTGCGCGATGTGGAGACGGTGGTCGATTCAGGCCTTGCCGTGTTCGCGCAAAACCTCGAGACCGTGCGCGCGCTGACGCATCCGGTGCGCGATCCGCGGGCCGGTTACGGTCAGACGCTGGCGGTGCTCGCGCATGCCAAGCGCCACCGCCCCGACGTGCTGACCAAGAGCAGCCTGATGCTGGGCCTGGGTGAAACCGATGCGCAGCTGTTCGAGGCGATGGATGACCTGCGCGCCGCCAATGTGGACATCCTCACGCTGGGGCAATACCTGCGGCCCACGCCCAACCACCTGCCCGTGGCGCGTTTCGTGACGCCGGAAGAATTCGCGCACTATCGTGCCGAAGGACTGCGCCGGGGCTTTCGCGAATGCGTGTCCGGTCCCATGGTGCGTTCCAGCTATCGCGCCGAGCAGGCGCTGGCTGGCAACAACGTCGGCCTGTAGGCGCCGGCGATGATCGTGCGCTGGCTGGGGCGCGTCGACTACGCCGCCACCTGGCAGGACATGCGCCGGTTCACCGACACGCGCACGCCCGCGACCGCCGATGAACTGTGGCTGCTGGAACATCCGCCGGTGTTCACGCTGGGCATGGCCGCCGACCCCGGCCATGTGCTGGACGCCGGCGACATCCCCGTGGTGCAGACCGACCGTGGCGGACAGGTCACCTACCATGGGCCCGGCCAGCTGGTGGCCTATCCGCTGCTGGACCTGCGGCGCCATGGGCTGACCGTGCGCGGGCTGGTGACGCTGCTCGAACAGGCCGTGATCGATCTGGTCGCCCCGCAAGGCATCACGGCGGTGGGGCGGCGCGACGCACCCGGCGTCTATGTGCAGGGACGCAAGCTTGCCGCGCTGGGATTGCGCGTGCGCCGCGGCGCCAGCTACCACGGACTGGCGCTGAACGTGGACCTGGATGCCGCCCCCTTCGCCCGCATCAATCCATGCGGCATGGCCGGGCTCTCGGTGGTCAGCCTTCGGGAACTGGGCATCGGCTGGAGCGTGGAGGAGAGCGGGCGACGCTTCGCCGCCAGTCTGGCGGCGCGGCTGGCCGTGAATGCCGGTGCGGCGCCGGCCGACGCCGGTGCGGCCGGCGATCCGGCCGTGCAGCCGACCCTCTAGAGCACCAGCATCACGCCGTCGAGCGCGACCAGTTCTGCATGCAGCTCGCGCAGCTGCGCCTCGCCCTGCACCACCGGCCGGAAGGTCAGCGAGGTGAACCGCCCCTGGGCCGAGCGGCGCTCGCCGGGCCCGCCGGGGGCCTGCGGCCCGAAATGCCGCGCAAAAACCGCCTCGATAGCCAGCCGCAGGGCGGCATCGTCGCGCGCCACGACCTTGATGGGATACTCGCTTGGAAACTCGATACGTTCGGGCTGCATTTGCCCTAGAATACGCGCCCTTCGAGACCCGGGCACCGCGGAGAGGTGGCAGAGTGGTCGAATGTACCTGACTCGAAATCAGGCGTGGGTTTACGCCCACCGTGGGTTCGAATCCCACCCTCTCCGCCACTTCTTCGCCAGTCCGCCTCGCGGCGCCATCGCTGCGGCATGACATACTCCATCCTCATGCCGTGATGCCCGCGCGTCCCGGACGTCCGCCCACTTCCGTGCCGAGGTCCCATGGCTCTGGTGAAGAGGTCGAAGATCGCAACCGGATCCGCGCCGGCGCCCGCGCCCGCGCCGGTCGCGCGCAAGAGCAGCAAGGTGACGCCTCCGAAGTCAGCCGCTGCGCGCACCAGCATCCATCACACCGTGTCCGAACGCATCGCCGCCGCCACCGAGCAGCTGGCCAGCGGACTGACCGAATCGGCCGCCGCCACGCGCCAGCTGGCGCGCTCGATGGAGCAGGTGGCCAGCGGTGCCGAGCAGGCCGCCGCGGCATCGCAGGAACAGTCGCAGTCGATCCGCCGCATCGTGGCGGCGCTGACCTCGGCGCGCGCCGAGGCCGATGCCTCCAATCGCCGCACCGAGACGGTGGCGCTGGCGCTGGCCGACAGCTCCGGCCAGATCGTCAGTTCGATCCGCGCCATCGAGCATGCGGCACAGCGGCAGAACGAGTCGGTGACGCTGGTGGCCGAACTGGACCAGCGCGCGCGTGACATCGGTGCGATCACCGGCGCGGTCAGCCGCATCTCCGACCAGACCAACCTGCTGGCGCTGAACGCAGCCATCGAGGCGGCGCGTGCCGGTGAGCAGGGGCGCGGCTTCGCCGTGGTGGCCGATGAGGTGCGCACGCTGGCGGAGAACTCCGATCGCAGTGCGCGCGAGGTGCAGCAGCTCGCCGGGACGATCCAGCAGGACATCCTCGAGGTGGGCGCGGCGCTGCGCGAGGCCGCAAAGGTCGCGCTGCGCGAGGCGCAGAATGCCACAGGCCTGGCAAAGGCACTGGATGGGCAGCGCGGCGAGATGCATCAGATCGCCGAAGGCAGCCGCGACATCCTGACTGCGGCACTGGAAGCCGAACGTGCCTCGGGCGAAGCGCAGAAGGGCGCCGAGCAGATCGCCAGTGCCGCCGAGGAGCAGTCCTCCGGCGTCACCGAGGCGCAGGCCGCCGTGCAGCAGCAGGCCCGCGCGCTGGACCAGGGCCAGGTGGCAGCGCAGAGTCTTGCGCGCCTGGCCGCGCAGATCCGCAGCAGCCGCAACAGCGGCCGTTCACTGGAGGAGATCAGCGCCAGTGCCGAAGAGCTGTCGGCCTCCATCCAGGAGATGTCCGGCACCGCGTCCGAAGTGATGGCGGCGGTGGGCGAGATCAGCAAGGCGGCGCAGATGCAGTCCGCCGCGACCCAGCAGACTTCCACGGCAATGGAGCAGATCGAAACCAGCGCACGCCTGGCGCAGCAGAATGCCAGCCTTGCAAGACAGCGCGTGGAGAGCCTCGATGCGGCGCTGAAGGATGGCCGGCGCGGGCTGCGCGAGCTGATTGACGGGGTGGGCCATTCGCTGCAGGGAACGCAGGCAGGCCTGGTCACGCTGAAGCGGGTCGAAAGCGTCGGCCGGCGCATCGAGAAGATCATCGATGCGATCGCGCTGGTGGCCGTGCAGACCAGCATGCTGGCGGTCAGCGGCGCGGTGGAGGCCGCGCGCGCCGGCGAGGCCGGGCGGGGTTTCGCGGTGGTGTCGAATGACATCCGCAACCTGGCGCGCGAGGCGGCCGAGAATGTCGATCGCGCCCGCGATACGGTGCGCGGCATCCTCGACCAGATCATGACGCTGCGCACCGACTTCGAGCAGGTCAGCGCGGTGACCGAAGCCGAGGTGCGCAACAACGAACTGGTGTCCGCCGGCATGGACCGGATCATGCAGGACGTTGACGCGCTGGGCGTGGGCGGCAAGTCCATCCTGGATAACGCAGAGAGCATCCTCGCGGCGACGGGGCAGGTGGCGCAGGCCGCGCGGCAGATCGCCGCGGCGGCCGAGCAGGCCAGCGTCGCCTCGCGCGAGGCGGCCACCGCGGCAACCGAGCAGTCGCGCGGTGTCGAGGATCTGGCCGCGGCCATCGAGGAGATCGCAGCGCTGGCAGACGAACTGAAGCGCGGCGCGTGAACGCCGATCGCGCCACGGCGCGCTACCTCACCTTCCGCATCGAAGCAGCGCTGTATGCGCTGCCGGCTTCCGAAGTGACGGAAGTGATCCGGTTGCCGGCCATGGCCCGCGTGCCGCAGGGTCCGCCGGCGCTGCTGGGCGTGGCGAACCTGCGGGGCACCGTGCTGCCGGTGGCGAGCCTGCGCGTGATGCTGGGACTGAAGCCGGCCGCGCAGCTGTCCGGCAGCGCCATCGTGCTCGATGTGGGCGCGCCAGTGGCCGTGGTGGTGGATGAAGTCGCATCACTGCAGTCTCCGGCCGCCGCCGACATCGCGCCGGCAGACCAGGCTGCAGGCGAAGCGCAGGACGTGCCGCTGCGCGGCGCCTTGAAGGTGAAGGGCTCCGCACAGGTCGCCCGCATCCCCGACATCCGCAGGATGCTCGATGCCAGCTTCGCGCGGCGCGCCCGCAGCTCCGAGCGCCGGCTGCCGCAGGGCGAGGTGCTGCGCACCCGCGCCGCGCAGCAGCAGGATGAACCGGACCTGCGGCTGGTGACCTTCGAGGTCGGTGGCCAGGAATTCGCGCTGCCGCTCGAGGCCGTGCAGGAGATCCTGCCCGCCCCGGATGCGGTGACCGCGGTGGCGCGCGCCGATGCGGCGGTGGTGGGCATCACTGCCGTGCGTGACCGGCTGCTGCCGCTGCTGTCGCTGCGCACATTGCTGGGCTTTCATGCGGCCGGCGATTCCGCGCAGCAATCGAAGATCGTGGTGGTGAATGTCGGCGATGCGCGAGTGGGGCTGCTTGCCGATCGCGCGCGGGCCATCCTCGCAGCCGACCACACGCTGGTCGATCCGCTGCCACCGGTGCTCGCCGCGCGCACCGGCGGTGAATCCCGCATCCAGTCCATTTACCGTGGCGATGGCGGGCGCCGGCTGGTCTCGATCCTCGCGCCGGAGCGGCTTTTCCAGAAGGACGTCATGCAGCACCTGAACAGCAGCCCCGCGGCACAGGCTGCGGCGTCGGCCGCAGCATCGCAGGCCGCGGACCCCGAACTGATCTTCCTGGTGTTCCGCCTCGGCGACGACGAGTTCGGGCTGCCCATCGACACCGTTGTCGAGGTGGCGCAGGTCCCCGCGCAGATCACCCGTGTGCCGCGCACGCCGCGCTTTCTGGAAGGCGTGGTGAACCTGCGTGGCGAGGTACTGCCCATCGTCGACCAGCGGCGCCGCTTCGAGATGCCGGCTGCCGCTGCCGGCGCCGGTCGGCGGCTGGTGGTGGTGCGCACCGAGCGGCACCGCGCCGGCCTGATCGTCGACTCGGTCAGCGATGTGCTGCGCGCCCGGGCCTCGCAGGTGGCCCCGCCGCCGGAGCTCACCGACGCGACCGCCCGGCTGGTGCATGGCGTGCTGAACATCGAGGCGGCCGCCCGCCTGGTGCTGCTGCTCGATCCGGCCGAGCTGCTGACGCGCGCCGAGCAGGGACTGCTCGATTCGTTCAAGGCGGGCAAGAAGGCGGATGCGTGATCCGCGTGCTGGTGGTCGATGATTCGGCGCTGGTGCGCAAGCTGTTCGGTCGCGTGCTTGCCGAGGAGCCGGATTTCCAGGTGCAGTTCGCGCGCGATGGCGAGGAGGCGCTGGCGATGCTCGAGCAGTTCAGGCCCGATGTCATCACGCTGGATGTGCAGATGCCCGGCATGGATGGCCTGGCCTGCCTCGACCACATCATGGTGCAGCGGCCCTCGCCGGTGGTGATGGTGTCCGCGATCACCTCCGAAGGCGCCGAGGCCACGCTCAGCGCGCTGCAGCTTGGCGCGGTGGACTTCGTGACCAAGCCCTCCGGCGCCGTGTCGCTGCACATCGATGCTTTCGCGCCGCTGCTGAAGAACCGCATCCGTCAGGCCGCCGCGGCACGCGTGCCGGTGAGCCGGCGGCTGCGCGAGCGGGTGCGGCTGCAAACCCGGGGCCTGGCGCCGGCGAAGCGGCGCCGGGGGCGCGTGGCCGCAGCCACCGCGACGAAGGCGCCCACGGCCGCCGTGACCGATGAAAACTTCGACCTGCCAGCAGTCGCTGCCGCCAGCGGCGACGGCGTGGTGCTGGTGGGAACATCCACCGGCGGCCCGCCCGCTCTCGAGGAAATGCTCACCGCATTGCCGGCGGAATTTCCCTGGCCCATCGTCGTCGCGCAACACATGCCGGCCACCTTCACCGGTCCGCTGGCGCGCCGCCTCGACAGCATCTGCGCGCTGCGCGTGGTGGAGGTGGATACGGCGCTGCCGCTCGAGGCCGGCACGGTGTACATCGGACGCGGCAACGGCGATGTGGTGCTGGGCAGGCGCGGCGGCGTGCTGGTGGCGATGCCTGCGCCGGAGCAGGCCGGCTACCCCTGGCATCCCAGTACCGACCGGCTGGTGCGCTCGGCGCTGGCGTTGCTGCCCGCAACGCAGCTGGTGGGCGTGCTGATGACCGGCATGGGCGATGATGGCGCGGCGGCGATGACCGAGCTGCGCGCGCAGGGTGGACAGACCATTGCCGAAGCGGAGGAGACTGCCGTGATCTGGGGAATGCCCGGCGAACTGGCCCGCGCGGGCGGGGCGTCTTTCGTGCTGCCGCTGCCGCGCATCGCGCAGCGCCTGCGTTCACTGGTACCCGCCGATGCCGCTGATCCGTAACCGGCCTGGCGCCGCGGCGCCGGCGGCAACTGCTCCGGCGCCGGCGCGCATCCGCGAGGACCTGGGCAGTGCCGATGAACAGGTGCGCTGGAGTGCCGCGCGCGCCGCATCCGGTCATGCCGGATGCACCGCCGACTTGGCCAGGGCGCTGGCCACCGAAGCCTCGCCCCGGGTTCGCGATGCCATGTTCACCAGCCTTGCGCAGACCGCCGATGACACGGCCGTGACTGCGCTGCAGGCCTTGCTGCGATCGGACGAAGCGGACCTGCGCATCGGCGCGCTGGATGCACTGCGCCTGCTGGTGCGCGGGAATCCGGCGATGGTGGCACCGCTGCTTCAGGACGCCGACGCCGACGTGCGCATCCTGAGCTGCGAGCTGGTGCGCGAACTGCCGGCGCCGCAGGTGAACGCCTTGCTGGGCGAGTTGCTCGGCCGCGAGACCGAGGCCAATGTCTGCGCGGCGGCGGTGGACGTGCTGGCCGAAGCCGGTGACCCCAGCGTGCTGCCCGTGCTCACCGGATGCGCACGGCGCTTCCGCGATCTGCCGTACCTGGTGTTTGCGATCGACGTGGCCATCGAAAGGATCAGCGCGCAGACACCGCGCTCCCGTGGCTGAGCTGCCACCGGTCAGCGGGGAGGAATTCGGGCGCCTATGCGACTTCCTGTATCGACGCACGGGGATGACCTTCACCGAGACCAAGCGCTATTACGTGCAGCGGCGCGTGGCCGAGCGCATGACCGCCACCGGTTCCACCAGCTTTGCCAGCTACTTTGCGCGCCTGCGCATGGATGTGGCGCAGGAAGTGGAGCAATTCATCAATGCCTTCACCGTCAACGAAACCTATTTCTACCGCGAAGACCACCAGCTGAAATGCCTGACGGTCGACCTGCTGCCCGAGCGGGTGCATGCGGGCCGGAATGCATTGCGCATCTGGTGCGTGCCATGCTCCACCGGCGAGGAACCCTGGTCAGTGGCCATCTGGCTGCTGGAGAACTGGTCGCTGGTGGACCAGTACGACATCGAAATCATCGGCTCGGACATCGACACTGCAGCCCTGCAGGCCTGTGCGCGCGGCGAGTTCGGCAAGCGGGCACTGATGCGCCTGCCCGAGGCACTGGTGGCGCGCTATTTCGTGGCGCTTGGCAACGAAAAGTGGCGGCTCATCGACGAGCTGCGCGAGTCGGTGCAGTTCTCGCGCATCAACCTCATCGATCCGGCCGGAATGCGTTCACATGGTCGCTTCGATGTGGTGTTCTGCCGCAATGTGCTGATCTACTTCGACGAAGCCTCGCGCCGCGTCGCGGCCGAGAACCTGTTTGAGAGCCTGCTGCCGGGGGGATTCCTGTGCCTGGGTCACACCGAATCGATGAGCCGGATCTCGCCGCTGTTCGAGGTGCGACGCTTTGCCGATGCCATCGTCTACCAGCGGCCGCAGGCATCCTCACATGACTGAACCGAAGACGGTGCTGGTGATCGATGATGCGAGCCTGGTGCGCATGTACTACCGCGGCGCGCTCGAGGGCGCAGGCTATCGTGTCGAGGAGGCGCTCAATGGCATCGAGGCGCTGGAGAAACTTCCGGGCCTGGGTGCCGACCTGCTCATCGTCGATGTGAACATGCCGCGCATGGACGGGCTGTCGTTCCTGAGCGCATTGCGGCGCTCTGAGCCATCGATCGCATCGATCCCGGCGCTGGTCACCAGCACCGAATCCCGCGATGCGGACTTTCTCGCGGCGCGCGCCGCCGGCGCGAACTTCTACCTGGTGAAGCCCATCGATCGGGACACCCTGGTCGCCCATGCCGCCATCCTGTGCGGGGTGCGGCATGGATGAGCTGCTGGAACAGTTCGTGGTCGAATCGCGCGAGCTGGCGGAAGAAGCCACGGCCCGGCTGCTGGAACTGGAGCATGCGCCGCAGGATGCCGCCGGCATCGATGCAGTGTTCCGGGCATTGCACACGCTGAAGGGCGGCGCGGGTATCGTCCAGTTCACCGCGATGGAACACGCGGTGGATGCGGCCGAGGATCTGCTCGGCGCCGCGCGCGCCGGCCGTCGCGCACTGGATGCGGCCGCCATCGGCGCCTGCCTGACCTGCCTCGACCAGGTGCTGCAGTGGACGGAGGAAATCGGCACCACCGGCCGGCTGCCGGATGCCAGGGCGCAGGCGCAGGCCGCGCCGCTGATCGCCAGCCTGCAGCAGTTTTCGCAGGACGTTGAAGTCGGGGCCACCTCCAGCGAACCGGATGAGGGGCGCGCCGACCCGCATGCAGTGCAGGGCCGGCTTGCCGATCCGGCGCGCGCCGTGCTCCTCGCGCAGATTGCACTGGTGCAGCATGAATCGGCCGCGCAATCCGCGGGCCATCTGGCCTCCGCCGTGCGCAGCGCGGCCAATGCGCTGCGCGCCAGCGGCTTCGGTGAGCCGGCGCGCGAGCTGATGAGTCTCGCACCGGAAGAGGGACCGCCTGCATCGCCGGCCGGGATCACACGCGCGATCGAGGCCGCGCTGCAGCAGGTCGGTCACATGCCGTCATCGACACCGACTGCGCAGGCGGTTGATGGCATGCCCGCAACCGGGGCGGCGCACGCGGATGAATCCGGCGACGAAATCACCGATGCCGCCGCGGCGGGCGCAGGCGGCGGTGCCGCGGCTCCCCGCACGCTGCGTGTGGAAGCCAGCCGCATCGACACCCTGGTGCGCCTGACCGGCGAGCTCATCGTGGCCAAGAACGCACTGGCGCACCTGGCAAGGCTCGCGGCCCGCGAGGCCAATCCGCTGGCCGCCGAGCTGAAATCGCAGCATGCGTCGCTGGACCATGTCGGTGCCGAGCTGCAGCGCGCCGTGCTGCAGTTGCGGGTGCTGCCGCTGGGCGTGGTGTTCCGCCGTTTCCCGCGCCTGCTGCGCGAGATGTCGGCCAGCCTGGGAAAGCCCGTCGAGCTGCGTCTCCACGGCGAAGACACCGAGGCGGACAAGGCCATCGTCGAAATGCTGTTCGAACCTCTGCTGCATGTGGTGCGCAATGCGCTGGACCACGGTATCGAACCGGCGGCGGTACGTGCCAGCCGCGGCAAGCCCGCGATCGGCACGCTGGAACTGCGCGCCGGCCGACAGGGCGAGCATGTGCGCATTGAAGTCATCGACGACGGCGGCGGGCTCGACGTGGCGCGCATCCGCGACACCGCCCGGGCACGCGGCATCCTGGCTGCCGAAGTCCTCGATTCACTGCCGGATGAAGAGGTGATGCAGCTGGTGTTCGCACCCGGATTTTCGACCGCCTCCGGCGTCACGGCGCTGTCCGGGCGCGGCGTGGGCATGGATGCCGTACGCACTGCCGTCGAACGGCTTGGCGGTCGCGTGTCGCTGCACTCATCGCCCGGCATCGGCACCACGGTAAGCTTCCTGCTGCCCTTCAGCGTGATGCTCAGTACCGTGATGAGCCTGCGAGCCGGCGGGCAGATGTTCGGCGTGCCGCTCGAATCGGTGGTCGAAACCCTGCGGCTGCCGGCAAGCAGGATCGCCGGCGTCGGCGCCGCGCGCGCCGTCGTGGTGCGCGAGCGCACCGTGCCGGTGATCGACCTGGCGCAGATGCTCGGCGGATCGGCCACACGGCCGGATGCTTCAGAGGTCACCGTGGTCATCGCGTCATTCGCTGGCCAGCTCTGCGGGCTGCAGGTGGACGCGGTGGGCGAGCGCATGGAGATCATCCTGAAACCGCTCGAGGGGCTGCTTGCCGGCACGCCAGGCATCGCCGGCACCACGCTGACCGGCGATGGCCGCGTGCTGCTGGTGCTGGATCTCGCCGAGCTGCTGCAATGAGCTTTTCCCGCTGCCGGGAGCCGCAGGGGGCTCTGCTAAAATCAGCCCTTCGCTTCGCGTCGTGATGGCGTCGGGAGAACGCATGGCAATCAAGATCCTCATCGTCGATGACAGCAAGCTGGCGCGCATGGCCGTGACCCGGGCGCTGATTGCACTGCATCCGGACTGGGTGCGCCTCGAGGCGGCCGATGCCGACACCGCGCTGCAGATCGTGAAGAGCGAGTCGCCGCATGTGGCGCTGCTCGACTTCAACATGCCGGGGCGGGATGGCCTGCTGCTCGCGGCGGAAGTGCGTGAGGTGAACCCCGCCGTCCGCACGGCGGTGATCTCGGCCAACCACCAGGTCGAGGTGGTTGAACGCGCCCGCGCCGCCGGCGCGGCGTTCCTGCGCAAGCCCATCACCGAGGCATCGCTGCAGGAATTCCTCTCCGGCCTCGATCTTGCGAAAGCGCAAGGCGCGCGCTGATGGCCGGCCAGCCGCAGGTCGCCCTCAGTCCGCTGGAGTTCGATGCGCTGGCCGAGCTGGTGAACCTCGGCGTGGGCAATGCGGCCACCGGCCTGCGCGAGATGGTGCGCGAAGAAGTGCTGCTGTCGGTGCCCAGCGTCTCGATCGTCACGCGCGAGGAGGCGATCCGCAACCTTGGTCTCGCCGGCGGCAACCGCCTGGTGGCTGTGCACCAGAATTTCGAAGGTGACATCCGCGGCCGCGCGCTGCTGATCTTCCCCGAAGCGCAGAGCATGGAGCTGGTGCGCTCCGTGGTCGGCGGTGACCTGTCGCTTGAAGACCTGATGGAACTGGAGCAGGAAGCACTGGCCGAGACCGGCAATGTGCTGCTGAACACCTGCCTTGGCACCATCGCCAACCACCTGAAGCGCAGCCTGCGCATCTCGCTGCCGGAAGTGATCCATGGCGACGGCTCGCATCTGTTCAGCATGGCAAGCGAACCACGCAGCGATGACATCGTGCTGTTCATCTACATCAACTTCGCGGTGCGCAACCGTGACCTGCAGGGCTACCTGGCCATGCTGCTCGACCTGCCGTCGCTGTTCGCGCTGAAGACCCTGCTGGCCGAATACATCGCCGGGCTGGGCGGGGATCCCTCGACCGCCTCCCATGCTGGTTGAAGGCCTGAACGCCGAAGCCGTCCTGGATGCCATCGATGGCGGCGTCGTGGTGCTCGATTCCGCCGGGTGCGTGTTGCGCTGGAACCGCTGGATGCAGCTCGCGTCCGGACGCTCCGAGGCCGAGGCGATGGGCCGCACGCTGGTCGAGCTGTTCCCCGACGCCGACCTCAGGCGCCTGCCTGCGGCGGTGCACGAGGCGGTGGCCAGCAATGCCTCGGCCATCATCACGCACGCGCTGAACCCGAACCTGCTGCCGCTGCGCACGCGTGCCGGCCGGCCGCTGTTCCATGACATCGCCGTGACGCCGGTGGGCGAGCCGCCCGCACGCGGCTGCCTGGTGTTCGTCACCGATGTCACGATGGCCACCAAGCGCGAGCGGTTCCTGCGCAACCGGCAGAATGCCCGCTACGACGCGGTGGTGGCGCGCGCGGCCGACGCCATCCTCACGGTGGACGAGGCCGGCATCATCCAGTTCGCCAATCCGGCCGCGTTGTCGCAGTCGGGATTTCCGCAGTCAGAGCTTCTGGGCCGCGCCGCGGCTGATCTCTTCGAATCCGCGGACACGTGGAAGGCGCTGTGGCTCGAGGCGCTCGAGGGCGCCTCGCTGTCGAGCCCGCCCGCGGAGCTGGTCGCGGTGCGGCGCGACGGCACGCGCACCTTCCTCGAGGCCACCGCCTCGCGCTGGCCCAGTGGCACCCGCACCTTCGTCACCGTGATCCTGCGCGACGTCAACCAGCGCCGCGCCACCGATGCTGCGCTGCGCGCGCGGGAAGCCGAGGCTCGCGCCGCCGCGGCTGCACTGTCGGAACTGAACCAGACGCTGGAGCAGCGCGTGCAGCAGCGCACCGCGCAGCTGATGAAGGCCGAGGATGCGCTGCGCCACAGCCAGAAGATGGAGGCCATCGGCAACCTCACCGGCGGCATCGCGCACGATTTCAACAACCTGCTGCATGTCATCGGCGGCAACCTGCACCTGCTGAAGCGCGACGTGGCCGGCAATGCCGTCGCCCAGCAACGCGTGCAGAAGGCGCTGGACAGCGTGGTGCGCAGCGCGAAGCTTTCGCAGCAGTTGCTGGCCTTTGCGCGGCGCCAGCCGCTCGATCCGAAGGTGATCCGCGTGGGGCGTTTCATCGGCGACATGGAAGACATGCTGCTGAAGGCCGTTGGTGACGGCGTCACGCTGGAACTGCGGCTCAATGAGGAACTGTGGAACACGCTGGTCGATCCGGCCAACCTCGAGAACGCACTGCTGAACCTCGCCATCAATGCACGCGATGCCATGGACGGGCGGGGCGCGCTGACCATCACGGCGCACAATGTCGTTCTCGATGCCGAATACGTGCTGGTGCACCCGGAGGTGACGCCCGGCCAGTATGTGCACATTGCCATCAGCGATACCGGCTCCGGCATGTCGCCCGATGTGGCGCAGAAGGCCTTCGATCCCTTCTTCACCACCAAGCCCGAGGGCCGCGGCACCGGCCTCGGGCT
Source organism: uncultured Steroidobacteraceae bacterium (assembly GCA_964417875.1). Classification (GTDB taxonomy): domain Bacteria; phylum Pseudomonadota; class Gammaproteobacteria; order Steroidobacterales; family Steroidobacteraceae; genus ZC4RG30. The sequence continues at coordinate 20,863 of CAYQJU010000011.1, forward strand.
GTCGATGGTCTATGGCTTCGTGAAGCAGTCCGGCGGCCACATCGTCATCGACAGCGAGCCGGGGCAGGGCGCGACGCTGCAGATCTACCTGCCGCGCTCGATGCAGTCCGAGGACATATTGCTCGACACCGAGGCTGCGCCGGTGACCGGCGGCACCGAGATGGTGCTGGTGGCCGAAGATGACGAGTCCGTGCGCGAGACCGTGGTGGCCATGCTCAATGACCTTGGCTATCGCGTGCTCAAGGCCAAGGATGCACAGGGCGCGCTCACCATCATCGAGAGCGGCATGCACATCGACCTGCTGTTCACCGACGTGGTGATGCCGGGGCCGCTGAAGAGCACCGAGCTGGCCCGCAAGGCGCGCGAGCGCATGCCGAACCTTGCGGTGCTGTTCACCTCCGGCTATTCGGAGACGGCGATCGCCTCAGGCCGGCTGGCGCCCGACGTGGAGCTGCTCGGCAAGCCCTATTCTCGCGAGACGCTGGCCCGCAAGGTGCGCGCCGTGCTCGAACAGGCGGCCGGCAAGACCGGCGGCAACTGACCCGCCCCGTGGCCCGCGAGCGCAGGCCACGGGGCAGCAAACTACTTCTTCCTCGACGCCGTCTTCCTGCGCTTGGCAGGTGCCTTCCTGCGCTTGGCCGACGTCTTCTTGCCCTTGGCCGGCGCCTTCTTGCGCGGCACCTTGCCGCCCTCGCGCCGCGCCTCCGAAAGCCCGATGGCCACGGCCTGCTTGCGGCTCTTCACCTTGCGGCCCGAGCCCCCGCTGCGCAGTTTCCCCTCCTTCATCTCGCGCATGGCCTCGCCCACCTTCTGCGATGCCTTGCGCCCGTACTTCTTCTTCGCCTTCTTCTTCGCCATCGAATGCTCCATCATTTCGCATCCTCGAGGATGCCCGAGCACGAAAACGCCGCGCGCCTGCAGCAGCGATCAGCCGCCGCCACATTCGACGGTCGTCCGCCTCCTACCATCCGATTAAGGGAAACCCTTGCTCCCGTACGGGGAAAAGCGTCACTGTTGCGGCTTCGCAACGTCTGTAGACACTTGGCAACAAAGGCTTTGGACAGTAATCTGTTGCTCTGTGTCTACGGCTGCCTCCATTCCCCTCCGCCCCCTGGCCGAGCCGCGCGTCGCAACGTCCGATCCCCGCACGAACTGGACCCGCCAGGCGCGTGAGATCGTCGACGACCTGCATCGTCGCTCGCCGGTGGTCTACTGGTCGGACTTCCTGATCAGCGTCAGTGCCGCCTGGGTGCTGGCGGTGCTGTTCTTCCGTGCGCCCGGCTGGGGACCGATGGCCCTGCTGGCCATGCTGGGAGCAGCCATCCTGTTCTTCCGCGCCGGCACCTTCATCCATGAGATCGTGCATTTCCGCGATGGCGAGCTGAAATGGTTCGCGCGCGCGTGGAACCTGTTCATGGGCATTCCGCTGCTGATGCCGTGGATCATCTACCGCAACCATGTGGATCATCACAGCGTGCGCTACTACGGCACGCCCGACGATGGCGAATACCTGCCGCTGGCCGCCGCGCCGCGCATCGAGACCGTGAAATACGTGGCGCAGGTCACCGTGCTGCCGCTGGCGGTGATCCTGCGCTTCGGCGTGCTGGGGCCGGTGTCATGGCTGAACCGCCGCCTGCGCGAATGGGTGCTCACCGGCATCAATTCCGCCGGTGTCAGCAATCCCTATTACCGCAAGCGGTTCCCGAAGAACGACGAGCGCCACCTGGTGATCGTCGAGGCACTGTGCTTCCTGTGGCTGGCGTGCATCGTTGCACTGGTGGCGCGCGGCGCGATCGGCTGGATGGTGGTCGGCAAGGCCTATGTGCTGCTGGGCCTTGCGCTGGGCCTGAACTGGGTGCGCAACCTTGCCGCGCACAGCTATGGCAATCGCGGCGAGCGCATGTCGCTGCCCGAGCAGGTCGCCGATTCGATCAACATCACCGGCCAGACCTGGCTGACGGTGCTGATGTTCCCGGTGGGTCTGCGCTACCACGCGCTGCATCACCTGTTCCCCTTCCTGCCTTACCACAACCTGGGCAAGGCGCACCGGCGGCTGCTTGAGCGCTTGCCGGCCGATTCGCCCTACCGGCAGGTCAATTGCGACAGCTACTTCACGGCTGTGGCACGGCTGTGGCGCAGTGCGCGCAACACGCCGGCCACGGACTCCGCTGTCAGCCTCTGGCGGTCGCGGTCGGCACGCGCCTGAGCGCGGCCGCATCGTGGACACCGCCGCGCCGCCGCGCTCCGGTCCTCCGGTCCTGCTGATCAATCCGCGAAGTTTCCGCGCCTCCCGCTGGGGACTGGCCGGCCGTGCCGCGCGTTGCGCGCGGCGGGCGGGCATCGAGGTGATCGAGGCCGGCGATCCGGGCCAGTTCCGTGCGGCCTTCGATCGCCTGCATGAGCGGCGCCAGGACGAGATCTGGCTGCTCTCGGGTGACGGCACCATCCACTGGCTGGCCGAATATCTTGACGGCCTGGGCGACGGCTGGTCCCCGGCGCTGCTGCTGCTGGGCGGCGGGCGGGCCAATGTGGTGCCGCGTGAATGCGGCGGCTATCCACCGATGCGCGCGCTGCGCAAGGCATTGAGGGCACACGTTGCCGGCCGCACGCTGGCGCGCCGGGCGCTGTGCACCCTGAAGCTGACGCAGCCGGGCATGACCGACCGGCAGGGATTCCTGCTGGCCGGCGGCATGGTGCACGAGGGCGTCCGGGTGTGCAGCGAACACCGGGCGCGGGGCACCGGCTGGCTGCATCGCGGCCTCATTGCCGATTTCCATGCGCTGCTGAAGCTGCTGCTGCAGGTGTGGCTGGGTCGCAGCCCGCTGCCGCCCTATGTCCGCATGGGCGTGCGCATGCAGGACGGTCGTGAACTGCCGCCGGCACCGATTCGCGCGCTGCTGGCCACCACCCTCGGCATGCGCGATGCGCTTTACAATCCGTTCGCCGCAACCGGAGAGGGGCCAGTGAGAATAACGGCGATCGCCGCGACCGCGCCGCACTTCTGGCGACATCTGCCAGGGATCCTGCGCGGGCGCTTTGCCGCGCAGCTGACGTCGCAGACCGGCGTGCTCAGCGGGCGCTGCGCCCGTTGCGAGGTGACCGGGCTTGCCGATTTCTCGCTGGATGGCGAGCACTTCCGCTCCGATCCGGCGCGCCCGGTGGCCATCGGCCCGGGCTTCGAGCTGACGGTACTGCAGCCTTGAACGCGATCAAGCACGGGGACCTGGTGCCACCACGACGGCGCGGTGCGCTGCGCATGCTGGGCACCTTCGTCCGCCAGTATCCCGGCCGCAGTGCGGCGGCACTGGCGGCAGTATTCGTCGCCAGCCTGTTCGAGGGGCTGGGCATGTCGATGCTGCTGTCGATGCTGTCAATCACCACCGACGAGAGCGGCGAGGCCACCGGTCCGCAGCGCTTCGCGATGGGCGCGCTGGAATCCATCGGCATCGATCCGGTATCCACCAACCTGCTGATCGCGGCGGTGATCCTGATCTCGCTGCGCGGCTACATGTCGCTGGTGGCAGCGCGGCAGGTGGGATACACCGTCGCCCACATCGCCACCGACATCCGCCTGACGCTGATCCGCGCCACGATGCGTGCGCGCTGGAAGCACTACATCGACCAGTCTGTCGGCGGCCTGTCCAATGCCATTGCCACCGAGGCACAGCGCGCCTCGGAAACCTTCCAGGTCGGCGCCGAGATGACCGCGATGGCGATGACATCCATCGTCTACCTGGTGGTGGCGTTCGCGATCTCGGCCGAGGCCGGCATCGGCGCGGCGCTGGCCGGCTGCGTGCTGGTACTGGCGCTGCGGGTGCTGATACGCAAGTCCCGGCGTGCCGGCCAGCGCCAGACGCAGCTGCAGAAGTCGCTGCTGACCCTGATCGCCGCGCAGTTCTCGGCGGCCAAGCCGCTGAAGGCCATGGCCCGCGAGGAGCATGTGGATGCACTGCTCACCGACGAGACGCAGCAGCTGGAGCGCGCGCTGCGCAAGCAGGTGATCAGCAAGGGCGCGCTGACCGCGCTGCAGGAGCCGATGCTGGCCATCCTGGTCGGCGTGGGTTTCTTCGTCGGCCGCACCGTGCTCGACATCCCGCTGGCCGAGCTGGTGGTGATGCTGTTCCTGCTGGCGCGCGTGGTGAACTACCTGGCCAAGGGACAGAAGGCCTACCAGCAGCTGGTCATCCAGGAGAGCGCCTACTGGTCGGTGATGGGTGCCATCGATGCGGCGGATGCCGAGCGCGAGCCGCCCGGTGGCGACCGCAAGGCGAGTTTCGGCCGCGAGCTCGCATTCCAGACCGTGGTCTATTCGCACGACGGCATCCAGCGCATCTTCGATGAGGTCTCGCTGCAGATCCCGGCACGCGGCCTGACACTGATCGTGGGACCCTCAGGCTCCGGCAAGACCACCATGCTCGACCTGATTGCCGGCCTGCGCGAACCGGATACCGGTCAGGTGCTGATCGATGGGGTGCCGTTGCCGGATCTCGACCTGCGCTCCTGGCGCCGCCAGATCGGTTACGTGCCGCAGGAATCGGTCATGGTCGACGAGTCGGTGGCCCACAACCTGACACTCGGCGAGGATGTCCCGGAAGAAAAGATCCGCGCCGCGTTGCGCGATGCGGATGCGCTGCAGTTCGTCGAGGCCATGCCCGAGGGGCTGGCCACGCGCGTGGGCCCCGGCGGCTCGCGGCTGTCGGGCGGGCAGCGCCAGCGCCTCGCCATCGCGCGCGCGCTGATCCATGACCCGAAGCTGCTGATCCTCGATGAGGCCACCAGCAACCTCGATCCGGCCGCACAGCAGGCCATCGTCGAGACCGTGGCACGCCTGAAGACGCAGATGGCCGTGCTGGCCGTGGCGCATACCCAGAAGCTGGTCAGCGCCGCCGACCATGTATGGCGCCTGTCGGAAGGCCGGCTGGTGCCGCTCAGCTTGGTCGAAGGCCGGGCTGCACTCGGTGGGTGAGCGGCGGCTGCGGCTGGATCGTCTGCGGCGGCGGGGCCTGTTCCTGTTCGCCCGCTGGCTGGTGCGACGCAGTGGCTTCGATGGCCTGCGCCGGCTCGGTGCGCAGATGTCCCGGCTGCACTATGCATTCGGCGGACGCATCCGCCGCGCCTGCCTGGAAGGCATCGCCGCGCTGCAGGGCAGGGCGGCGGATGACCCTGAAGTCGAGCGCACGCTGCGCGAGGCCTATCGCGTCAACACCATCGCCGTGCTCGAGGTGCTGAGCATGGTCGATCGCAAGCTCGATGCCGCACACCTGCATGCGCGCTGCCGCGTCGAGGGACTGGAGAACCTGCATGCCGCGCGCCAGGGTCGCGGCGCCATCCTGCTGGCCACGCATTCGGGCAACAGCCTGCTGCTGGCCGCGCAGATCGCCGACGCCGGCATTCCGGTGACGGTGGTCTATCGCCATGCGCGCATGATGTCGGCGCAGTTCTTTGCCAGCGGCCTGCCGCGCTATGGAATCGAGGGCATCCTCGCCAACGAGGGCTTCAAGGCCTACGCGCGCATGGTCGATGCGTTGCGCAAGGATCGCGTCGTGTTCGCGATGGTGGACCAGGGTGTGCGCGACGCCGAGACCGGTGTGCCGCTGCGCTTCCTCGGCAAGGACATGCCCATGCCCGGCGGCGTGGTGCAGCTGGCGCGATCGGCGCGCTCGCCCATCCTGCCGGTGGTTTCCATTGCCGCCGACCCGGTGTGGCAGTTCGCGATCGAACCGCCGCTGACGCTGTTGCCCGGCGGCAGCATCGCCGAGGACACCGCCGTGGTGATGCGGCATGTGGAAGCGCAGATCCTCGCCCGTCCGCAGCTGTGGAGCTGGCACCACCGTCGCTGGCGCAAGTTCCCGGTGGCGGCATGAGCCGGCCACTGGTGGCGCTGACCGGCGCCTCGGGGTTCATCGGCCGGCGGCTGGCGCCGCTGCTGGCGGGTGACGGATGGCAGGTCCGCATGCTGCTGCGCCGGGACCCGGTGCTGCCGGAATGGCGCAACCTTGCGCCGCAGATCATCGCCGGCGACCTGCGCGACCCGGCGGCGCTGCGCGCGCTGCTGGAGGGCGCCGATGCGGTGGTCCACGTGGCCGGCCTGATCAAGGCCGCGAGGCAGTCGCAATACGACGCGGTGAACCACACCGCCAGCCGCACGCTGGCCGGGCTGATGCGCGAGGTGGCGCCGCAGGCACGGCTGCTGCATCTTTCCACGCTGGCGGCGCGCGAGCCGGCACTGTCCGGCTATGCCGCGAGCAAGCGCGCCGGCGAGGACGCGGTGCGCGAACTGCTGGGCGAGCAGGTGACGGTGCTGCGACCGCCGGCGGTCTATGGTCCCGGCGATCGGGAGACGCTGGTGTTCTTCCAGATGGCGCGCAAGGCGCTGGTGCCCCTGCTGGGCCGTCCGGAAGCACGCGCGGCCATGATCCATGTCGACGACCTGTGCGCGCTGCTGGTGGCATTGCTGCGCGAGCCGGCCGGCGGGCAGGTGCTGGCCGCCGCCGATGCCCGCCCCGAGGGTTACACATGGCGCGAGGTGTTCGGCACGGCGGCGCGTGCGGTCGGCAATCCGCGCGCGCGCCTGGTGCATGCGCCGGCTGCACTGCTGCGTGCGCTGGCCTGCACCGGTGACGTGGCACGGCTGTTCGGCGTGGCCAGCATGCTGACCAGCCAGAAGCTGCGTGAACTGCGCCATCCGGACTGGTCGGTGCATGCACACGAGCATGCGCGGCCTGCCGGGTGGAGTCCGCGGCATGACCTGGTCGACGGCTTCGCCGGCGCCGTCGCCTGGTACCGGCGCGCCGGCTGGCTCTGAGCCTTAGCCGGCGACTACGGCCGCGTCGCCGAGGCAGAAGCGGATCTGGCGTTCATTGAGCTTGCCCAGCGGCGGCTCGACCAGTTCGAAGGTGTGCAGGTCGGCTTCGACGTGATGCGCATGGCGCCACGGTCGCTGGAAGTTGTTCTTCAGGAAGCGTGCATTCGCCGTGCGGCCATCGACCACGATCAGCGTGCCGGGCAGCAGGAAGGGCTCGAGCAGCAGCAGGTCGGCGGACATCGGCAGGCGATCGGCGGAGCGCGTGGAAATGCCGCGCACATCGCCCTCGACGCAGAACTGGTCCGGGCCGTCGAGGTAGATCAAATCGGGGCAGATGTCCGGAATCCGCTGGTACAGCGTGCATGCGCGGCCATTGAAGGTGGTCATCTGCACCGCTGCGCACTGGAAGTGCACGTGAGGGGCGAGTTCCGGAGGCATCGCCTGGCGACAGACTTCCACCCAGTCGCTGCTCTGCTCCAGTGTATGCACCTCGAAGGGATTGGCGCGCCGCAGGTTCGTCCGTACGTAATCGCCGAACTCCATCTCGTTCCGGCGCAGTGCATGGGCCAGCGCCACCGTGCTCTTGCCCGCGCCGATCTCCAGCACCGTGGTCACCTTGCGGCTGCGCGCAAGGTAGTGCAGGCGGGCCAGGTCATCCAGCTCCGGCGGAAATGGCACGCGGTTGCCCGGATCGACGGTTTCATAGATGCCTTTCTCGAGCTTGCGCGCCGGGTCGAAGCCTGTGGGGTCGACATCGAACAGGGCATAGAGGTCGTTGGCTTCGCACCAGCGTGGCAGATCCAGCCCCTCGAACAGGTTTGTCATGACAAGCGCAGGATTTCCGGGAGGAACCGGAAGTCTAACCCTTGAACGGCAACGGGTGACACCGGCGAAGCTTGCTTCGAAAGCGCATGGCCAGCCGCTAGAATGAACGCATGATTCCTGCCGCCCGTCCTGCATCATGACCGCGGCGCCCGCGCCGCCCGTGCTGATCATCCCCGTCGAGACGCAGGTGCGTGAGCTGGATGCCAAGCTGCTGCTGGCCTGCAGCGCCGTCGAACGGGGCTGGCGCGTCATCATCGGCTCGCGCGCCTATGTGCATTTCGCGATGGCCGACATGCCGCGCGGCGTGTACCTGGCCAAGAGCATGCGCGGCATGAGCAACCTGATGTTCCGGCTGATCCGCGATCTGGGGCATGACATCGTCGCCTGGGAGGAAGAGGCGCTGGTGCATCCGCCAGCGGAGATGTTCTATACGGTGCGGCTGTCGCCCGGCACCGTGCCCTTTGTGTCGCACCTGTTCGCCTGGGGTGAAGAGAACCGCGGACTGCTGGCCGGCTACCGGCACATGCCGCAGGACATGCCCATCCATCTCACCGGCAATCCGCGCGGCGACATGCTGCGACCTGAACTGCGCAGCTATTTCGACGCGGAAGTGCGTGAGCTGCGCCGCGAGCATGGCGACTTCATCCTGATCAACACCAATTTCACCGACGTGAATCCGTTCATCCCGGCGATCGGGCTGTTCGTGCCGTCGAAGAATCCGTTGCGCCAGCCGCGGCTCGGGCAATGCGGCAAGGGCCTGCCGCGGTCCTTTGCCGAAGGGCTGGGCGTGCACAAGCAGCGCCTGGTCGATGACTTCATCGCGATGGTGCCGGCGCTGGAGCAGGCACTGCCCGGCATCAACCTGGTGCTGCGTCCGCATCCCAGCGAGAACCACGCCATCTATCACGAACTGGCGCGACGCTGCAGCCGCGTGTCGGTGATCCATCGCGGCAATGTGCTGCCGTGGCTGCTGGCCTGCCGCGCGCTGGTGCACAACGGCTGCACCACGGCGGTGGAAAGCTATGCCATGGGCGTGCCGGCGGTGGCGTACCTTGCGACCTTCGATCCGCGCTTCGACATGGACTTCCAGGGACTGCCGAACCGTCTGAGCCGCCAGTGCTTCAGCCTGGATGAGCTGACCACCACATTGCAGGCCATCGTGCGTGGGGAAACAGGCGCGCAGGCCACGCCTGAACAGCACCAGCTGATCGGGCACTACATCGCGGCTCTCGAGGGGCCATTGGCCGCCGAGCGCATCATCGATGTGCTGGATGCCACCTATCACGCCTCCGGCGGCGGACTGCCGCATGTCGGAAGGCCACGGCGTGCAATGGCCGCGTCACTGACGCGCCTGAAGGCCGGCATCACAAAGCTGAACATGCGCCGCCCCGGTCCGAACCGTGGCAGTTACCACGCCCATCGCTGGCCCGACATCACCGCAGAGCAGGTGGCGCAGCGGGTGCAGCGGCTGGGCGCGGCGCTTGGCCGCTTCGGCAGCGTGCGCGTCCGCCAGCGACGCAATGCCGAACACCTGTTCGACGTATTCGCAGAGGGAGACGGACAGTGGAGCTGAAGCCGCGCCTGCTGGATCTGGCCAGCCGCCTTCTCGGACGCGAACGCGATCCGGCCCGCGCGGAGGCCATCTGGCGCAGGTTCGACGAGGACCATCACTATGCGGACTACCTGGCGCAGTGCCAGGCCCAGTTCCGTCGTGATCCGCCACCGCAGGCCGATGCACGCCTCGCGCAACGCGGCTACACCTATCTGCGCGCACTGGATCCGCAGGCGGCGAATGAGGCCGCTGCCGGACTGGCGCAGCATTCCGGACTGCAGCTCCTGAAAAAGGACGATCGCAATCTGGAAGGATTCCGTGTCGAAGACCGCCCGTGGCTGGCGGGCCTGCTGGGACAGATCCTGCAGGGACCGGTCGATGAGCGCATCGCCGGCTTCTTCGGCAGCGAATACCTGGTGCACTGGGTGACCTTCTCGCTGACGCGCCAGGCGCCCGAGCAGCCCATCGTGTCGTTCAAGTGGCATTGCGACAAGGGACCCAGCGCGCACCTGAAGCTGATCGTTTACCTGAACCCCACCGCCGACCACGGCGGCAATACCGAGTTCATGGACCTCGACGACACGCTGGCCGTGGCGCGCCAGGGCTATCTGTTCGGCTGGTCGAAGACACGCACCGGCGATGTGGCGCACCTGTCACGCCTCGCCGGCCGGCCGCTGGCCACCGAGGTGCGTGAACGGGATGCCGGCGAGGCGGTGCTGTTCCAGCCTTCGCGCGTGCTGCACCGGGGCGTGAGTCCCACGCGTGGTGATCGCCTTGCGGCCACACTGTGCCTGCTGCCGAGCCCGGTGCACTGGCGGCGCGCCTTCGACCGCGAGACCATGTCGGATCTCGCCGTCGACGAGAAATGGCATCAGGATGCGCGCGTGCTGCTGGCCAGCCTGCGCGACGCGCAGTTCAATTGACCTTGGGCTCGATCCGGCCCGATGGCCGGGGCAGCAGCGCCCGCCGTCGGCGGTAGTGGCTCTCGATGGTGCGTGCCTTGTTGGCCCAGCTGAAGCGATGCGTGGCATCGGCGCGGGCTGATGTGGCCAGCCGCCGCACCAGTGCCTGATCGTCCAGCCGGAGAAGCGCGGCAACCCATGCGTCGATGTCTTGCGGTGCAGCCAGCAGCGCCGTGACGCCATCTTCGAGGATTTCGCGCACAATCGGGATGTCCGAGGCGATGATGGGTTTGCCGGCCGCCATGTACTGGAAGATCTTCAGCGGTGATTCCCAGCGGCCGAAGTCGCGGCCGGTCATCGGGCTCACCTGGATGCGCGGTGGCGCCAGCAGCACATCCATCGCTGCGAGGAAGGCCGGCACCTGCGCGTTGTCGACGAAGCCGTGATAGACGATGTTGCGCATGCCGCGGGTTATGCCGCGCCAGTGCGCGATGTCCGGCGCTGTGCCGCCCACCACATGGAAGTCCATTTCAGGCAGGCGCGCCGCCAGTGCGGCCACCGTTTCCATGCCCTTGCCCTGGAACAGGGAACCGGCATAACCGACGCGGCGCACGCCGGGGCGCCCGCCCGGCGACACCGGCGTCAGGCTGCCGCGCGGCCAGCCGGCCCCATTACGCACCAGGAACAGATCCAGTCCGGCCAGGTCGGCATACAGCGCGCGGTAATCGGCGATCAGGGCCTCGGAGATGGCGGCGGCGCCGATGAACGAGGGGCGCTGGAACAGCCAGCGTTCGGCGAGGCGTCCGATGCGGTTGCTGCGCAACTGGTGCAGCTCGAACACCATCGGGACTTCCGGCATCGCGAGCGTCGCCAGCAGCATGGAATAGAGGTGCCGGCCATAGATGAGGTCGGGCGGGGGCAGCGCGCGCAGGGCCCGCAGCACCGACAGCGGATAGCGCAGGTTGCGGTCGACGCCATCCTCCTTGCGGATCCACAGGTCACGCGGCGGTACGGGCGAACCCAGCAGCACCAGGCGCACGGCCTTCGGAACGCCGTAGCGGGCCAGCACAGTGTCCACGTCATCCGTGCCATTGCGGCGCGCGAACAGCGTGACTTCGTGGCCTTCCTGCGCCAGCGCCGCGCAGGTCTGCATGACATTGACGGCGCTCGCTTCCATGGAAGGCAGTAGCGAACCGGAGATGAAGTGGATGCGCATTGCGGTGGTCTAGTGCCTGGCCATGGCGATGATGCTGGCGCTGGCCGGGGCACCCGCATCTGCGCCGGCACCGGCGGCTGCATCCTGCGCTGCCATGCCGCGCGATCCCGCGGCCGGCGTCCCGACCAGATCCTGCAGGCGATCGAGTGCGACCCAGAACCCCTCGCCATGATTCTCGTGCCCCTGCCAGATCTCCGGCAGGAAGGAGGCCTGCGGCGCCACCCGGTCCAGGATACGGAACAGCGAACCGAAATCCACTTCGCCTTCGCCAACCTGCAGTCCCTCGCCATCGACGCCGGCCGCGTCGGCCACGTGCAGGTGGCGCACATGCGGGCCGACCTCGTGCACGAATTCGTCGAAGGATTTCTTCTGGAAGGTGCAGGCCAGCTTCGAGTGCGACACGTCGAGGCACAGGCCGACGCCCAGTTCGCGGCACAGCGCGTCGATCTCGGCGGCCTCGACGAACATGTTGTGGAAGCACTGGCCGCCGAAGTGCCACGGGTAGGGCGGCATGGTCTGCGGCCAGATCTGCACGTCGGTGGTGTCGATCTGCTGCAGGCTGCGCGCCAGCATCCCGCGCCGCTCGGCACGCTCCTGCGGCGTGAACGGGCGGTCGAGCGAGAAGCCGCCGACATTGGTGACGATGCCGGTGGGGCCGTCCACCGCGAAGAAGCGTCGCAGCGAGCGCGTCTTGTCGATGACCCGCTGCATCTCGCGCAATGAGCGCTGGCGATAGGCCTCGTCTGGAGAGGTCAGGTCGAGCAGGTGGTCGCCCGCGAACAGCTCCGGCGCATGCACCACCAGACCCAGCGGCAAGCGTCCGCGCGGGAAGAACGTGGCATCGTCGAGTTCAAGATCGCGGTAGCTCAGGTGGAACTCGAGGAAATCCGGCGCGCACAGTTCCAGCAGCTGCGCCAGGTCGTGGTGCCGCACCGGCACACCCCACGGCCGGTTGAACCGGTAGCTGCGGCGCGTGCCGGGCTGGCTGCGCGGCGGCTCATCGGCGAGGTCGGAGGAAAAGAACGGGGTGCCGGCGCGCACCGCGCGCGCCAGGCGCCGGCCGACCAGTTCGATCCTGCGGTTCGGCTGCAGGCCGCGGCCGGGGCTGCGCACCTCGAGCATGTGCTCCTCGATGACGGTATGTGGCGGGATGTCGATGCTGGCGAACACCGATTTCGCCAGCGTCACCCGGTTCATCATCTCGCCCTGCGAGATGCGGCGCGGCGCATCGTTGCCAATGGCCGCCTCGACCTGGCCGATGCCCTCGACCATGCGCGCGAACTCCTGCGGCAGCAGGCTGATGCGATGGTCGCTGCCCTCCATCGAGCGATCGAAGGTGAAGTGCTTCTCGATCACGCGTGCACCCATCGCCACCGCGGCCACAGCGACGAAGATGTCCCGCTCGTGACCCGAGTAACCCACCGTGCACTGCCCCAGCTGCTGCAGGCGTGCAAGATAGGCCAGGTTCACGTCGCGGAACGGTGCCGGATACGTCGAATTGCAGTGCAGGAGCACATAGGAGGCACCCAGTCGCTGCAGCAGCTCGCTGGTCTGGCGGATCTCCTGCTCGGTGGTCATGCCGGTGGAGCAGATCAGTGGCTTGCCGGTGCCCGCCGCGGCCTTCAGCAGTCCATGGTTGGTGAAATCGGCCGACGCGATCTTGAACGCCGGCAGGCCATAACGGTCCAGGTGCGCAAGGCTGGCCTCATCCCAGGGCGTGCACAGCGGCACCAGGCCACGTTGCTGCGCATGATCGAAGCAGCGGAACAGGTCATCTGGCGACAGCTGGTAACGCGACAGCAGGTCGAGCACATACTGCGTGCCGAGGTTTTCGCCGGCGGCACTGCCATCGCGCGCGCCGCCATAGAGCGTGGCCATGTCGCGCATCTGGAATTTTGCGCAATCCGCGCCAGCATCGGCAGCTGCATCGATCAGGCGCAGGGCGAGCTCGAGGCTGCCGTTGTGGTTGTTGCCGATCTCCGCGATGACGAAGGTGGGCGCGTCGGCCGCGATGCGTCGTTCGCCGATGATCAGGCCTTCGCCCGGTTCGCGACGGCGCGCCACCGCCTGCATCCGGCCGCGTGCATCGAGGATGGGAACATACAGCACCTGGTCGAGCAGCTCGGCGATGCGTTCGCGCGAGTCGGTGGCGCTGGCCCACCTGAACACGCGGTTGGCGATCGACAGCGCCGTGGCCTGCGAACCACCGGGACTGCCCGCGCCCAGCCAGCGGAGCAGGTCGCCATTGGAAATCGTGCCCAGCAGCAGGCCGTTGTGGTCGACGACCATCGCGATGCGGCCCTTCTTGCTGGCGATCATCTGCGCCACGTCCTGGATCGAGGCCGTGTCGCGGGCCGTGTACTGGTTGAGATTGCGGTCTGTCAGCATGGGTGCAGCACACTCATCATCGGAAAGAGGGTCGGCCATGTCCAGCGGCCGCGGTGACAGGGAACGCCGCTGTGGCAGCAACGTGACAAAGACAGGTTCCGTTCAGAAATGCACGGCATGCTGCAATTCTCCCCCGGCGCAGATCCACTGCCGCTTCGCCGCCATCACCTCGCCATGCCGGAACGGCGTGGCCTGTTGCTGCAGCCATTGCCAGCAGGCCTGCGCGGTCTGCCACTCCCCGCTGCGATCCGCGTCATCGAGGATGACAACGAAATGTTCGCGGTCCATCACCGTCTGCATCAGTTGCAGCAGGCCGAGCCGGGAAAAATGCCTGACGCCCAGTGGTGCATCCATCACGATGAGCTGGAAAGGGCCGGCGATGCCGGCATGGTCGTGCATCAGCGTGGTGCGACCTGCGATACGGGTGGTAACCAGCTTCCGCTGCAGCACCGGGTGATCCACCTGCGTCGCGATCCGCGCGGCCCATGCCTCGTCATGCTCCAGCGTCAGCACCTCTGCCTTGCGCAGCTTCTGCTGCAGGGCGTGCAGCAGCAGGCTGGTCTGGCCGGCGCCCACATCGAGGATGCGCCGCAGCGGCAGCTCGACATAGCAGCGCAGCACCAGATACAGCAGGCTGTGGTTGGCTGCAGACCCGACCGGAAAGAAGCGGTCCTCGATGCCGAGCCGCGCCAGTTCGCGCACGAACAGGTCGCGATACACCACTTCCATGGCGGCATGGCTGCCGTAGTGGCGACGGAATGATCGCAATGCCCTCTGCAGCAAAGGCCATCGGGTCCTGAACCGGTTGCGCGCGTCCTGATTCAACCCGTCTCCTTTTTCGGGGTGCGCAGGGCGGGGCATGGCCACTGCATCGCTATACTAGCGTCGCATCATCGATGCCGCGTGCCGTCGCGTGTCGGTGACAGCGAAGGCTTTTCTGGTCAGGAAAGGGTGCGTCGTTGATGTTGTCGAAGATTTCCTACACCTGCATGCGCATTCTGCTGATGGCGCGCGTCCCTGCCTGCTGCGAAGCGCTGCCACCGTTGCGGCGTCGAGTGCGCCGATGAGCTGGGTTGCCTACATGCCGCTGCGCGGCGGATCGAAGTCCATACCCAGGAAAAACACCCGACTCCTCGCAGGAAGACCGCTGTTCTCGTGGGCGCTGGGGGCAGCCCTGGAATGCGGCTGCTTCGATGAATTCTGGGTCGGCACCGACTCGGACCTCATCGAAGAGAACGTCCGGCAGATCTTCGAGGACCGGGTGCGGATCTTCCGCCGCTCGCCGCACACCTGCACCGACGAGGCCTCCACCGAAAGCGCGCAGCTCGAATTCGCGCAGGCGGTGCCGTTCTCCGTGCTTTGCACCATCCAGGCCACCTCGCCGCTGACCACGCCGGATGATTTCCGGCGCGCGCGGCGCATGTTCGAGGAAGCCGGTGCAGACTCGCTGCTGACCGCCACGCGGGTGAAGCGCTTCTTCTGGGGCGATGATGCAACACCATTGAACTACGATCCCTGCAACCGCCCGCGGCGGCAGGACTCCCGCGGCACACTGATGGAGAACGGTGCCTTCTACATCACCCGGCGCCAGCTGCTCGAGCAGGCCCAGTGCAGGCTCGGGGGGCGCATCAGCATTTACGAAATGTCCGGCGAGAGTGCCACCGAGATCGACGAGCCGGATGACTGGACAGTAGTGGAACGGCTGCTGCGTGAGCGCACCCGGGGCCTGTGATCGCGGCGCGCGCGATGCGCTTCAGGGCGTGCGCGAGCGGATCACGCCCATGCGGCGCAGCTGCCAGTAGATGGACGGCGCCGCCAGCAGCGGGAAGCGGCGCTGCCAGGGCCGCAATTCCAGGCGCACGCCGCGATGGCGTTCGATCTTCCACACCACATAGTCCAGCGCACCGTCGAAGGTGAAGGCCGCCTTCAGCAGCCGCAGCATGTTCAGCCGGCGTCCCCGGCGTGCCCGGGCGCGCCACTGCCGCCCGGCGCGTCGGCGTTCGGTCGCGGTGATGAACGGCGCAAGCGTGCCGTCGTCGCGCCGTGCATGGCCGAGGGATGCGCGCGCCCAGGCCAGCGGCAGCAGCCGCGCATAGCGTTCTTCATGGCGGCCGACGATGTCATCGGCGCGGCCGGTCTTCTCGACGCGCAGCTCCGCGGCATAGGTGTGCGTGAACAGCGCGCGCCAGAAATCCCCCGCGGGTGCGGACACCGGTCCGAGATGCGCGGCCCACCACGCCGCGCGCGTCACCGCACCGGCCACCAGTTCGGTCGCGGCCGCACGGTCGGCGGCCGAACGGGCATGGATGCACAGCGCCGGCTGGCAGAAGCGTGCCCAGATCGTGGTGTCGCGGCTGCGCTCGCCGGTGCGCGCCTGGAACTGCGCCGGCGTCATCACGGCATACTTGGCGCGCAGCACCGCACCTTCGTGGGTGAATTCCAGGTAACCCACATTCGGCGGCAGCAAGCGGTTGGCCAGATGCGCCCAGGCCGATCCGGGCCAGGCCGAAACACGGTCCACCAGCACGTAGAAATCGAGGATGCCCTCGAGCGATGCGGCGCGCAGCGTCGAACCGTAGTACAGCACTGCCGATACCGCCGGCCCGCCACGGCGCGCCAGCTCACCGGCCAGTGCCATCGCGCCCCCGGGAGCCGGCGCTTCCAGCTCCGCGGCGAGCAGGTCGATCAGCGATTCACCGGTCACGCCAGCCAGGAAGTCAGTGCACCGCGCCGGCTCGCCACCGCTGCCTGCATGATGCGCACGGCATGCACCAGCAGGCACACCGCCACCCAGACCGCCACCACCGCGATGCCCATGTCGGGCCGACCGAGCAGCGTGGCCACGGTGAGGATGGCCAGGTTCGGGTTGCGACGCGCCGTGACCAGCCTGAAGCGGCTGTCGAAGCGCCGCCACACATGCATGTCCATGCCGAACAGCTTGATGAACAGGCCTTCCTCCACCCGCTGCAGCACGTAGCCGACGACGATCACCGTGAGGGCCAGCGAAGCCTGCTCCAGTGGCAGGCCCACCACCGGCAGGCCGACGATCCAAGCCCACCACCAGAACGGCGGATGCACCAGGTCGATGGAGTGATCGAACAGGTCGCCGAACCGGGTGTAGGTGAGCGTCACGCGCGCCAGCTTGCCGTCGACGCTGTCGAGGAAGGCCATCAGCCAGGCCGCCACCAGGCCGGTTCCATGGTGGCCATGCCAGAACAGCCAGGTGGCCAGCACCGTGAGCACCAGGCTGACGCAGGTCACCATGTTCGGTGTCACGCGCAGCGCGGTGCAGACGCGTGTCACCGCCTGCACCAGCCGTGGCCAGGACAGCGTGACGAAGTCGGTGACCCCCTTGTAGGTGCCGGCGAACACGCGCGCCTCGATGGCCGGCAGCTGCCCGGCAGTGAGCGGCAGCAGGAAGGGCGGTTCGCGCTTGCGCAGCTTGTCGTTGTAACTGCCGGCAACCTGCGCCGGCGCGAGACGCGGCAGGTCGACCGGCGCGTTGCCGTCGGCCAGCGCAGCGCGCGCCTCGTCGATGCGTGACGGTGGCACCACGATGGCCACGCACTGGTCTTCTTCCGTCCACATCGAGCAGGGGGCCTGCTGGCCCACAAGGCCGCGCACCAGCGGATCGTCATAAACCCAGTCGGCGCGCAGCAGCACCACCTGCGGGCTGGCAGCGACATCGAGGCTGGCGCCTGCACGTCCCAGCTGCCGGCGCAGCCGCTCGTCGGAGGCGAGGCTCCAGATGCGCAGCGGGGAATGGCCCACGATGGCACCTGCGACGGCAGGCCGGGCGGGCGGGGGTTGTGGCATGATCCGCGAATCCTATGACTGCTTCGTCCGCATTATCAGTGAATGCGCTCCGGTTTGCGCATGTGTCGGACCTGCATCTGCCCTGCCAGCCGCAGCTCTCATGGTCGCAGCGTTTCTCCAAGCGACAGTTGTCGGCATGGTCGTGGCGACGTCGCCGGGCCGTGCAGCGTCCGGAGATCCTCGAGGCATTGCGCGCCGATCTTGAGCAGCATGCGCCGCAGCAGGTGCTGGTCAGCGGCGACATCACCAACTTCTCGCTGCCGGATGAATTCACGCGCGCCGCGCAGTGGCTCGAATCCCTCGCGCAGCATTGCGCCGTGAACATCGTGCCCGGCAACCACGATGCGCTGGTGCCGGTGCCCGAGGCAGAAGGAATGGGCAAGCTGCGCGCCTTCACCGAAGGCGACACCAGCTGGCCATGGATCGCGCGCCGTGGCGATGTCACCTACATCGGCGTGCGCTCGGCATTGCCGACCCCGCCGCTGCTGGCATCTGGCCGCGTTGGCGCTGCGCAGCTGCAGCGCCTGGAGCAGCAGCTGCTGCAGGAAGGCGCGGCGGGACGACTGCGCGTGGTGGTGCTGCATCATCCGCTGGTTGATGGCGCCATCTCCGCGCGCAAGGCATTGCGCGACCGCGGCGCGTTGCGCGAGGTGCTGCAGCGTGCCGGTGCCGAACTGGTGCTGCATGGGCATGCGCGCCATGCGCGGCTCGAGTCGGTCGCCGGGCCGAAGGGTCCCATTCCCGTCATGTGCGTGCCGTCCTCCACGGCGCTGCCGAATCCGCGCGATGAGGCCGCGCGCTGGCATCTGGTCACCTTGCCGGCGGTCGGGGCGCCGCGCTGGGCCGGCGTGCAGGTCCGCCAATGGTCGCTGGCGCGGCGGGCTTTCATCGATGTGGCCAGCTACGAGCTCAGGCTGCCGGGCGGAGGTGATGCGGCGTGACGGTGCCCGCCGCGCGACTGGTGCATCGGATCCCCGACCGGCTCGACGGTTACGCTCTGCGTGGCTTGCTTGGGCCGCTGCTGATCGCCCTGGGCGTGCTGCTGATCGCGCTGATCCTGGGGCGGCTGCTGCGCCTGTTTGAACTGGCGGCCGCCACCGGTGCCAGTCCGATGCTGGTGCTGAAGATGATCGGTGCGCTGGTGCCGCATTACCTGGGCATCGCGCTGCCGGCGGCGTTCTTCGCCGCGATCTTCATGGCCACCGCCCGCACCGGCGACGACAACGAACTCGACGCCATGCTGGCCACCGGGCGCTCGATCACGCGCATGGCCGTGCCGCATGTGGTGGTGGCAGTCATGCTGGTGGCCTGCAGCCTGTATCTGTTCGGCTACCTGCAGCCGATGACCCGCTATGGCTACGAGGTGATCAAGCACGAAGCCAGCAACACCGGCTGGAACGCACGCCTCGAGGCCAACCGCTTTGTCTCGGTGAAGAAGGGTTACACGCTGGCGGCAGACCGGGTCGCGCCCGATGGACGCACGCTGGGCGAGGTCTTCGTCGAACGGCACGACGCGATGGGAGAGCAGATCGTGACCGCCGCGCAGGGGCGGCTGGTGCCATCCGCCGATGCCACCAGCCTGCAGCTGGAACTGGGCAACGGCATGATCGTGGACAGCAGCCGTGCCGGCGATGTGCGCGTGCTGCGCTTCAGTGAAGGGCGCATCAACGAGGACTTCACCGCCATTCCGCCGCCGATGGAACGCGCGCGCGGCGAACCGGAATCGGGCAATGCGCGCACCGCGGTGCGCGAGCTGACGCTGCAGGAGCTGCTGCGGCCGCCGCCCCAGTCCCTCGACATCTCCGACGCCCAGCGCGCCGGCGAATTCCATGGCCGGTTGGCGCGCGCGGTGCTGCCGCTGCTGCTGCCGCTGCTGGCGCTGCCGCTGGGCATGGCTGCAAAGCGCGGGCGCCGCGCCGCCGGCACCGTGTTCGCCGTGCTGGCGGTGGTGATCCTGGACCAGGCCTTGTCCTTCGGTGAGGCGATGGCCGAGGCCGGACGCACGCTGCCGTGGCTGTCGGTGTGGCTGCCGGTGGTGCTGTTTGCCCTGTTCGGAGCCTGGCTGTTCCATTCCAGCCTGCAGTGGCCCGGCGACAATCCCGTGATGCGCGCGGTGGCCTCGATCGAATCAGCCTTCGAGGGCATGCAGAAGAAGCGCAAGGCCAGGGCGGGCCGCAATGCGCCGGGGAAGGCTTCATGACCGGCGTGCTGGGCTCCTACCTGCGCAAGCGGGTTGCCGGCCAGATCTTCGCGCTGCTGCTGGCGCTGACGGCATTGATCCAGCTGCTCGAACTGCTCGAGGTCAGCACCGAGGTGCTCGACCGCGGCCTTGGCGTGACCGGCGTGCTGCGCTACGCGGCGTTGCGCGTGCCGGCGCAGATGGAACTCTCGCTGCCGCTGGCGGGCCTGCTGGGATCGATGGCCACCTTCCACGCGATGGCGCGCACGCGCGAGATCACCGCGCTGCGTTCGGCTGGCATCGGCCTTGGGCGTCTGACCGCGTACCTGTGGCCGGTGCCGCTGTTGTTTGCGCTGCTGCACCTGGGGCTGGCGCAGCAGATCGTTCCCGCCGCCGAAGGGGCCCTGAAGACCTGGTGGGATGACGTGGTGCCACTGGAACAGCGCGATGCCGATCCGGAATGGGTGCATACCAGTGCCGGGATCATGCTGTTCCAGCGTCGCAATGCCGATGGCACGCGCCTGCTCGATGTGCGCATTTTCCAGCGCGATGCCGAGGGCCTGCTGGCACAGCGCACGCGCGCCGACGAGGCGCGCTGGCAGGGCAGCGACTGGTTGCTGTCAGGGGTGCAGGAACTCTCGCCGCAGGATGGCACGAGCGAAACAGCCGGGCAGCGCCGCTGGAGCAGCAACCTGCGGCCCGATGACGTGGTGCGGCTGGACGCCGAGGATCCCCTGCTGTCCAGCGTCGAGCTGGCCGACGTGCTCGGTGGCGAACGGGTCGGCACGCGCCCGCGCAGCTACTACGAGACCGTGCTGATGGAATCCTTCGCGGCCCCCTTCACCGTGTTCATCATGATGCTGCTGGCCATCCCCGCAGCGCTGGTGTCGGAACGCGGCGGTGGCGGCGGGCGCATGTTCATCGCGCTGTGCCTGGGCCTGGGTTTCCTGCTGAGCGGCGGCATCTTCTCCGCGCTGGGCACCAGTGGCCGCATCGGTCCGGTGGCCGCCGCCTTCATCGCGCCGGTGGCCTTCGCGTTGCTGGGACTGCTGCAGCTGCGCGTATCGGAACGCACCTGATCTCCTGCTAGTCTGTCGCCTCGCCATCCTTCGCGGAGTTCCGGCCAGTGTCCGACATCACCATCCTGCCCGTGCAGGACGGCGCCTTGCTGAAGCGCTTCATCCGCCTGCCAGCGCGACTGTATGCCGCCGATCCGAATTTCGTGCCGCCGCTCGAGACGGAGCGGCTCGACGCGCTGCGGCCGGGCAAGAATCCCTATTTCGAGCATGCCGAGGCGCAGTTCTTCCTCGCCGTCCGGAACGGACGCGATGTCGGTCGCATCAGCGCGCAGGTGGACCGCCTGGTGAAGGAGCCGGACCTGGGCTTCTTCGGCCTGCTGGCCGCCGAGGATGATCCGGCCATCATCGCCGCATTGTTCGGCGCGGCCGAGACCTGGCTGCGCCAGCGCGGCCGCACGCGCGTGCGCGGGCCGTTCAGCCTGTCGATCAACGAGCAGACGGGCCTGCTCATCGATGGCTTCGATACCCCGCCCATGCTGTTCATGCCCCACGACCCGCGCTACCTTGCGGCGCGCGTCGAGCAGATGGGCTACGCCAAGGCCAGGGATGTGCTGGCCTACCTGCAGGATGTGGTCGCCGGCTTCCCCGAGGATGTGATGCGCCTGGTGCGCCGCGCGGAGAACCGCGGCATCCGCATCCGCCACATCGACATGCAGCGCATCGACGAGGAATTCCACCTCGTGATGGAAATCTTCAATGACGCCTGGAGCGAAAACTGGGGTTTCGTGCCGTTCACGTCCGCCGAGCTGACGCATATGGCGAAGGGACTCAAGCCGCTGCTCGATCCCACCTGGACGGCGGTGGCTGAATATGAGGGCAAGGCGGTGGGCTTTGCCATCCTGCTGCCCAACCTCAACGAGGTGATCCGCGATTTCGGCGGCCGCCTGCTGCCGTTCAACTGGCTGAAGATGCTGGTCCGGCTCAAGCGCGGCGTGCGCACCGGCCGGGTGCCGCTGATGGGTGTGCGCCGCAGTTTTGCCGGCGGCCTGCTGGGCGGCATGGTGCCGCTGGCGATGATCCACAGCCTGCAGGTGCATGCCGCGCCGAAGGGCATGCGGCATGGCGAGCTGTCGTGGATCCTCGAGGACAACCGGCCGATGCGCCGCATGATCGAAGCGCTTGGTGCGAAGGCCTACAAGACCTATCGCATCTACGAGAAGAGCCTGCCTTGAGCCGGCGCATGCCCCGCACCGCACTGGTGCTGGCCGGCACGCGTCCGGGCGGCGATCCACTGGCCATGCATGCCGGGGTGTCGCACAAGGCGCTGATCGAAGTGGGCGGCGAGCCGATGCTGGGTCGCGTGCTCTCGGCGCTGGCACGCGTGCCGGCCATCGAGCGCATTGCCGTGGTGATCGACGATGCGTCGGTGCTGGCGCGGGTGCCGGACTGCGGCAAGCCGGTGCAGCCACTGCAGGCGGCTGCAGGTCCCAGCGCCAGCGTTGCCGCCGCGCTCGAACAGCTCGGCACACCGCTGCTGGTGACCACCGCCGACCATGCGTTGCTGCGACCGGAGTGGGTGGAGGAATTCCTCGCTGCCGATGCCGCCGATGCCGACGCCCATGTGGCGGTGGCAAGACGCGAGGCAGTGATGCTGGCCGCGCCCGACAGCCAGCGCACGTGGTGGCGCTTCTCCGATGGCGATTTCTCCGGCTGCAACCTGTTCCTGCTCGGGACGCCGGCGGCTGCCGGCGTGCTGCAGCTGTGGCAGCGGCTGGAGGCGCGGCGCAAGCAGCCCATCGCGCAGCTGCGCCTGCTGGGCATCGGTCAGGTGCTGCGCTATCGCCTGGGGCTGCTCAGCCTGTCCGGGGCATTGCAGCGCCTGGGCGCACTGGCCGGTGCGCGGGTGGCGCCGGTGGTGCTGGCCGACGGTCGCGCCGCCATCGACGTCGACAAACCCGCCGATCTGGAGCTGGTGCAAAAGCTGATAGCCGGGATGCACAACGGCACCGGCCGACCGGCGCGCAGCTGACGGAGGGCGCCGACAGCGGTATGGGATTGCTGCTGTCTTTGGGCCCACAAGCCCTCCCAGGCCGGCCTCCCCGGCCGCGCAGCCCGTCTGGGGCGGGTCTGCACGTCTCCTTTGTGGTTTTTCCGCGACGGGTTTCGGCGGGGGTGTCAAATGCCGCCGGGCCCTCCCAGCGGGGGTATGCGCGAGGCGAAGTGCCCCCCCCCGGATGGTGGGAATCCCTGATTTGCGCACTTAACCCCGTCTATCCGCGCTTCTGAACGGGTATGATCCGCCAACTTGCCCATTGCCCAAGGATCGGGCAGTGCATCACAATCAGGTTGCGATGAAATTGCGTTGTCGCTTCCGCCACACTAAATTTGGCCAGGGTTCCTGGCCGGAGAGCCACTGAAGGGCGTCGAGAATTGGACGGTAACTTGGTTTTACAGAACGTGCCGACACCGACGGCCAGTGGCATCGAGTTGCGGCGTGCGCAGTTTTCCACGCTCACCGAGGCGCTGGACTATGCCGCCCGTGGACTGAGCGGGTTCAACTATTACAACGGTCGCGGCGATCTGGTCGCAGTGCTGCCATACAGCGAACTGCGCGAGCGCGCACGCGCACTGGCAAGGCGCCTGACCGGACTGGAGCGCGGCGCACGCGTCGCACTGGTGGCGCATACGCATCCGGATTTCGCCGTGATGTTCTATGCCTGCCAGTACGCCGCACTGGTTCCGGTGCCGCTGCCGGCAGCCATCCATCTCGGCGGCCACGAAGCCTATGTGCGCCACCTGCGCCAGATGGTGCTCGACTGCCGTGCCTCGGCCGCATTCGCACCGTCCGAATTCATCGAACTGCTGCGCGAGGCGGTGGAAGGCCTGCCGGTGCAGGTGGCCGGAACTCTCGAGGACTTCCAGGCGCTGGATGACCTGGGCGAACTGCCCGCGCCGCCCACCGTGGGCGAACTGGCCTACCTGCAATACACCTCGGGCAGCACGCGCTTTCCGCGCGGCACGATGATCACGCAGGCCTCGGTGATGCATAACCTCGAGGCGATCTTCAACCACGGCTTCCGCCTCACGCAGCAGGACCGCTTCTGCTCGTGGCTGCCGTACTACCACGACATGGGCCTGGTGGGCATCGTGCTCGGCTGCATGGCCACGCAGCGTTCCTGCGATTTCCTCGGCTCGCGCGAGTTCGCGATGCGTCCGCGGCTGTGGCTGAAGCTGATGTCGCAGAACCGCTCGACCATCTCGTTCAGCCCGCCGTTCGGCTATGCCCTGGCCGCGCGCCGCCTGACGCAGAAAGACACCGACGCGCTCGACCTTTCCGCATGGCGCGTTGCCGGTGTCGGCGCCGAGATGATCCACGAGGAATGGCTCGAGGCCTTCGCGCGCGCACTGGCGCCGGCCGGCTTCGACCGCAAGGCCTTCCTGCCCTGCTATGGCATGGCCGAATGCTCGCTGGGCGTGAGCTTCTCGCCGGTGGGCGAGGGCATGCACATTGACCACGTCGATGGCGATCGCCTCTCCGACACCGGCGAGGCACGCGTGATGGCGCGTGATGACGCCGGCCGCCGCAAGGGCTTCGTGATGTGCGGCAAGCCGCTGCCCGGTTTCGAGGTCGAGATCCGCGACGAGCAGGGCCGCGTGCTGCCCGAGCGTCGCGTCGGCCGCATCTTCCTGCGCAGCCAGAGCGTGATGCAGGGCTATTACAACCTGCCCGAGATCAGCGCCGAGGTGCTGTCGAAGGATGGCTGGCTGAACACCGGCGACCTGGGCTATCGCGTCGATGGCGCGCTCTACCTGACCGGTCGCGCCAAGGACCTGCTGATCATCAACGGTCGCAACATCTGGCCGCAGGATCTCGAGAACCTCGCCGAGCAGCAGCCGGAGGTGCGTCCCACCGATGCGTCTGCGTTCTCGGTTCCCGGCAGCGACGGCACCGAGGTTGCGGTGCTGGTGGTGCAGTGCCGGGAGACCGATCCGAAGGAGCAGGCCGAGCTGGCCGACCGCCTGCACGAGGCCATCTCCATCGAATTCGGCATCCGCTGCCTGATCGAGCTGGTGCCCCCCCACACATTGCCGCGCACTTCCTCCGGCAAGCTCTCGCGCAGCGCCGCGCGCAAGGAATTCCTCGAGCGTCACAGCGAGATGAGCCTGCGCGAGGCGGTGAACGTGCGCTTCCTGGTGAGCGACGGTGGCAGGCGGCGCGTCGCGGCCTGACGGCCCGCGCGCCTCATCCGCAATGGGTTCCCCCGACAGGGTCGAGCAGGTCGTGCGCGAGGCGCTGAAGATCGCCGTGCCCGACATCGGCGCCGTCGACGGCAGCACGCACCTGGCCGGCGAGCTGGGCCTCGACTCCGCCCAGGTGATGGACATGATCATGGAGATCGAGGACCGCCTCGACATCTCGATTCCCGTGGCGATGATTGCCGAGGCGCGCACGCTCGACCAGCTCTGCGACAGCGTGCGCCGCGTGGTGGGCACGCCATGAGCCTGTTCGCGAAGTTGGCGCCGCTTGCCGGGCTGCGCTCGCAGCTGGCCGGGCAGGGCAGCGTACCCTCGGTCGCCACGCCGATGGATGCGGTGCATTCGGCCACCGAGGCGCTGATCGACGGGCGTCGCGTGCTGCTGGCCGGCACCAACAACTACCTCGGCCTCACCTTCGCGCCGGAGACCCGCGCCGCCGCCATCGAGGCCATCAACACGCTGGGCACCGGCACCACCGGATCGCGCATGGCCAGCGGCAACTATGACGGCCACCGCCGCCTCGAGCAGGAATTCGGCGCCGCCTTCGGCTATCCGGGCAGCATCGTGTTCTCCACCGGCTACCAGGCCAACCTCGGCGCGATCTCGGCGCTGGCCGGTGCCGATGAGTTCCTGCTGGTCGATGCGGACGGCCATGCCAGCATCCACGATGCATGCAAGCTTTCGGCCGCGACCACCATCCGCTTCCGCCACAACGATCCGGACAACCTCGATCGTCGCCTGGCGCGGCTGGGCGAAGATGCCCGCCGCACGCTGGTGGTGGTCGAAAGCCTGTACAGCGTGCTGGGCGACCGCGCGCCGCTGAAGGAATTCGTCGAGGTCACCGAACGCCACGGCGCGATGATCATCGTCGACGAGGCGCATTCCTTCGGCATGTTCGGGCCGAAGGGCCTCGGCATCTGCGCCGAGCTCGACCTGCTCGATCGCGTCGACTTCATCGTCGGCACGTTCTCGAAGAGCCTGGGCGGTGTGGGCGGATTCTGCGTCAGCCGCCATGCCGAACTGGATCTGCTGCGGCTGGCCAGCCGGCCCTACATCTTCACCGCCTCGCCGCCGCCGCCGGTGATTGCCGCGACGCGCGCCGCGCTGGCGCGGCTGCTGGCCGGCGATGACCTGCGCGCGCAGCTGTGGCGGCACGTGAACCGTTTCTATCCGGCCATGCAGAAGATCGGCTACCGGCTCGGTTCAACCGATCCGGGCCCGGTGACGGCGTTGCTGTTCAACGAGCGCGACACTGCGATGGCGCTGTGGCAGGGCCTGCTCGATGCAGGCATCTACACCAACCTGATGGTGCCGCCGTCCACGCCGGCCGGCCTTGCGATCGTGCGCATCAGCCTGTCTGCGGCGCACTCGGACGAACAGGTCGATCGCATGATCGACGCGCTGGCGCGCATCGCGCCGACGCTGAAGATGGCGGCCGCCTGAGCGGCACCGGCAGGCCAGCCATGCGCGCGATCCTGATCAATGCCGGGCAGGGCAGCCGCTTGCTGCCGCTCACGCTGCACACCCCGAAGTGCCTGGTGCAGGTGAACGGACGCAGCATCCTGGACCACCAGATCGAGGCGCTGCACGAAGCCGGTGTGGCCCGCATCGAAGTGGTGGCGGGATACCGCGCCGGGCAGATCCGCGAGCACCTGCAGCGGCATCACGATCCGCGGCGCGTCGGCCTCACGATCAATCCGTTCTGGTCGGTCGCCAGCAGCATCGGCAGTGTCTGGGCGGCGCGCGACTTTCTCGATGAACCCTTCCTGCTGCTCAACGGCGACACCATCTTCGACGCCAGCGTGTTCCAGCAGGCCATCGAAGACATGCAGCCCGGCGTGAACCTGGTTGTCGAAGTGCACAAGGCCCCCGAGCCCGACGACATGCGCGTGCAGGCCAGGGACGGGCGCATCCTGGCAGTGAGCAAGCAGCTGCCGCTGGCCGAGACCACGCATCGCTCGCTGGGCATGGTCATGAGCCCGGACGCGCGACCGCATGGCGTCTATCGCACGGCACTGCAGGCCGTGATCGAGGCCGAAGGCGGCCACGATGCCTTCCACCACGCCGTCATCGATCGGCTGGCCCGCAGCAGCGTGGTCCATGCCATCGAGAATCACAGCGGCCTGTGGCGTGAGGTGGACCGCCCCGAGGACATCGAGCGCTGGACGCGCGATCACCGGGAACGGCCCTGGCCCCGCGCGCTTCCGTGACCGGTCACCGCTCCGAGCCGCGAAAATGCCCAGAGTCCAATCCCTGCTTTCTGCACTGCCGGACGACTATTCGCTGACACTGGCCGACATCGGATCAGCGGGCGGACTGCAGCAGCGCTGGGGCCGTGTCTCTGCGCGCGTGAACGCATTGCTGTTCGAGCCGCGCGAATCGGCAGAAGGCGTGGCCCGTGACGGTCGCAACCGCATCTTCCCGGTGGCACTGGGCGCGGCCGCGGGCACCGCGACGCTGAACATCACGAAGATGGCCAACATGTCTTCATTGCGCCAGCCCAACATGGGGCTGATGCAGCAGATCCGCAACAAGTGCAATCACGCCGTGGTGGTCTCGCAGCAGACTGTGGCCCTCGAAAGCCTCGACGTGCTGCTCGAGCGCGAACAGCTGCAGGTCGATGCGCTGAAGATCGACACCCAGGGCACGGAGCTCGAGATCCTCACTGGTGCGCAGAAGGCCCTGCGCGATTCAGTGGTGCTGGCGGAGGTCGAGGTGTCGTTCATCGAGCGTTACCTCGGCCAGGCCACGGCCGCAACGCTGATCAGCTGGATGCAGGAGCGCGACTTCCAGCTGATCGAAATCTACCGCCCGAAGCGCTACCGCTACCTGAATTCCTCCGGCATCCGCAACGTGGGCGTGGGCGGCGGACATCGCGCCGGGCAACTGGCTTTTGCCGATGCGGTGTTCGCGTTGACCCGTGAGGGTTTCATGCGTCGCCGGCAGCGGCTGTCGCGCGACGCGGCCGGCCGGAGCCTGCTCAGCATGCTGCTGTCGCTGGTTGTCTACGGCAAGATCGACATGGCCGCAGCGTGGTTCGATCACCAGCAGGATCTGCTCGATCCAGCGCAGCAGGCAGCGCTGCGCGACTGGTTTGCCGGGTGGCGAAGATCGCACATGGCGCGCGGCGGACTGCATCAGATGGTTGACTACATTGCCCGGAAAATCTGAGGCCGCATCTGCCGAAGCGCCGGCACTGAATGCGTTTGCGGCACTTGCGATCGTCCTGCTGCTGATCCTGCTGCTGCCGTTCATCGCGGCGGCGCGGCTGCTTGCACTGGTCGTGCCGAAGAAGAAGGACCTCATCCTGCTGATGCCGCGGTTCGGCGGTGCGATGAGTGGCAACCTGAAGTATTTCTTCCTCTACCTGCTGCAGCATCACCACGGCCGGGAATGCGAGGTGTACCTGATCGCGCGACGGCGGACCACGGTGCGTGCGCTGCGCGCAGAGGGACTGCCGGTGCTGTTCCATCCCAGCCCGCGCTCCATCATCACGCTGTTGCGCGCCGGCACGGTGGTCGTCGAAAGCACCGATTGGTGGACCGGGTTCAAGTCGCTGCTTGCCATGCGCGCCAGGTCGTTCCAGATCTGGCATGGCAACGGCATGAAGAACATCTCGTTCACCAACCGCAACATCGCAGGCCCGCTCGAGCGCTCGTGGCTGCTGCGCTGGGCCACCGGCTGGCTCAATGTCTATCCGACCTACGATTTCGTCAGCTTCGCCTCACAGCTGCAGCTGCAGCGCCGCGCCGCCTCGTTCCGCATGCGCAACCACCTGATCAACGGGCAGCCGCGCAACGATGTGCTGTTCGGCACGGACTTCGGGCCGATGACCACCGCCGGTGGCGGCACCACACTGGCGCAGATCCAGTCTGCGGTCGCCAGTGGCAGGCGCATCGTGCTCTACAGTCCCACTTGGCGCCCGCAGGGCGATCCGCAGCCCGCGCAGGTGCTGGATCTCGACGAGCTCAACGACTTCGCGTTGCGCCATGGCCTGTTGATCCTGTGGAAGGCCCACCCGAAGGACCGCTGTGCGGTGACCGACCGCGAAGCCATCAAGGTCATCGACAGGATGGCCGATGTCTATCCGCTGATGCAGCACGTGGACTGCATGGTCACCGACTACTCGTCGATCTACATGGACTTCATCCTGCTGGACCGGCCGGTGGTGTTCTTTCCCTATGACCGCGAGGCCTATGTGTCAGGGCGCGGGCTGCACCATGAGTACGACGAGGTCGCGCCTGGCCCGAAGTGTCACAACCAGCTTCAGCTGCAGCAGGCTCTGCGCGAAGTGCTGGTCGAAGGCCGCGACCCATGGGCTGCGCAGCGCGATCAGGTGCGGCGCCAGTTCTACATGTACCAGGACGGCAGGTCCTGCGAGCGCCTGTTCAATGCCATCCGGGAGTGCGGCGGGTTCTAGTTGCGGGGGTGGCGCGGCCGGGCCCCGCGCCCTGGCTACTTTGCAGGACCCTGCCCGTCGTCGTGACGGGCTTCCAGATAAGCCTGCGCCAGTGCCTCGGCGAACAGGTGCGGCACGGCGCCGCCCTCGGCGCGCAGCAGGTGTGCATAGATTTCCCGATATCGCGTCCAGCTGGTCTGCGCCGGCAGGCCGTCCATGCGCGCCGGATCCAGATGGCCCAGGAACGCCTGCAAGGCCTCGCGCAGCGCCGGTTCCACCGCATTGCCATGTGCGGCGGAATCGCGGAACTGTTCGCGCAGGCGCATCACCGCATCGAGGCGTCGCTGCTCGTGGCCGCTGAGCAGCTCCACCAGGTACTCATCGATGCCGAGGTCGAGCGGTGAGCTGCCCTCGGGGCGCCCGGAGCGGACCGCGTAGCGGTCCTGGAAGGCAGCCTCGGCGCGCAGCATCTCGCGCAGGCCCATCAGCGCCTCGCGCAGCAGCCGGCCGGCCAGATGCAGCGTCTGCGCGTCGCTGGTGGCCGGCAGGCGGTCCGCATCGATGCCGGCGCCACGGCAGAAGGCCTGGATGCCAGTGAGCGCGCTCAGTGCCGGCGAGGTGCCTTCCAGCCGCGCCTTGGCGGCGGCGCGCAGCCTTGCGACGCGATCCTGCATCGAGCCGGGGATGGTGGCCTGCAGCGCCGGCTGGTCGCCGCTACTGGTGTCACCCGCATCGCGCGGCGGCGCTGCGGCGTGGCGCGGCAGGGATCCTGAAGGCGTTTCGGGGATCAGCGTCTCAATGTCCAGCGAATGGCCGAGGTCCTCATCCGGGCTCTTCGCCCGGGCGGCGGCCGGTGCACGCAGCGGCACCACATTGTGGACGGTGAGATTGGCCATCGTGGCCGCTCCCGGCTGCGGCACCGCTGCCGGATCGTCCTCGTCGATGCTGACCAAGATGCGGTATTCGCCCATGCGCAGGATGTCGCCGGCAGCCAGGCGATGGATGCCGCGCTTGCCCAGGGGCTTTGCGGCCTCGTTGATGAACACGCCGTTGCTGCTGTTGTCCTCGACGATGTAATGGCCGGCGCGGAAATGCACCCGCGCATGGTGGCCGGAGAGGAAGCGGTTCGGGTCGGGCAACGGCCAGTCATTGTCCAGCGCACGGCCGATGCTGCCGCCCGCGACGCCCAGCACGATGCTGCCGCGGGCGCCGAGTTTCTGGCGCTGTGGGCTGATGATTTCGAGGCGCAGGGCCATGAGCCGGACGGAACCTTCGCTGACCAACCTGAACTATAATGGGCAGCGGCCTCTCGGCCGCCGTCCCCCCGAAAGACTATGGCACCTCATCACATTTTCACGGCCCGGTGCGTGAACCAGGGCATGCTTTGCACACCGCCGTCGATGCGCGGTGGCAGGGCGCAGATCCCGACGTGATCCTGCAGCTTCCCGGCGGTCCCGCCCACAGCGAATTCCGCCTCGCCAAACTGCTTGCGCTGCTGCGCGAGGCGGTGCCCGCGGTGCGCGCCCTGCAGAGCCGCCATGTGCACCTGGCCGACTGCGCCCGCGAGCCGGATGCCCAAGGGCTGCAACGCCTGCGTGCGCTGCTCACCTATGGACCGCGTCACCAGGGCGATGAGCCGCAGGGCCTGCGCCTGCTGGTGGTGCCGCGTCCGGGCACGGTGTCGCCCTGGTCGAGCAAGGCCACCGACATCGCGCTGGTCTGCGGCCTCGACTGGCTGCGGCGCGTCGAGCGCGGCGTGTATTTCTTCATCGACGCGGACGGAACGCTGCCTGCGGCAGCGCTCGATGCCGCGGCCGCGCTGCTGCATGACCGCATGACCGAGGCGGTGATCGCACCGGAGGCGATCCCGGCGCTGTTCGCGGCCGGCCAGCCGCGGCCGCTGGCCACCATCGCGCGCTCGATGGATGCGCTGACCGCCGCCAACACCCAGCTTGGCCTGGCGCTGTCCGGCGACGAGATCGAATACCTGCACCAGAGTTTCACGCGGCTGGGGCGCGATCCCACCGATGTCGAACTGATGATGTTCGCGCAGGCGAACTCCGAGCACTGCCGCCACAAGATCTTCAACGCAGCGTTCACGCTCGACGGCGAGCCGCAGGACAAATCGCTGTTCGCGATGATCCGCAACACGCATGCACAGGCGCCGCAGGGCGTGATCTCGGCCTACCGCGACAATGCAGCGGTGATCGAGGGCTCCACCGGCCGGCGCTATTTCGCTGATCCGGCCAGCGGTGTGTACCGTGGCGTGGAAGAGCCCATCGACATCCTGATGAAGGTCGAGACGCACAACCACCCCACGGCGATCTCGCCGTTCCCGGGTGCGTCCACCGGTTCCGGAGGCGAGATCCGCGACGAGGGCGCCACCGGACTTGGCGCACGACCCAAGGCAGGCCTTGTGGGCTTCACGGTGTCGAACCTGTTGATTCCCGGCTTCGAGCAGCCATGGGAGCGCACGCTGGGCAAGCCCGGCCGCATCGTCAGCAGCCTCGATGTGATGCTCGAGGGTCCGCTGGGCGCGGCCGCGTTCAACAACGAGTTCGGCCGTCCGTGCGTGAACGGCTATTTCCGCACCTTCGAGCAGCCGGTCGACGGCAGCACGGCGCGCGGCTATCACAAGCCCATCATGATCGCTGGCGGGCTGGGCAATGTGCGCCGCCAGCATGCGGTGAAGGGCGAGGTGCCGGTGGGTGCCCACCTGGTGGTGCTGGGCGGGCCTGCGATGCTGATCGGCCTGGGCGGTGGCGCGGCCTCTTCGATGGGCAGCGGCGAATCGCATGCCGAACTGGACTTCGCGTCTGTGCAGCGGGGCAATCCGGAAATGCAGCGCCGCGCGCAGGAAGTGATCGACCGCTGCTGGGCGCTGGGCGATGACAACCCCATCCAGTTGATCCACGACGTGGGCGCAGGCGGCCTGTCCAATGCCGTGCCCGAGGCCGTGGCGCACAGCCATCGTGGCGCGCGCGTCGAACTGCGCGCCGTGCCCAACGCCGAGGCGGGCATGTCGCCGCTGGAGATCTGGTGCAACGAGGCGCAGGAGCGCTATGTGCTGGTGGTCTCCGAGCAGGGCCTGGCGCGCTTTGAAGAGATTGCCCGGCGCGAGCGCTGTCCGCATGCGGTGATCGGCCGCCTCACCGATGACGGCGTGCTCAGCGTGCAGGATGACACCTTCGGCAATCTTCCGGTGGACATGCCCGTCGATGTGCTGCTGGGCAAGACGCCGCGCATGCAGCGCGACGCGAAGCATGTGGCCACGCGCTTCCCGGCATTCGATGCGCAGGGCGTGGATCTGCGCGAGGCGGCGCTGCGCGTGCTGGCGCATCCGGCCGTTGCCGACAAGACCTTCCTTATCAGCATCGGCGACCGCAGCGTGGGCGGGCAGATCAGCCGCGACCAGATGGTCGGCCCCTGGCAGGTGCCGGTGGCCGACGTGGCGGTGACCAGTGCGGATTTCTTCGGCCATCGCGGCGAGGCCATGGCCATGGGCGAACGCACGCCGCTGGCGCTGCTCGATGCGGCCGCTGCGGCGCGCATCGCGGTCACCGAGGCCGTGACCAATATCCTGGCGGCCGACATCGCCCGCCTCGGCGACATCCGCCTGTCGGCCAACTGGATGGCCGCCTGCGGCGAACCGGGCGAGGACGCCGCGCTGTACAACGCTGTGCGCGCGGTGGGCATGGAACTGTGCCCGGCGCTGGGCATCGCCATTCCGGTGGGCAAGGACTCGCTGTCGATGCGCACCGTGTGGCGCGATGGCCCGCAGCAGAAGTCCGTGGTGGCGCCGGTGTCGCTGATCGTGTCCGCGTTCGCGCCGGTGGGCGACGTGCGTCGCACGCTCATGCCGCTGCTGCGCCTGGATGCCGGTGACACGCGGCTGGTGTGGATCGACCTCGGCCGCGGCCAGAGCCGCATTGGCGCGTCGATCCTCGCGCAGGTACATGCCGCACTGGGCGGCCCTGCGCCCGACCTCGACAATCCGGCGCTGCTCACCGGCTTCGCGCAGGCGCTGCGCGCCGCGCGCGCACGCGACCTGGTGCTGGCCTACCACGATGTCTCCGATGGCGGCGTTTTCGTGACGCTGGCCGAGATGGCCTTTGCCTCGCGCTGCGGCCTCGATGTGGCACTGCCTGCGTCCGGCGCGGGATTGGTGGCGCAGCTGTTCGCCGAGGAGCCCGGCGCAGTGCTGCAGGTGCGCGCGGCCGACCTGCCTGCATTGCGCGCGCTGTTCGACGACGCCGGCATGGGTGCGTGCCTGCACGACATCGGCGTACCGGCCGAAGCCCTGACGCTGCGCCTTCGTGGCGGCGAGCAGTCCCTGCAGCTGGGCTGGGAAGAGGCACGCCGCGCCTGGAGCGCCACCTCGCATCGCATGCGGCTGCTGCGCGATGAGCCGGCTTCCGCGGACGAGGAATTCGCCGCGCAACTCGACACTGCCGATCCCGGTCTTGCGCTGGCGCTGCGCTTTGATCCGGCAGAGGATGTGGCGGCTCCCTATGTGAATCGTGGCGCGCGCCCGAAGGTGGCGGTGCTGCGCGAGCAGGGCGTCAACAGCCATGTGGAAATGGGCGCGGTGCTCGACCTGGCCGGCTTCGAGGCGCATGACGTGCACATGACCGATGTGCTGGATGCCGGCCGCACGCTCGATGAATTCCGCGGCCTGGTCGCCTGCGGCGGCTTCTCCTACGGCGACGTGCTGGGCGCCGGCGAAGGCTGGGCCAAGTCCATCCTGTTCAATCCGCGCGCGCGCGCGCAGTTCGAGCAGTTCTTCGGCCGCGCCGACACCTTCGCGCTGGGCGTGTGCAATGGCTGCCAGATGATGGCGGCGCTGAAGGAGCTGGTGCCGGGTGCTGCGCACTGGCCGCGCTTCGTGCGCAACCGCATCGAACAGTTCGAGGGCCGGCTCAGCCAGGTGGAGATCCTCGATTCACCCTCGGTACTGCTGTCCGGCATGGCCGGCTCCAGGCTGCCTATCGTCGTCGCGCATGGCGAGGGCAGGGCCGAATACGGCAGCGAGGCGCAACGTCGCGCACTGCTCGATGAGGGCCTGATGGCCTTCCGCTATGTGAACGGGCGCGGCGAGGCGGCCGGCACCTATCCGGCCAATCCCAACGGATCGCCCGATGCACTGGCTGCGGCCACCAGCCGCGATGGTCGCGTGCTGATCACGATGCCGCATCCGGAGCGCTCCTTCCGCATAACGCAACACTCCTGGTATCCGCCGGATGCACGCGGCGAGTTCAGCGGCTGGATGCGCATGTTCCGCAACGCGCGCGCCTGGGTGGGCTGAAGCCGCACACGGTTCCATGACGGGATGGTTTGAGTAAACTCTGCGCCCGTCAAAGACTTGAATCCACCATTCGGGAGAAGAAGACCGATGACCGGAAGCAGGCAGTCGGCCGGCCGCATGGCCGCGCTCTCGCTGAAATTCGCCACTCTCGCGGGCATGTCGATGGGGGCCGCCATGGCCGCCGGCGCGCCCGACGTCGCCGCGATGAATGCGCCCCAAAAGCCGTTCCAGATCTACGGCAACACCTACTACGTCGGCACTGCCGGCATCGCCTCGGTGCTGGTCACGTCCGACTATGGCCATGTGCTGGTCGACACCGGCCTGCCGGAGTCCGCGCCGCTGATTGCGCAGAACATCCAGCAGCTGGGCTTCGAGCTCGATGACGTGAAGGCCATCGTGTTCTCGCATGCGCACCGCGACCATGTGGGCGGCGCCGCCGAGCTGCAGCGCCTGACCGGCGCGCAGATCTATGCACTGCGCCCGGCCGAGGCCGTGTTGCGCACCGGCAAGCTGCCCAAGGATGATCCGATGGCCGCCGCGAAGACCGGGGAGATCCCGACCGTGGAACGGGTCTGGGTGGCCACCGACGGCCAGCTGCTGGGTGTCGGCGGCCTGCGCCTGCGGGTGCATGCCACGCCCGGCCACACCCCCGGCAGCGCCACCTGGACCTGGGACGCCTGCGAGGGCAGCGCGTGCCTGGACTTCGTCTATGCCGACACGCTCACGCCGGTGTCCGCCGGCCGTTACAAGTTCAAGGATCACCCGCAGCTGCTGGCGGGCTTCGAGCAGAGCTTCAACCTGCTGGAGACCATTCCCTGCAAGCTGCTGCTGACCCCGCACCCGGATGCGGCCACGCTGGCAAAGCTTCAGCAGGCCGGCGGCAATGCCGAGGCGCTGACCGACGAGAACGCCTGCAAGAACTTCGCGCAGTCACGGCGCGCGGCACTGCAGGCAAAGCTGGCCGAAGAACGCTGAAGCGCCCGGCGCGCCTTCAGTTCGCGCGCAGCGGCAGTCGCGATGCCGGCCACAGGGCCAGCACCGCCAGTGCCGCTGCCGCGAGCAGCGCGCCGGTGACGCCGATGCCGGTGGCCACCTGGCCCCACAGCAGGCTGCCGCCCGCAAGGCAGCCATAGAACACCGCCGTATACAGCGCCATGCCGCGCGCGCGCAGCGCATCGGCCATGGCCAGCTGCGCGGCGACGTTCAGCGATGAGAGGGCGGCCAGCCACGCAGCACCGGCCAGCAGCGCCGCCAGCATGCCCAGCGCCGGCACGCGCAGCAGCGCGAATCCCGCCAACGCCACCGCCGTCGCCACCTGTCCCAGCTGCTGCACGCGATCAATGCCCCAGCTGGCACGCAGGCGCGGCAGCCACAACGCGCCGGCCACGGCGCCGGCGCCGATGCAGCCCACCAGCACGCCGAACAGGCCCGGTCCGCCCTGCAGCTGCTCGCGCGCGATCAGCGGCAGCAGCGCCCAGTAGCAGCTGCCATTCAGATAGAACAGCACCGATCGCCACAGCGTGCGTTGCAGTGCGGCGTTGTCTCGTGCCTGGGCAAGGCCCGTGCGCAATGCTGCGAAATACGATTCCTGGTGCGCCGGTGCGACGCGCTGGTAGCCGCGCCAGTACAGCAGCGCCGCAATCACCGCTACGAAGGTGAGGGCATTGATCAGGAACGGCCAGGCGATGCCGATGCCGGCAATCACCACGCCGGCCAGCGCCGGCCCGATGGCGCGGGAGATGTTCATGCTCATCGCATGCAGCGCGATGGCCTGCGGCAGATCCTCGCGGGTGACAAGGGCCGGCACGATGGCCTGCCAGGTGGGCGACATCACCGCCACGCAGGTGCCCATGGCAAACGTGACCAGCAGCAGGCTGACCGGACCTGCGATGCCGCCCAGCACCATCAGTCCCATCAGCAGTGCCAGCAGCAGCATCGCCGTCTGCACGATGACCAGCAGCCAGCGACGGTCGCAGCGGTCGGCCAGCGTGCCGGCCGGCACCGCCAGCAGGAACACCGGCAAGGCGCTGGCCACCTGCACCATTGCCACCATCGAGGCCGCCGGATCGAACTCCGTCATCAGCCAGCGGGCGGCGAGGTCATACATCCAGTTGCCGATGTTTGCGACCAGTCCCGCGCTCCACAGCAGCGCGTATTCGCGGTGACGCAGCGGGGCCCAGGCACCCGCCGGGCTCATCGGGTCAGCTTCTTGTACTTGATCCGTTGTGGATTGGGGTCCTCGCCATGACGGCGTGCGTAATCCGCGGCGTATTCCTGGTAGTTGCCTTCGAAGAACACCACCTGAGAATCACCCTCGAAGGCCAGGATGTGCGTGGCGATGCGGTCGAGGAACCAGCGATCGTGCGAGATCACCACCGCGCATCCCGGGAAGGCCAGCAATGCTTCTTCAAGTGCGCGCAGCGTCTCGATGTCCAGGTCGTTGGTGGGCTCGTCGAGCAGCAGCACATTGCCGCCGGAGCGCAGCACCTTGGCCAGGTGCACGCGGTTGCGCTCGCCGCCGGAAAGCTCGCCGATCAGCTGCTGCTGCTGCGTGCCCTTGAAGTTGAAGCGGCCCACATAGCCGCGCGAGGCGGTCTCGTAGTTGCCCACCTTGATGATGTCGTTGCCGCCGGAGATCTCCTGCCACACGCTGTTCCTGTCGTTCAGCGCCTGGCGCGACTGGTCCACATAGGCCAGCTTCACCGTCGGACCCACCGTGATCGTGCCCGCGTCGGGCTTCTCCTGGCCGGTGAGCATGCGGAACAGCGTGGTCTTGCCGGCGCCGTTCGGGCCGATGATGCCGACGATGCCGCCGCG
>CAYQJU010000012.1:0-56356 GCA_964417875.1 uncultured Steroidobacteraceae bacterium
GCGGGTGGGGATGGTGTTCCAGAAGCCCAATCCGTTTCCCAAGACCATCTACGAGAATGTGGCCTATGGCCCGCGCATCCATGGCCTTGCGGCCGACCGCGTGGAGCTCGACGAGATCGTCACCACCAGCCTGCAGCGCGCCGGCCTGTGGGAAGAGGTCAAGGACCGCCTGAACAATCCCGGCACCGGACTTTCCGGCGGCCAGCAGCAGCGCCTGTGCATCGCGCGCACCATCGCCGTGAATCCGGAAGTGATCCTGATGGACGAGCCCTGTTCGGCGCTCGATCCCATCGCCACCGCGCGCATTGAAGACCTGATCGACGAGCTGCGCGCGAGCTACGCCATCGTCATCGTCACGCATTCGATGCAGCAGGCGGCGCGCGTCTCGCAGCGCACCGCGTACTTCCATCTCGGCGACCTGATCGAGGTGGGCGAGACCGATCGCATCTTCACCAATCCGCGGCACAAGCTGACGGAAGACTACATCACCGGCCGCTTCGGCTGAGGCCGGCTCCGTCGCCCACGTTCCGACCGGGCCGCCCGGCATCCGCCTACAGCCGGTGCGGGGCAGCATCGCGTCAGCTTGTCGTTCCCACCGGACGAGGAGAGATGCGATGGCCACCCTCGAGGGCAAGAAGATTGCGATCCTGACCGCGGAAGGCTTCGAGCAGTCCGAACTGCTCGAGCCGCGCAAGGCGCTGGATGAAGCCGGCGCGCAGACCATGGTGGTGTCACCGTCCGAGGGTCAGGTGCAGGGCTGGAACCACTATGACAAGGGCCGGATGGTGGACGTGGACGTGCCGCTTTCGGAAGCGGATGCGGATGATTTCGATGCGCTGATGCTGCCCGGCGGCGTCGCGAATCCCGACCAGCTGCGCATGCTGCCCGAGGCCATCGCCTTCGTGCGCGCCTTCGTCGAAGCAGGCAAGCCCATCGCGGCGATCTGCCACGGACCCTGGACATTGATCGAGGCCGATGCCGTGCGCGGCCGCAAGGTCACCTCCTGGCCGTCGATCCGCACCGACCTGGTCAATGCTGGCGCGCGCTGGGTGGATGAGGAAGTGGTGACGGACCGCGGCCTTGTGACCAGCCGCAAGCCGGCAGACATCCCGGCCTTCAGCCGCAAGATGATCGAGGAGTTCGCCGAGGGCCGGTATGATGCCGGCGCGATGGCAGGACGGCAGCGGCGGGAGCACAGGCCCACGGCCTGATCGCCGCGATCGGCGGTGGGTTGATGCGCCGGCGTGCGGCCCCGCCGCGTATCGGCTCAACCCGCGGCGGCGTTGCTTCCGATGCGTGCCGCATCGCGGTCAACGGCCCGGCGGCCGAAGTACGCGATGGCCGCCGCGATCACCGAGATCACCGGCAGGGTCATCAGCGCCAGCCGCAGTCCCTCGGCCTCGCCGAAGGAGCGCGCGAACAGATCGTTCATCGCGCCGACATACAGCGGCCCGATGCCGATGCCGATGGTCGCCAGGATGAAGAAGAAGAATGCAGTGGCCACCGCGCGGCCGCGCAGCGGCGCGAGGCGCTGCACGACGGCGAAGAAGGGCCCCATCAGGAAGAACTGGGTGAATGCCGCCACCGTGACGGCCGCATAGACCAGCACCAGTGAGTGGGTCCACACCGCCAGCAGCAATGCGGCGGCAAAGATCACCATCGTCAGCGCAGGCAGCGACAGGAATGCGCGCGGATCGCGCGTGGCCGCGCGGCCCGTCAGCGTGCCGCCGAGGATGGCGCCCAGTCCGCCGCCGATGCCCAGCGCAAGCCCCAGCGGCAGCGAGTACTGCGCCGGCGCCAGCTCATGGATGCGCACCAGGAACTGCGGCATCCACATGTTCATGCCATAGCCGCACAGCGCCGAGGGTGCAGCGCTGTAGCTCATGATGCGGAAGGTGGGGCTGGACCAGAGCTGGCGCACCGTCTCGCGCATGGTCGGTTCCTCGCCGGTGCGCAGTAGCGCAAGGTCGGCCGGATCATCCATCGCGCCGCGGGCCGGTTCGCGCACCGTGAGCCACACGATCAGCGCCAGCAGCAGGCCCGGAAGGCCGAGCGCGACGAAGGTCCAGCGCCAGCCGATGGCGCCCACCAGGATGCCGCCGAGGAAGATGCCGAGGAAATTGCCCAGTGGCACGCCCAGCGAGAAGATGCCGATGGCGGCCGGGCGGTCCACCTTGCGGAAGTAGTCGCCGATCAGTGAATGCGACGCGGGCCCGGCGCCGGCTTCGCCCACGCCCACGCCGACGCGGAACAGGAACAGCATCGCGAAGTTCGCGGCGGCACCGCACAGCGCGGTCATGCCGCTCCAGATCGCGAGCACGCCGGCGAGCATCACATTGCGACGCCGGCGATCCAGCAGGCGCGCCACCGGAAAGCCCAGCGTTGCATAGAAGGCGGTGAATGCGATGCCCATCACCAGGCCGAGCATGGTGTTGGAGACCTGGAATTCTTCCTGGATGGCCGGTGCCAGCACCGAGATCGCCATGCGATCCACGAAGTTCAGCGTGTTCACCACCACGAGGATGAACAGCACATAGTTGCGGTATGCGGCCGAAGCGGCCGGCGTTCCGGAAGCCGGTGTCACATGTTCCCCCGTTCCGCAGTCTTGTTCTGCCGTGCGGTTTTATTGCGACCTTAGGGGTTTGTCCGGCGGACGTCCAGCAGGGCAGCGCCGCCCACTTTGCGGATCCACCCCCTTCGGCGCACCGGATGGTGATCCGGTTTATGCTCACCTGCGAGGGCGCGCACGGAACAGAAGGGGAGTACATGGCCGTCGGCAACATCCGTCACTGGCAGATCGGCGAGGTGCAGGTGACACGCATCGTCGAAGTGAATGCCCATCAGGATCCCTTCACCATGCTGTCGGCCGAATGCGCGCCGGACATGGGGCGGGCGTACCCGTGGCTGATCCCGCACTTCGCGACGCCGGAGGGAATCATGAAGATCTCCTTCCAGGCCTTCGCACTGAAGACACCCGACCGCACGCTGGTGGTCGACACCTGCATCGGCACGGACCGTGAATGCCAGTTCCCGATCTTCTCGCACCTGCAGTCGGACTATCTGGAGGACCTCGAAGCGGCTGGCTACGATGTCGCGAAGGTCGACACCGTGCTGTGCACGCACCTGCATTTCGACCATGTGGGCTGGAACACGCGGCTCGTGGATGGGCGTTTCGTGCCCACCTTTCCGAACGCGCGCTACCTGTTCTCGCGCCGTGAATACGAATACTGGCAGGCGCGCCGCCCGGAGGACCACCACGTGGCGCATTTCGCCGAGTCGATCGACCCGGTGTTCGCTGCCGGCCTCGTCGATCTCATCGACGAATCGCACCAGGTGTGTCCCGAAGTCAGCCTGTTTCCCACACCGGGCCACACACCGCACCACGTCAGCGTGCGCATCCGCTCACGCGGCGAGGAGGCGGTGATCACCGGCGACCTGATGCATCATCCCATCCAGTTCGCGCGTCCGGACCTGCCGGTCAACGCCGACAGCGACAAGGCGCAGGGCGTGCAGACGCGCACCGGGTTTTTCCAGGAGGTCGCCAACCGCGACGTGACCGTGATCGGCAGCCACTTCTGCGATCCCACGGCAGGGCGCGTGGTCAGCGACGGGAAGAACTGGCGTCTGGTCTGGGACTGACTCCAGCGCCATGACGGGCGGGGATGGTCAGCGTCGCCCTTGCCGGGCGCAGGAAGCTCAGCCGATGAAGGAGATCGTGCGGATCTCCATGCTCTGGCGCGCCGGCGCATCCGGCGGCGTGTCCGGGTCGACGATGGCCGTATGCCCGGTCCATTGCGGCACGCCTGCCTGTGAATCGTAAAGCTTGAAGGCATACAGCTCG
This sequence comes from uncultured Steroidobacteraceae bacterium, assembly GCA_964417875.1. Taxonomy (GTDB): domain Bacteria; phylum Pseudomonadota; class Gammaproteobacteria; order Steroidobacterales; family Steroidobacteraceae; genus ZC4RG30. The sequence goes on from CAYQJU010000012.1 coordinate 3,842, forward strand.
TCCGGCTGCATGCGTGGCGCGTAGTACCAGCGGTGCGCGGGATTGTGGCTGAGGTTGAAACCGTACAGCGGTGGGCGATCCGGATCCATCAGCCCGCCGCGCACCTCGCTGGGGTTGAGGTCGGTCTCGAGCACCGTCGAGGCATCGCACAGCGCCAGCGGCGAGCTGAACACCGGCCGGATCGGCCGCCAGAAGTTCATCAGCACCACGCGGTGCGACAGCCAGTGCTCCGCGTCATCGCCCAGCATCTGCCGGGCGATGTCCTCCACGGTGCGCCGGCCATAATCCACATGCGCGCCGAAGGAGGGCAGGCGACCCTGGCGGCTGGCCGGATCATCCGTGCGCGCCACTGGACCAAAGGCGATCACCTTGCTGGCGCCATTCAGCTGCGTGGCAAGGTCTATGGTCTCCGGCACCAGTACCCGCTCCACCTGCTTCTCATCGAAGAAGTCCCGCACCGCCGAGCGATGCTGCAGCAATGTGAAGCCATTGCGCGCGATCGTCAGTTCGTCGCGGAACGGACGCGCATCGGTGATCGTCATCGCATGGTCATCGGGCGGCCACCGGGACTTGTCGCGATCGGCCGGATAGAACACCGCCGATTCGCCCTTCACCACATAACGGATCGTGGCGCGGATGCGATAGGGCTGCTCGCGGGTGCTGGGGAACGATGCCATGGCCGCCCGTTGTCCTCCTCAGTCGGTCATGCGCAGCAGTTCGTTGAGACTGGTTTTCTCGCGCGTCCTTGCGTCCACGCGCTTGACGATCACCGCGCAGTACAGGCTGTAGCGCCCGTCTGCGGATGGCAGGTTGCCAGGTACCACCACCGATCCGGGCGGCACGCGGCCATAGGTGATCTCGCCGGTGGTGCGGTCATAGATCTTGGTGCTCTGGCCGATGAACACGCCCATCGAGATCACTGAGCCGGCACCGACCACCACGCCTTCGACGATCTCCGAGCGCGCGCCGATGAAGCAGTCGTCCTCGATGATGGTGGGTGCGGCCTGCAGTGGCTCAAGCACACCACCGATGCCCACGCCACCGGACAGGTGCACGTTGCGGCCGATCTGTGCGCAGGAGCCCACCGTGGCCCAGGTGTCGACCATGGTGCCGGTGTCCACATAGGCGCCGATGTTCACATACGAGGGCATCAGCACCACATTCGGCGCAATGTAGGACCCGCGGCGCGCCGTGGCCGGTGGCACCACGCGCACGCCGCCGGCGCGCAGCTGCGCCGGGCTCTGGTCACCGAACTTCAGCGGCACCTTGTCATGGAAGCGCATCGCGCCGGCGTCGATGGCCTGGTTGTCATTGGTGCGGAAGTACAGCAGCACGGCCTTCTTCAGCCATTCGTTGACCTTCCATTCCCCGTCCTGCTTCTCGGCGACACGCGCCTCGCCTGTATCGAGCAGGCCGATGGCATCGTCGATGGCCTGGCGCAGCGAGCGCTCGACCGTGGAAGGGGTGATCCCGGTGCGACGCTCGAAGGCGGACTCGATGATCTGGCGGAGGGAGTCGGACATGATGATTCAGCTCTTTCTGGACAGGATGAAATCGTGGATTCGGTGCGCAGCCTGCACGCATTCCTCTTCGGTGGCAACGAGCGAGATGCGTACGTAGCCGGCGCCGGGATTGCAGCCGCCGTGATCGCGGGCGAGATAGGAACCGGGCACCACGGTGATGTGCTGCGCGGCAAACAGCTGTGCGGTGAACGCGGTGTCGTCGCCACCCACCGGCAGCCACAGGTAGAAGCCACCGGCGGGTCGCACCGCATCGATCACCGGCCGCAGGATGGGCAGCACACGGTCATATTTGACGCGGTACAGCGCGCGGTTGGCGGCCACATGCGCATCATCTCCCCAGGCCGCAATGCTGGCGCGCTGCGTGGGCACCGGCATCGCGCAGCCATGGTAGGTGCGATACAGCAGGAAGGGTTCGATCAGCGCTGCATCGCCGGCCACCAGTCCCGAACGCAGGCCCGGCAGGCTCGAACGCTTCGACAGCGAATGGAAGGTCATGCAGCGGCGCAACGCGGTGTTGCCGGCAGCGGCCGCGGCCGTCAGCAGCGATGGCGGCGGTGCCGACTCGTCATCGAACAGGTCCGCATAGCATTCATCTGAGGCGATGACGAAGTCATGGCGTTCGGCCAGTTCCAGCGCACGCTGCAGATAGGCCGTGCCCATCACCGTGCCCACCGGATTGGCCGGACTGCACAGGAGCAGCAGCTGGCATCGCTGCCAGATCTGCGCGGGCACCGAATCAAGGTCAGGCAGGAAACCATTGGCGGCCGTGGTGTTCAGGTACCAGGGTTCCGCGCCGGCCAGCAGCGCCGCGCCCTCATAGACCTGGTAGCCCGGGTTCGGCATCACGACCACCGGCGCAGGCCCCGCGCGGCGGGAGTCGACCACCGCCTGCACGAAGGCGAACAGCGCCTCGCGCGTGCCGTTGACCGGCAGCACATGCGCATCGGCATCCACACTGCCGGCGGCGAGGCCGAAGCGACGTTCCAGCCAGCGCGCCGCGGCCGTGCGCAGTTCCGGCAGTCCACGCGTGGCCGGATAGCTGCCCAGCTCGCCCAGCGACTGCACCAGCTGCTCCACCACGAAGCCGGGCGCGGCATGGCGCGGCTCGCCGATGGATAGCGGGATGTGCGTCAGGTGTGCCGGCGGCACCAGGCCCTGCTTCAGGGCTGCAAGACGTTCGAAGGGGTAGGCTGCGAGCCGCGCAAAACCGGGGTTCATCTGCACGATCAGGTTGCGCGGGTCAGCGCCGACTCGAGCCGGCCCTTCAGGCGCTGCGCAGTGGCATCGTCAAGTGGCTGCTGCGCAAGGTCCGTGACATAGAACACGTCCTCGGCGCGCTCGCCGATGGTGCTGATGCGCGCGCCCTGCAGGTCGATGCGCTCTTCCCAAAGCACCTTGCCCACATCACAGAGCAGGCCGGGCCGGTCGCCGGCCACCAGCTCGAGCGCCGAGCGGTTGTTGCGCAGGTCGCGCGTGATGGTCACGCGCGTGGGCGTGTTGAACATGCGCACCTGGCGCGGCGCGCGGCGCGACACCTGTGTCGGGGATTCTTCCGGCCGGCGCAGCGAATTCCACAGCAGCCGTTCCAGGTCTTCGATGCGCTCGGCATCGGTGATCGGTGCGCCGTTGTCTTCCAGCACGTGATACAGGTCGAGCGAGAAGCCATTGTCGGCCGGCGTGATGCGCGCATCGACAATGGTCAGCCCCTGCTGGTCGAGGATCGCCGTGGCGCGCGCGAAGCCATGCCGGCGATGCGGCGCATAGATCAGCACCGAAGTGGAGCCGCGCTCGCTGTGCGGCCGCACGGCCACCAGCGGTTCGTCGGCGCCGCCCTCACGGGTGGCGCGCAGCTCGGTGAACCACGCGATCTCCTCCGGAGAATGGCGCAGGAAGAAGGTTTTCGACAGCGGCGCCCAGATGGCCGCCGTCTCGCCGGCGCTGATGCGGGCGGGCAGCAGCTGGCGCGCCGCACGCTGGTTGTCGACGATGAGCTGGTCCTCATCGAGGGGACTCTCGAGTCCCCGGCGCAGCGCCGCGCGCACGCTCTCGTAGAAATCATGGAACAGCGCCGCCTTCCACGAGTTCCACAGCTTCGGATTGGTGCCGCGCACGTCGGCGCAGGTGAGCAGGAACAGGTAGTCCAGGCGCGTCTCGTCGCCGACGAAGCGCGCGAACTCGTTGATCACCTCCGGATCGCCGATGTCCTTCTTCTGCGCCGTGATCGACATGGTCAGGTGGCTCTTCACCAGCCAGGCCACCAGCCGCGCGTCATAGTTCGAAAGACCCTGCTCGAGGCAGAAGGCCTCGGCATCCACTGCGCCCAGTTCCGAATGATCCCCGCCGCGCCCCTTGGCAATGTCGTGGAACAGCGCCGCAAGATAGATGATCTCCTGGCGCGGCAGGCGCTGCATGATGGCCGACAGCTTCGGCATCTCGTGGTCGAACTTCGGCAGTGCCAGCCGGCGCAGGTTGCTCACCACGAACAGCGTGTGCGCGTCCACCGTGTAGGCGTGGAACAGGTCGTACTGCATGCGGCCGACAATGCGGCCGAAGGCCGGGATGTAACGCCCGAGCACGCCATAGGTGTTCATGCGCCGCAGTTCATGCGTCACACCGGCCGGCGCGCGCAGGATGTCGAGGAACAGGCGATGGTTGCGCGGGTTCTGCCGGAACTCCTCGTCGATCAGCCACAGGTGCCGCGCCACCGCGCGCATGGTGTTGGCGCCTACACCGCGCACCTGCGGGTTCTGCTGCAGCAGCAGGAACAGTTCCAGCAGCGCCGAGGGATAGCGCGCGAACATGTCGGCACTGGTGGTCTCGAGGTAGTCATGGCGGATCTGGAAGCGCGCATTGAGCGCCTGCGTCGGTGTGCCCACTGGCAGGATCACGTCGCGGAAGGCCTGCAGCAGCAGCTCGTTCAGGAAGCTGACATCGAGCACGGTGCGGTAGTAGCGCTGCATCAGCTGCTCGACCGCCAGCGTATAGGTGGCGTCCTCATAGCCGAAGGTCTTCGCCAGCCTGATCTGGTGATCGAACAGCAGCCGGTCCTCATGGCGGCCGGTCAGCACATGCAGCCCGAAGCGCACCTTCCACAGGAAGGCCTGCGCCTGCTTCAGCTTGCGCAGCTCGCCTGGCGTGAGAAAGCCCTTCTCGACCAGCTCATCGAGCGTCTGCGCGCCGAAGTGGCGCTTGGCCACCCAGCCGATGGTCTGCAGGTCGCGCAGCCCTCCCGGCCCGTTCTTCACGTTCGGCTCGAGGTTGTAGGCGGTGTCATTGGCCTTCAGGTGCCGTTCGCGCTGCTCGGCCAGCTTGGCCTCGAAGAAACGGTTCGGCGGCCAGACGTTCTGCGGCGCCAGTGCCTCGCGCATGCTGGCTGACAGTTCCTCCGAACCGGCCAGCTGCCGTGCTTCCAGCAATGTGGTCATCACGCCGACGTCGGATGCACTCTGCTGCGCGCACTCGGCGGCGGTGCGCACGCTGTGGCCGACTTCAAGGCCGATGTCCCACAGGAAGGTGATCAGCTGCTCGATCTGTGCGCGCTCGTCGGCGCCCAGTGCGCGCCCGGTGGGCGTCAGGATCAGGATGTCGACGTCGGAGAAGGGGTGCAGCTCGCCGCGGCCATAGCCGCCCACCGCCAGCAGCGCCATCTCGCCGGACAGCGGCGCGGCCAGCAGGTGGTGCCACATCGCCTGCAGCAGGGCGTCGATGAAATGCGCGCGGGCGCGCACCAGCGTCTCGACGCCTTCCTCGGCGAAGAATCGCGTCTTGAGCTCTTCCTGGGCAGCGTGCAGCAGCGCGCGGCAGGTGTCGCGTGAATAGCCGCCTTCTGCCAGGCGCGCGGCGAGCTCTTCGAGCAGGGGCCAGGCAGGCATCTCGTGCGTCGGGATGACGGCATCCTCGTCATCCATCGAGGCCTGCAGCATCGAGACCATCAGGCCACCTTGACGGAGTTGCCGGCACGCTCGGCCGCGCCGAGCGTGAGCACTTCGAACCCCTCCGCGGTGACCAGCACCGTGTGTTCCCATTGCGCCGACAGGGAGTGGTCCTTGGTGACCACGGTCCAGCCATCCTTCAGCAGCTGCACATGGCGCTTGCCGGCATTGATCATCGGCTCGACCGTGAAGGTCATGCCCTCGCGCAGCTGCACGCCGGTGCCAGGCCGCCCGTAGTGCAGCACCTGCGGATCCTCGTGGTAGATGCGGCCGATGCCATGGCCGCAGTATTCACGCACCACCGAGAACCCCTGGTCCTCGGCATGCGTCTGGATGGCATGGCCCACATCGCCCAGCGTCGCACCGGGGCGCACCTGGCGGATGCCTTCCCACATCGCCTCGCGCGTGACCCGCGCCAGCCGTTCGGCGAGCACCGCGGGCTTGCCGACGAAGTACATGCGGCTGGTGTCGCCGTGGAAACCATCGTGCAGCACGGTGACATCGATGTTGATGATGTCGCCGCTGGCCAGCTTGCGATCGTTCGGGATGCCGTGGCAGACCACATGGTTCACCGAGGTGCAGATGGTCTTCGGGAAGCCGTGGTAGCCCACATTGGCCGGGATGGCCTTCTGCACCTGCACGATGTGGTCGTGGCACAGGCGGTCGATTTCGTCGGTGGTGACGCCGGGGCGCACATGCTCGCCGATCATGTCGAGCACGTCAGCCGCGAGGCGGCCGGCAATGCGCATTTTTTCCTGATCTGGCGGGGACTTGATGGTGATCGGCACAGGCGACTCGCTCGTGCCCCTGGAGCGGGGCTAACACGTTGTTCGGGCAGGAACTTCATGGTATAAAGCGCGGCCTTTTTTGGCAAACCAATCCCTGCGCGTTTCGACACTGGCGGCCGGGTGTTCCCTCCGGAAGGAAGGAATTGCCGCCAGGGATCCGCGTGAGGCCCACAACCCGAACAAAATGAGGAAGATCCCATGGCCAATGTGTCCATGCGCCAGATGCTGGAGGCGGGCGTCCATTTCGGACATCAGACCCGTTTCTGGAACCCCCGGATGGCCCAGTACATCTTCGGGGACCGCAACCGCATCCACATCATCAATCTCGAGAAGACCCAGCCGCTGTTCGCCGAGGCCATGGCCTTCGCGAAGAGCGTGGTCGCCGACGGCGGCACGCTGCTGTTCGTCGGCACCAAGCGCTCGGCGCGCGAGGCCATCCAGAAGGAGGCGGCCCGCTGCGGCATGCCCTTCGTGAACCAGCGCTGGCCGGGCGGCATGCTCACCAACTTCAAGACCATCCGCCAGTCGATCAAGCGCCTGATGGAGCTCACCGAGCTGTCCGAGTCGGGCGCGCTCGACAAGCGCGGCAAGAAAGAGGCGCTGCAGCTGCGCCGCGAGATGGACAAGCTCGAGAAGAGCCTGGGTGGCATCAAGCACATGGCCTCGCTGCCCGACGTGATGTTCGTCATCGACGTGGGCCACGAGAACATCGCGCTGAAAGAGGCGAAGAAGCTCGGCATCCCGGTGGTCGCGGTTGTCGACACCAACTGTTCGCCCGAGGGCGTCGACTACGTCATTCCCGGCAACGACGATGCGATGCGCGCCATCTCGCTGTACGCGACGGCCGTGGCCGATGCGGTGCTCGAGGGCAAGTCCGCCGTACCGCAGGTGATGGTCGGTGAAGACGATTTCGTCGAGCTTGACGAGTCCGGTGCGCCGCGCCGTGCGCCCGCTGGTCGCGGCCGCCCGCGTCCGCAGGCCCCGGTGCGTCGCAAGCCCGCTCCGCGCCCGCCGGCCGCCGTGGCCGTCGAGGCCGCCGCAGCGTCTGCCACAGCGGCTGCCACAGCGGCTGCCACCGAAGGCACCGACGCCGCTGCCGCTGCCGCTCCCGTGGTGGCCGAGTCCGAGCTCGATGAGCCGGCCGTGGCCGGCAGCGTGCCGGCGGGTGGCAAGGAGCAGATCGGCACCAGTGCGCGCCGTCGCCCCGCCGGTGCCGGTGCGGGCGGTGCCCGCCGGGGAGGCCGCTGATGGGCGTGACCGCAGAAACCGTCCGCCAGCTGCGTGAGCGCACTGGTGCCGGCATGATGGAGTGCAAGCGCGCGCTGGTCGAAACCGGTGGCGATCTTGACGCCGCTGCCGAGCTGATGCGCAAGCAGGGCCTGGCCAAGGCCGACAAGAAGGCCTCGCGGGTCGCGGCCGAGGGCGTGATCGCGCTGGCCACCTCCGAAGACGGCAAGTCCGCCGTGCTGGTCGAAGTGAACAGCGAGACCGACTTTGTCGCCCGCGGCGATGACTTCACCACCTTCGCCAATGAAGTGGCGCGCCTGGCGCTCACCGGCAAGCCGGCCGATGTCGAGGCGCTGTCGGGCCAGAAGCTGGTTTCCGGCGAGACCGTCGACGAGCGCCGCCGCGCGCTGATCGCGAAGCTCGGCGAGAACATCGCCGTGCGCCGCTTCGAGCGCGTGGAATCCGCCGGCATCCTCGGCGCCTACCTGCACGGCACCCGCATCGGCGCGCTGGTGGCACTGGAGGGCGGCGATGCGCAACTGGCACGCGACCTGGCCATGCATGTGGCGGCCAGCAGCCCGCAGTATCTCGCCGCGACCGACGTTCCCGAGGCCGACCGGGCCAAGGAGCGCGACATCCGCGTCGAGATGCTGAAGAACGACGAGAAGAACAAGGGCAAGCCCGACAACATCCTGGTCAAGATCGTCGAGGGCGGCCTCAACAAGTGGCTGGGCGAGATCACGTTGATGGGCCAGCCCTTCGTGAAGGACGACAAGCTCACGGTGGAAAAGCTGCTGGCCGGTGCCAAGGCGAAGGTCACGCGCTTCGCGCGGCTGGAAGTCGGCGCCGGCATCGAGAAGAAGCAGGAAGACTTTGCCACCGAAGTGATGAACCAGGCCGGCCTGGCCAAGAAAGACTGACGTGCGGGTCTCTGCACTCGGTTGAGATTTGCTGATGTTCAGGATCCCCGCTCCGGCGGGGATTTTTTTGCAGAACGATGAAGGAAGGCGCAATGAGTTCAGTCCGCTACCGGCGCATCCTGGTGAAACTTTCCGGCGAGGCCCTGCTGGGCACCGCCGAATACGGCATCGATCCGGCCATGCTCAAGCGGGTCGCCAGCGAGCTCACCGAGGTCGCCAGCACCGGCGTCGAGGTGGCCGTGGTGATCGGAGGTGGCAACATCTTCCGCGGCGCGGGCCTGGCGCGCGCCGGCATGGACCGCGTCACCGCCGACCACATGGGCATGCTGGCCACGGTGATGAACTCGCTGGCGATGCAGGATGCGATCGAGGGCGTGGGTGCGCATGCGCGCGTGATGTCCGCGATCCGCATCAACGAGGTGGCCGAGGATTACATCCGCCGCCGCGCCGTGCGCCACCTCGAGAAGGGCCGCATCGTGATCTTCGCTGCCGGCACGGGCAATCCCTTCTTCACCACGGACACGGCCGCATCGCTGCGTGCCATCGAGATCGGTGCCGACCTGCTGCTGAAGGCCACCAAGGTGAACGGCGTCTATTCGGATGATCCGGTGAAGAACCCCGCAGCCACGCGCTTTGATTCACTCAGCTATGACCGCGTGCTCGATGACCGGCTCAATGTGATGGATGGTGCCGCCATTGTCCTGTGCCGTGACAACGACATTCCCCTCAGGGTCTTCAACCTGCACAATCCCGGGGATCTGCCGCGGGTTGTGCGCGGCGAGAATGTCGGTACGCTGGTCAGCAACTAAACCAAGGATCGAGTAGCCATGATCAACGACATCAAGGCAGATGCCACGCAGCGCATGCAGAAGTGCATCCAGGCTTTCCAGGCCGACCTGAAGAAGCTGCGCACCGGCCGCGCGCACCCCAGCCTCATCGAGGGCCTCAAGGTCGACTTCTACGGCTCCGACTCGCCGCTGAACCAGGTGGCCAACATCGGCGTCGAAGACGGCCGCACGCTGGTGGTCACGCCGTGGGACAAGAACATGGTCGGTGCCATCGAGAAGGCCATCCACAAGTCAGACCTGCACCTGAACCCGAACACCGCCGGCACCGTGATCCGCATCCCGCTGCCGCCGCTGACCGAGGAGCGCCGCCGCGACATCCTGAAGGTGGTGCGCGGTGATGCCGAGAACGCCAAGGTCGCGGTGCGCAACGTGCGCCGCGATGCACTGGGCGAGATCAAGGAAGCGCTGAAGGAAAAGCTCATCTCGCAGGACGACGAGCGCCGCGGCGCCGAGGAAATCCAGAAGATCACCGACAAGGCCGTTGCCGACATCGACCAGGTGATGGCAGTGAAGGAAAAGGAAATCATGCAGGTCTGAGGGCGCGGGCCCTCGACTGCCAGACGCCGATGCCGCTGCCGCGTCACATCGCCATCATCATGGACGGCAACGGCCGCTGGGCCAGCGCGCGCGGCATGCCGCGCCAGGCCGGGCACCGCGAGGGCGTCGAGCCGGTGCGCATGTCGATCCGCGAGTGCATGCGCCGGCGCATCGGCGCGCTGACACTGTTCGCCTTCAGCAGCGAGAACTGGGGACGTCCCAGTGACGAGGTGGGCGCGCTGATGGGCCTGTTCGTCGAGGCGCTCGATCGCGAGGTCGACGAGCTGCACCAGAACGGCGTGCGGCTGCGCTTCATCGGCGACCGGCAGGGCTTTCCGGTCCGCCTGCAGGCGCGCATGAGCGCCGCCGAGAAGCGCACCGAGGCCAACCTTGCGCTCGACCTGCAGGTGGCGGTGGGCTATGGCGGCCGCTGGGACATCATCAATGCCGCGCGCCGGCTGGGCGCGCAATGCGCCGCGGGCCAGCTGCGTCCGGCAGACATCACGCCGGAGATGTTCGCCAGCGGCCTGCAGCTGGGAACACTGCCCGATCCCGATCTTTTCATCCGCACCGGCGGGGAGCGGCGCATCAGCAACTTCCTGCTGTGGAACCTCGCCTACACCGAACTCTATTTCTGCGATGCGCTGTGGCCGGACTTCGACGCAGCAGGCTTCGAGGAAGCCCTGGCCTTCTTCGCCTCGCGCCAGCGCCGCTATGGCCTGACCGCGGCGCAGACGCAGGAAGGAGGCGCATGACCGGCACCCGCATCATCTCCGCCGCATTCATCGCCGGACTGCTGGTCGCGGCAGTGCTGCTGCTGCCGCCGCTGTGGTCGGCGGTGGCGCTGTCGGTGGTGCTGCTGGCCGCCGGCTGGGAGTGGGCGGCCTTCGTCGCGCCACGCCTGGCACCGCGCCTGCTGTTCGTGCTGGCGCTGGGCCTTCTGTGCATGCTGTGGTGGCAGCTCAGTCACACCCGCACCGGACTGCGCGCCGTGCTCGGCGCCGCGCTGGCCTACTGGCTGTTCGTCACCGGCTGGGTGATCACCAATGCGCGCGCCTCGCGGCCGCTGATCACGGTCAGCGGCCTGCTGGCGGTGTCCTTCGCCTGGCTGGCGCTGGTGCGCATGTGCCTCGACTGGCCGCAGGGGCAGCTGGCGGTGATGTATGCGCTGCTGATCGTGTGGCTGGCCGACAGCGGTGCCTATTTCGCCGGCCGTCGCTGGGGCGGAGCGAAACTCGCCCCGGCGATCTCGCCCGGCAAGACCTGGGCCGGCATGTGGGGTGGGTTCATCGCATGCGCGCTGCTGGCCGTGGTCGTGGCCACCTGGCGCGGATTGCCGCTGGTCGCACTGCTGCTGGTGACGCTCGCGGTGACGCTGTTCTCGGTGGTCGGTGACCTCAACGAAAGCCTCGCCAAGCGTTATGCCGGCGTGAAGGACAGCGGCAACCTGATTCCCGGCCACGGCGGCGTGCTCGACCGCTTCGACAGCCTGCTGGCCGCCGCGCCGCTGTTGATGCTGGGAATGGAGCTGGTACCGGGGCTGCTGGGGTGAGCACTCCGGTCGGCGTGGCCGTGCTCGGCTCCACTGGCAGCATCGGCGAGAGCACGCTCGATGTGCTGCGGCGCCATCCGGCCGACTACCAGGTGGTGGCGCTGCTGGCGCACACCAACCTTGCGCGCCTGTTCGAGCAGGCGCGCGAGTTCCGTCCCCGTTATGTGGCCCTCGCCGATGCCGGTCTTGCCGCGGACCTGCGTTCGCGCCTGCGACAGGCCGGCATCGACGCCGAGGTGCTCGACGGACCTGCCGCCGCCTCGCAGCTGGCCGTGCTGCCGGAGGTGGGCACCGTGGTCGCCGCCATCGTCGGCGCCGCGGGCCTGCCCTCGACGCTGGCCGCCGCGCAGGCCGGCAAGCGGCTGCTGATCGCGAACAAGGAACCGCTGGTGATGGCCGGCCCGCTGGTGCTGCAGATGGCGCGGGCCTCCGGCGCGCGCATCATCCCGCTCGACAGCGAGCACAACGCGATCTTCCAGTGCCTGCCGCCGGCCGGAACCCTGGGCGAGGCGCCCGCCGGCGTGCGCCGCATCCTGCTGACCGCCTCGGGCGGCCCGTTCAGGGACTGGTCAGCTGCCGCTATCGAAAATGTAACCCCCGACCAGGCCTGTGCCCATCCAACATGGAGCATGGGGCGCAAGATCTCGGTCGACTCCGCCACGCTGATGAACAAGGGGCTGGAGCTGATCGAGGCGGCGCTGCTGTTCGGGCTGCCGGCCGAACGCATCGAGGTGGTGATCCACCGCCAGAGCGTGGTGCATTCGCTGGTGGAATATGTGGACGGATCGGTGCTGGCGCAGCTGGGATCGCCTGACATGCGCACGCCGATCGCCCATGCGCTGGCTTGGCCAGATCGCATGGCCTCCGGTGTACAATTCCTCGATCTGCTGCGCGTGGCGCGGCTGGATTTCGAGGCGCCGGATACGGGGCGTTTTCCCTGCCTGGCGCTGGCCATCGAGGCCGCGCGCGCCGGCGGAGAAATGCCGGCGGTGCTCAATGCCGCCAACGAGGTGGCTGTGGGGGCTTTTCTGTCAGGAAGTCTGAGATTCGGTGGCATACCGGAGACCTGCGCGGCAGTGATGAATGCGTGGGGCCGGGTGCATGAGGCGCGCGAGCTGACGGCCGTCCTGGCCGCGGACGAGCGCGCGCGCGCGCTGGCCGCCGAGCACATCGTCCGCCACGCCGCCGGGGTGGCGCGGTGAGCCTGTCCTGGCAGCACCTGCTGGCCTTCCTGGTTGCCGTGGGGCTGCTGGTGACCGTGCATGAATACGGTCATTACTGGGTGGCCCGGCGCCTGGGTTTCAAGGTGCTGCGCTTCTCGGTGGGATTCGGCAAGGCGCTGTGGCGGCGCGTGGGCCGCGATGCCGACCGCGTCGAATACGTCGTCGCCGCCATCCCGCTGGGCGGCTACGTGAAGCTGCTCGATGAGCGGGAAGGCCCGGTCGATGCCGGTGAGGTGCATCGCGCCTTCAACCGCCGGCCGCACTGGCAGCGCATCCTGGTGCTGCTGGCCGGTCCCGCATTCAACATCGCCTTCGCCATCCTGCTGCTGTGGGGGCTGTACTGGATCAACGGCGCCCAGGAGATCCGCGCCGTGGTGGGCCAGGTGATTCCCGATTCACCGGCGGCGCAGGCCGGCCTTGCCAGCGGCGATGAGATCCTCGCCCTCGACGGCAAGCCGGCTGCCGGCCGCGGCGATGTGGTGATCGGATTGCTCGAGCAGATGACCGGCGATGGCCGCGTGCGGCTGACGCTGCGCAACGAGGCCGGCGCTGAACGCGTGGCGCTGCTCGACGTGGCCGATGCAGCCGAGCGCCGCCGGCTCACCGAACCGGACCAGCTGCTTGCGGGACTGGGCTTCGGCTTCTGGGCGCCGGCCGTGCCGGCGCAGGTCGGCGATGTCGAGGCCGGCGGCCCGGCAGACGTGGCAGGCCTGCAGGTCGGCGACGAGGTGCTCGCCATCGATGGTCGCCCGGTGGCCGGTTTCGAGGCATTCACGCAGTTGATCCAGGCGCGGCCTGGCGGCTCGATGGATGTCACCGTGCGGCGCGGCGATGACACCCTGACCCTGCCGGTGGCGGTGGGCGTGGCCGAAGCCGAAGGCCGGCAGATCGGGCGCCTGGGCATCACCTCGCCGCGGCGCGTGACGTTGCCGGACTCCATGGTGCGCCACATGCGCCTGGGTCCGGTCGAGTCGCTGACCATGGGCATCGAGGAGTCCTGGAAGATGACCGTGCTGCAGGCGCGGGTGTTCTGGCGCATGCTGCAGGGCAATGTCTCGCTGAAAAATCTTTCCGGTCCGCTGACCATCATGGAATTCGCCGGCGAGTCGGCGATCTCCGGCTTCACCACCTTCATCTCCTTCCTGGTGCTGATCAGCCTCTCGCTGGGCTTCATCAACCTGCTGCCGGTGCCCATCCTCGATGGCGGGCAGGTGGTGTACCAGCTGGTGGAATGGGTGAAGGGCAGTCCACTCTCCGAGCGCGCGCAGATCCTGGGCCAGCAGGTGGGGATCGCGATGCTCGTCCTGCTGATGGGCGTGGCACTTTTCAACGACATCCTGCGGCAGTTCGGTTGAGCATGAAGAAGAAGATTTCCCTCCTGTCCCTGCTGGGTCTGCTTGCGGCAGCGCCGCTTTCGCACGCGCAGGTGAGCGGCGATGCCACGCGCTTCACCGTCGGCGACATCCAGATCCTCGGCCTGCAGCGCGTGTCCGAAGGCACGGTGTTCAACTACCTGCCGGTCAACATCGGCGATGAGCTGAACCCGCAGCGGGTGCGCGAGGCGATGCATGCGCTGAACGAGACCGGCTTCTTCCGCACCGTGGAGCTGCGCCGTGATGGCGCCACGCTGGTGGTGGTGGTGCGAGAGCGTCCCACCATCGAGAGCTTCGAGATCACCGGCAACAAGGACATCAAGACCGAGGACCTGACCACCTCGCTGCGCGGCATAGGCCTTGCGCAGGGCAAGACCTTCGACCGCTCGGTGCTCGAGGACGTGAAGGCCGAGCTCACCGACCAGTATTTCAGCCAGGGCAAGTACGGCGTCAGCGTCGAGACCAACATCGAGGAGCTGCCGGACAACCTGGTGCGGGTGGGCATCGAGATCAAGGAAGGCTCGCGCGCGAAGATCCGGCAGATCAACATCGTCGGCAACCAGACCTTCGATGACGACGAGATCACCGAGAACTTCGAGCTGATGACGCCGCGCTGGAACAACTGGTGGAAGCCGGGCACCAGCTATTCGCGCGAGATGCTCACCGGCGACCTGGAAAAGCTGCGCTCGTTCTACCAGGACCGCGGTTATGCGAACTTCCAGATCGAATCGGCGCAGGTGCAGATTGCCGACGACATGTCGGACATGTTCATCACCATCAGCATCGACGAGGGCGACGTCTACCGCATCGCCGATGCGCGCGCCACCGGCACCGCGGCAATGCCCGCCGAAGAGCTGCAGCGTTTCGTGAACCTGTTCATCGCGAAGGGCCAGATCTATTCGCAGCAGCGCATCTCGGCCACGCAGTCGTACATCGAGGATTACCTGGGCAGCCTCGGCTATGCCTTCGCCGAGGTCGATCCGGTGCCGCGGCTCGACGATGAGAAGAAGGAAGTCACGATGACCTTCATCGTGAACCCCGGCAAGCGCGTGTATGTCCGCCGCATCAACTTCAGCGGCATGACGCGCACGCAGGACGTGGTGTTTCGCCGCGAGATGCGCCAGCTGGAAGGTTCATGGGTGTCGAACACCTCGCTTGAGCGCTCCAGGCAGCGCATCCAGCAGCTGCCCTACATCGAGCAGGTGGACTTCGAGACCGAGCCGGTGGATGGCACCGACGACCTGGTCGACGTGAACTTCAACGTGAAGGAAGGCCCCAGTGCCACCCTGTCGGGCGGCATCGGCTATTCGGCGTCTTCCGCGTTCATCATCAACGGCAGCTATGCCGACAGCAATTTCTTCGGTACCGGCAAGCGCGTCGCGCTCGACCTGAACACCGGCAAGTACCAGAAGGTGGCGGCGTTCTCGCATACCAATCCCTATGCGGGCATCCACAACATCTCGCGCACCTATTCACTGAGCTATTCGGACATCACGCAGTTCGTGTCGGCCTCGTCGGACTTCTCCTCGAAGTCGCTCAACGCCGGCTTGCAGTTCGGCTATCCCATCACCGAATGGCAGGGGCTGCGCTTCGGTCTCAACGCCACGCGCTCGCAGCTGATGACCACCTCGAACGGCAGCGCGCTGCAGGCGCGCACCTGGGTGCAGCAGAACGGCAAACCCTACAGCCGCAGCGCCGTCGACTCCTACGGCAACGTCTACGAGTTCTTCGGCAGCAAGTACACCGCCTTCGAGCTGACCACCGGCTGGTACCTCACCTCGCTGAACCGCGGCCTGTTCCCGGACCGCGGCCAGCAGCAGTCGCTGTCGCTGAGCTCCAGCGTGCCGGGCAGTGCGGTGGAGTACTACGTGGCGGACTACTCGCTGGTGCAGTACATCCCGATCTGGCGCCGCATCACCGGCATGATCAACGTCAACGTGGCCTATGGCGATGCCTTCGGCGACACCACCGCGCTGCCGCCATACCGGCAGTTCTATGCCGGCGGTCCAGACACGGTGCGCGGCTTTCGCGAGAGCCGCATGGGCCCGAAGGACGATTTCGGCAATCCTTACGGCGGCAACCTGCTGACCGTGGCGCGAGCCGAGCTGATCCTGCCGATGCCGAGCAAGTGGCAGACCAGTGCACGCGTCAGCCTGTTCTACGACATTGGCAACGTGTTCGCGACACATGACGTCGAGTTCTACGGCGATGAGGGCGGGTTGACGCCACTGACCTACAAGTTCAAATTCGAAAACCTGCGTCGGTCGGCCGGCCTGTCAGTGGAATGGCTCGCGCCGCTCGGCCTGTTCCGTTTCAGCTATGGCATCCCGCTGAACGCTTCCGAAGGTGCAGGTCCCTTGTGGCGCGACGAGACGGAGCGCTTCCAGTTCTCCATCGGCCAGGCATTCTGATTCATCCAGCAGAGGTTCATCGTGAAACGAATTGGCATTGCAGTCCTCACCATCGCGGCCATGGCGGCATCCGCAACGGTCGCCGCCGCGCAGGTTGCGTCCGGCAAGATCGGCGTCGTCAACGTGCAGGTGCTGCTGCAGGAATCGCCGCAGGCCCGTGCGGCCACCACGGCGCTGCAGTCGGAAATGGGTCCGCAGCAGCGCGAGATCGAGACGCTGCGCCAGAACTTGGTGTCCCAGGAAGACAAGCTGAACAGGGACAGCGCCACAATGTCCGCGACGCAGGTATCGGCCGCGCAGCGTGAGCTGCGCGACGGCTACATCGACCTGCAGGCCAAGCAGGAGAAGTTCGAGGATCGCCTCACCGCGCGCCGCAACGAAGAGATGATGCAGCTCAACCGCGTGGTGCTCGAAGAGGTGCAGAAGTACGCGCAGGCCAATGGCTACGAGCTGATCCTGGCCGATGGCGTGCTGTTCGCCACGCAGGCGCTGGACATCACCGCTCCGGTGCTGCAGGCGCTGCAGGCCCGTCCGGCCAACGCGCCGGCTGCGGCAGCTCCGGCAGCTCCGGCAGCTCCCGCCGCGACGCCCTGACCGACCGCAGGCATCCGCTCCGGTGGCGCCGGCAGACGCGAGCCTGAGCCTCGGCCAGCTCGCGTTGCGCTTCGGCTGTGCGCTGCGCGGTGATCCCGCGCGGCGCATCACATCGGTCGCCGGTCTCGACGGCGGCGCTGCCTCGCTGGGCTTCCTCGCCAATCCGGCGATGCGTGCCGCGCTGCGCGGCACGCGGCTGGGCGCGGTGGTGATCAAGCCGCGCCACGCGGACGACTGTCCGGTCGACGCGCTGCTGCATGCCAATCCCCACGCCACCTTTGCGCGCATCGCGGCGCTGCTGCATCCAGCCGCGCCGCTGCGGCCGGGCGTGCATGCCACGGCCACGATCGAGACGGGCGCGGTGGTGGACGCCTCGGCCGAGGTGGGTCCCTATGTGCTGGTGGCGCGCGGTGCACGCATCGGGCCGCGCTGCCGGCTGGGGGCACACGCCATCGTCGGTGCCGATGCCGTGATCGGCGCGGACACGCGCCTGCACGAGCGCGCCAGCGTGCTGGCGGGCTGCAGCGTCGGTGCGCGCTGCATCGTGCATCCGGGCGCCGTCATCGGTGCCGACGGCTTCGGCAATGCGCGCGATGGCGCCGCCTGGGTGAAGGTGCCGCAGCTGGGCCGGGTCGTCATCGGCGACGACGTGGAGATCGGCGCCAACACCACCATCGACCGTGGCGCACTGGGCGATACGGTGATCGACGACGGCGTGCGCCTCGACAACCAGATCCAGATCGCGCACAACGTGCGCATTGGTGCGCACACGGCCATTGCCGCCTGCACCGGCGTGGCCGGCAGCACCACCATCGGCAGCCGCTGCATGATCGGTGGTGGCACCGGCATCGGCGGGCAGCTGGTGATCGGCGATGATATCGTCGTCGCCGGGTTCGGCATGGTCACGCACTCGCTGCGCGAACCCGGCATGTATTCAAACGTGCTCCCGGCGGAGGAGGCCCGGCACTGGCGCCGCATCGTGGGTCGCATCAAGCGGCTCGATGCGCTCGAGGCGCGGGTGCGGCGGCTGGAAGTTCCGGGCGGAGCAGATCAAGGTGAGGAAGATGGGCAGCACTGACAAACCGTTTCTCGACATCTACGCGATCCTGGGGCGGCTGCCCCATCGCTATCCCTTCCTGCTGGTAGACCGGGTGCTCGAATGCACGCCGGGCCAGAGCATCCGCGCGGTGAAGAACGTCACCTTCAACGAACCGTTTTTCATGGGGCATTTCCCGGGCCGGCCGGTGATGCCGGGCGTGATGGTGCTCGAGGCGCTGGCGCAGACCGCCGGCATCCTCACCTACACCACGCTGGGCCGGGTGCCGAACGAGAACACGCGTTTCTATTTCGCCGGCATCGATGGCTGCCGCTTCCGTCGGCCGGTGGAGCCAGGCGACCAGCTGATCCTCACCGCCAATGTCGGGCGCAACATGAAGGGCATCTGGAAGCTGTCCACGGCGGCCTATGTCGGCGAGGCCGAGGCGGTCAGCGCCGAGATGATGCTGTTCCCCGACGCGGAGAACGCCACGGTCATCGCGCCTTGAGCATCGATCCGCGGGCCGCCATCTCGCCCGACGCGCAGCTTGCGGCGGACGTCACCGTCGGCCCCTTCGCCGTGATCGGCGAGGGAGTGGTCATTGGCCGCGGCACGCGCATCGGTCCGCATGCCGTGATCAACGGGCCCACCGTGATCGGCGAGGACAACCGCATCTTCCAGTTTGCGTCCATCGGCGATGCGCCGCAGGACATGAAATATGGCGGCGAACCAACGCGGCTGTCGATCGGCAACCGCAACACCTTCCGCGAGTTCGTCACCGTCAACCGCGGCACCGTCACCGGCATCGGCGAGACGCGCATCGGCGATGACAACCTGATTCTGGCTTATTCGCATGTGGCGCATGACTGCGTACTGGGCAACCACATCATCATGTCCAATGCCGTGAACCTCGCAGGCCATGTCGAGGTGGGTGACTGGGCGATCTTCAGCGGCTACGCCGGTGCGCACCAGTTCTGCCGCATCGGCGCGCATGCCTTCATCGCCAACAACACCGCGGTGCTGCAGGACATCCCGCCTTATGTGCTGGCCGCCGGCCAGCCGGCCGCGCCGCGCGCGGTGAATGTCGAGGGCCTGAAGCGCCGTGGCTTCACCGAGGAGCAGACGCGCGCCATCCGCAATGCGTTCCGCCTGGTCTATCGCAGCGAGCTGCCGCTGGCCGAGGCCGCAGCACAGGTTGAGCAGATGGTCGCGGCGCAGCCGATGCTGCGCATCTTCGCCGACTTCCTGCGCGGAACCGGGCGCGGCCTGGCACGCTGAAAGCGCCCGGCGCCATGCATGCTGCAGGCCTCGCATCGGCGCCATCGCAGTCGGCGCGGCCGCTGCGCATCGGGCTGGTGGCAGGAGAAGCCTCCGGTGACCTGCTCGGCGCGGCGCTGATCGAGGCGCTTCGCGAGCGGCTGCCGCAGGCCGCTTTCATCGGGGTGGCGGGCGAGCGCATGTGCGCGGCCGGTTGCGAAGCGCTGGCGGGCAGCGACGAGCTGGCCGTGATGGGACTGGTCGAGCCGCTGCGGCATCTGCCAAGGTTGCTGAAACTGCGCAGACGGCTGCAGCGTGCATTCCTCGCACGCCGCATCGACCTGTTCGTCGGCATCGATTCGCCGGCCTTCAACCTGGGACTGGCACGGCAGTTGCGCGAGCGGGGCGTGACCACCGCGCAATACGTCAGTCCGCAGGTGTGGGCCTGGCGGCGGGGGCGGGTGCATGGCATCGCTCGTAGCGTGGATGCCGTGCTGTGCCTGCTGCCGTTCGAGCCGCAGGCCTATGCAGGGGTGGGGGTGCTGGCGGAGTTCGTAGGGCATCCGCTGGCGGAGCAGATTCCGCTGGAGTCCGGTCGTGACGAAGCACGCGCGGCGTTGGGAATCGACGCCACCGCCACCGTGGTGGCGATCCTGCCCGGCAGCCGCGAGGGTGAGGTGCGGCGGCTGGGTGCGAGTTTCGCCCGCACTGCCGCGACGTTGCAGAAGATGCACCCATCGCGGCTGCATTTCATTTCTCCGGTTGCGTCGGAAAGGGTGGGGAAGCAGTTCGCCGCGCAGGTGGAAGAGGCCGGTGCGCCGATCCGGCTGCTGTCGGGCCGCGCTGACGAAGCCTTGTCAGCGGCGGACGTGGCGCTGGTGGCATCTGGTACCGCCACACTGCAGTCGCTGCTGCACGGTACACCGATGGTGGTGGCGTACCGCCTTGCACCGCTGACCGCCTTCATCGCGCGTGACCTGGGTCTGGTCAAGGTCAGTCACTTCTCGCTTCCGAACCTGCTGGCAGGCGAGGAGCTGGTACCGGAGTTCTTCCAGGAGAAGGTGGATCCGCAATTGCTGGCGCAGGCATTGCAGACGCTGCTCGTTGATCCGGCGCGGCAAGCACGGCTGCAGCAGCGTTTCCATTCCATCCACCAGGCGCTGCGCCATGGCGGCGCGCAGCGCGCTGCGGCGGTGCTGGCGGGTCTGGTCAGCGGAGGGCCGGCGCGCTGAGGCCTGCCGGCCCCATGGGTTCATTCTCATCGGCTCTGGTATTGAATGGCATCTTCCCGCCCGGGGAACTGGCCACGAAGGGCTCGAACCGCTTCTTCGAGTCGTTGCTGCCCGACTGGAATGTCGATGCCATGGAAGTGCAGCGACAGGGTTTCCCGGCCCCTGCCGAGGTAAAGCAGGCCCATCAGTCCCAGGTCATTGAAATCCTTCTCACGCAGATGCGCACGTTTGCGCGAGCGCGTGAAATCGCAGTGCCCGCACTCGATCTGCCTGAAGAGTCCCGCCTCCTGCAGATGCTCGAACCGCAGCGAGTGATGCAGCCGTGCCAGATCGACGGTGATGGAACCCACCCTGGCTTCATATGCCGGCTCGGGGCGTGAGTTGTAGTGGATGATTCCACTGACGGTCGCCAGCATCGCGATGACGCCATTGAGCAGCAATGCGATCGGCCGGGCATGTTCGAGAATGTACCGCGGCAGCTTCATTGAATGGCTCGCGAATACTGATACAACCACTCCATCAGCAGGATGGGGGCGGCAGCGGCAGCGGCCAGCAGCCACGTCCAGGCATTGGCCACATTCAGTCCCCGGGGACTGAGGAAACTCGGATCGCGAAAATCAAGGTAGTACCAGCTCCCGGTGGCAGGTTGCGCCTTGCGCATGCGTTCCCCGGCACCGGCTGACTGGAGAAACAGGAACATGCCGCCGCCGAAGCCGAGCGCGCACAGGGTGGGCCACGGACCTGGCAGATAGAACGTGTTTCCGGTGGCCCAGCATACGCTGGTCAGCAGCGCGGCCCATTGCGTGCCGACTGCCACCCTGAGACGCCGCGAACGATGCGGATAGGCGCGCGACATGCCATACCAGCGGCCCAGTGCCTCGACCACCTTCCAGACGACGACGCTGTTCCATGCGATCACGCCCATTGCCAACGGCATGAACATCTTGTGGTCCCATGCGGGTGTTGGGGCACCCAGCCAGTTGTCGCGCCAGGGCAGGGCATCGCCATGCCGGGCGACCCACCAGAGCAGGATCGACACGATCACGGGCGGCAAGAGCCCGAGCCAGGCCACGCGGGGAAGCGGGTCGGGAGACAGAAGCAGTTCGGCGCGGGGCAGTGCCGATGCAGCCGCAGGACCGGCATGTCGGTGATACACCCACTGATGAACCAGCATCGACACCAGCATGGCGCCCAGCGTCAGGTAGGCGAAGGTGCGCTGGGTGAACTCCGCGCGATAAATGGTGCCAGCCAGAAAGTATGGCGCCAGTACCGCGAAGCTGACGATGTTGGCCCGCGCCCTGGGCGAGAGTTTCACGAACGTCCCTTCAGCACATGCTGCAGTTCGCTTGCAATGCTGTCTTCCGGTACCCCGGCGGCACGCATTTGCGACACCAGTTCGCGCAATCTCTGGCGGTAGCTCTGCACGGTCTGGCGGGTGGCCCGGGGCGCCTGCCGGTTGGCCACACGGGCACTGCGTCCGTGTTTCAACTCCAGCCAGCCTTCCTCGGCCAGCAGCCGGTAGGCCTCGGCCACAGTGTTGAAATGCAGGCCCAGGTCGATTGCTGCCCGTCGCACCGAAGGGAGTGTGTCACCGGGCTTCAGTCGCCCCTCGACCAGTTCGACGCGCAGCGCATCGGCGATCTGCCGCACCGCCGGAACCGGGGAATCTGGGTCGAGCCGGATCAGCATGTATACAGTGTATACGTACACCATACACTTGCGCAATCTTGAGAACAGATGCGGGGTTCACCGTCAATGCCCCCGCGGCAGGATCGGCCTTGATCGCCCGCAGCGCGGGTCCGGCAAGCACATCCGAAATCCGGCTTGATCTGCCTGCCCGGCGCGGTATCGTCGCGGCCAGGGAGTATGGCCAAATGATGGATGGATCGGGCGCGCGCCGCGCCAGAGTCTGGATGCGCAGCGCCGCGATGATCGCCGGCGTGGACGAGGCCGGCCGCGGGCCGCTCGCGGGCCCGGTCTATGCCGCAGCCGTGGTGCTCGACCCGGCACGCCCCATCCGTGGCCTCGCCGATTCCAAGCAGCTGACGCCCGAGCGCCGCGAGGTGCTGGCGCAGCGCATCCGCGAGCGCGCGCTGTGCTGGCAGGTGGCCTGGGCCGACGTCGAGGAGATCGATGCGCTGAACATCCTCGGCGCCACGTTGCTGGCCATGCGCCGGGCCGTCCAGGGCCTGGCGCGGCGTCCCGAGGTGGTGCTGGTCGATGGCAACTGCATGCCGCCGATCGCCGACTGCTGCGACCGGGTCGAGACGCTGGTGAAGGGCGATGCGCTGGTGCGCGCGATCAGCGCCGCGTCCATCCTCGCCAAGTGCGCGCGCGATGCGCTGATGGGCTCGCTGGAACGGGCCTATCCCGGCTACCAGCTGTGCAGCCACAAGGGCTATGCCACGCCCGAACATCTGGAGGCGCTCGGGCGGCTGGGTCCCTGCGCAGTGCACCGCCGCAGCTTCGAGCCCGTGCGCGCCTGCCTGAAGACCTGCTGATCGCGCGCCATGTCGAACTTCGTCCACCTGAGGATCCACACCGAATACTCGCTGCTCGACAGCGTGGTGCGGGTACCGGAACTGATGCAGGCAGCCGCTGCTGCCGGCATGGGCGCCGTCGGGCTCACCGACGAGTGCAACCTGTTCGCGATGGTCAAGTTCTATCGCGCCGCGATGTCGGCGGGACTCAAGCCCGTCATCGGTGTCGACCTGTGGCTGGCCGAGGGCGAGCGCCAGTCGCCGACGCGACTGACGCTGCTGTGCCAGAACCACACCGGTTACCTGAATCTCTCGCGTCTGGTGTCGCGCGCCTACCTGGAGGGTGAACGCCAGAACACGCCGCTGATCGCGCGCGAATGGCTCACGCCCGACGCCGTGACCGGCCTGATCGCGCTGTCCGGCGGCTGGGAGGGCGACGTGGGCCATGCGCTGCTCACCGGCCGGCCCGCGCAGGCGCGCCGGCTGCTGAAGTCCTGGCAGGAGCTGTTCGGCGACCGTTACTACCTGGAACTGCAGCGGCTGGGCCGCAGCACCGATGCGGAATATGTCACCGCCGCCGTGCAGCTGGCGGCGGCGACCGGCACGCCGGTGGTGGCCACCAACGACGTGCGCTTCCTGACCCAGGAGGATTACGACGCGCACGAGGCGCGGGTGTGCATCCGCGAGCGCGCGCTGCTGGCCGATGCGAACCGCCGCCGCCGCTATACGCGCGAGCAGTACCTGAAGTCGCCGCAGCAGATGGCCGAACTCTTCGCCGACATCCCCGAGGCGCTGGCCAACAGTGTCGAGATCGCGCGTCGCTGCAGCCTGCCGCTGAGGCTCGGGCAGAGCCAGCTGCCGGTGTTCCCGACGCCCGATGGAAGCAGCGCCGAGGATTTCATCCGCGTCACGGCGACGGCAGGCCTTGCGCAGCGCATGCAGGCGCTGCATGGCGCCGATGCGGTGCCGGAGCAATATGCCGCGCGGCTGACGCGCGAACTGGGCGTCATCATCAAGATGGGCTTTGCCGGCTACTTCCTGATCGTGGCCGACTTCATCCGCTGGGCGCGCGAGAACGGCGTGCCGGTAGGGCCGGGCCGCGGTTCCGGTGCCGGCTCGCTGGTGGCCTGGGTTCTGGGCATCACCGACCTCGACCCCATCGAGCACCAGCTGCTGTTCGAGCGCTTCCTGAATCCCGAGCGCGTGTCGATGCCGGACTTCGACGTGGACTTCTGCATGGAAGGCCGCGACAGCGTGATCGCCTATGTGGCCGAGCGCTACGGCCGCGAGCGCGTCTCGCAGATCATCACCTACGGCACGATGGCGGCGAAGGCGGTGGTGCGCGACGTGGCGCGCGTGCTGGGACATCCCTTCGGCTTTGCCGACCGCATCGCCAAGCTGATCCCGAACGAGCTGGACATCACACTCGAGGCGGCGCTGAAGAAGGAGCCGGAGCTGGCGCGCCTGAACCGCGACGATGAAGAGGTGCGTGCGCTGCTCGAGCTTGCGATGAAGCTGGAGGGCCTGACGCGCAATGCCGGCAAGCATGCCGGCGGCGTGGTCATCGCGCCCTCGGTGCTCACCGACTTCACGCCGCTGTACACGGAAAACGCCGGCGAGGGTGTGGTCACGCAGTTCGACAAGGACGATGTCGAGGCGGCGGGCCTGGTGAAGTTCGACTTCCTCGGCTTGCGCACGCTGACCATCATCGACCGCGCCGAGAAGATCGTCAACGCGCTGCCGGAGCGCGCCGGTGATCCGCTGTGCATGGCGCGCATGCCGATGAACGATCGCGCCACCTATGAGCTGCTGAAGAGCGGTGCGACCACGGCCGTGTTCCAGCTCGAGTCGCGCGGCATGAAGGATTTGATTCGCCGCCTGAAACCAGACAGCTTCGAAGATGTGGTGGCGCTGGTGGCGCTGTTCCGTCCAGGGCCGCTGCAGTCGGGCATGGTCGATGACTTCATCGCGCGCAAGCACGACACCAGTGGCAGCGCGATCGACTACCTGCATCCTTCGCTGAAGGCGGTGCTGGCCGCCACCTATGGCGTGATCCTGTACCAGGAGCAGGTGATGCAGATCGCGCAGGTGTTGTCCGGCTACACGCTGGGCGGCGCCGACCTGCTGCGGCGGGCCATGGGAAAGAAGAAGCCCGAGGAAATGGCCAAGCAGCGCAGCGTGTTCGTCGAGGGCGCCGTGGCGCATGGCGTCGACGCCGACAAGGCCGGCTGGATCTTCGACCTGATCGAGAAATTCGCCGGCTATGGCTTCAACAAGTCGCACTCGGCCGCCTATGCGGTGCTCACCTACCAGACTGCCTGGCTGAAGACGCACTATCCGGCCGCGTTCATGGCCGCGGTGATGTCGGCCGACATCGCCGACACCGACAAGGTGGTGACGCTGGTGGACGAATGCGCGCGCATGAAGCTGCGCCTGCTGCCGCCGGACATCAATGCCTCGCACTGGGATTTCACCGTCGCCGGCAACGGCACCATCCGCTATGGCCTGGGTGCGGTGCGCGGCGTTGGTGCGCAGGCCGTTGAAGAACTGGTGCGCGAGCGCGAGCGCAATGGTCCCTACGAGAGCCTGGAGTCGCTGTGTCGCCGCATCGACCTCGGCCGCATCAACCGTCGCATGCTCGAGGGGCTGATCAAGGCCGGCGCACTGGATGGGATCGGCGCCAACCGCGCCACGCTGATGGCGTCCCTGGAATCGGCGCTGCGCGGCGGCGAGCAGGCCATGCGCGCCATCGAGGCCGGACAGGACGACCTGTTCGGCGGTGGCGGCGCGGCGATCGCAGTGGAAACCCCGGTGGCCATGCAACCGGAGTGGCCGGAGAGCCTGCGCCTGTCCGGCGAGCGCGAGACGCTGGGCCTGTTCCTCACCGGACATCCCATCCAGCGCTTCGAATCCGACCTCAAGCGCCTGGTGAACGGTCGCATCGCAGACCTGGTCAGCGAGCGTCCGCCATCGGACGGCGAGGGCCAGCGCTACAACGGTGGCCGCCAGGTCAGTGCCGCCGGCCTGGTCTGGGAGGTACGCAAGCGCAATGGCCGCACCTCCTTCGTGCTTGATGACCGCACCGGCCGCATCGAGGTGGCATTGTTCGAGGAGCAGGCGCAGCAGTACCGTGAGCTGCTGGTGCGCGATGCCCTGGTGCTGGTGGAGGGCAACCTGCGCTTCGATGACTTCAGCAATGCCTGGCGCATCGCCGGCAAGCGGCTGACGCTGCTCGATTCTCTGCGCGAGAAGCAGGCGCGACGCCTCGTGCTGCGCTGGCCGGAGACCAGCCAGTGCGAGCCGGGCACCTTCCTGCAGCGCCTGCAGGATCTGCTGGGCGGATCGCGCCCCGGTCCCTGCGAGGTGCTGGTCCGGTATCGCAGCGCGCAGGCCCGCTGCACGCTGGCGCTGGGATCGGACTGGAGCATCCGTCCTACGCCGGCGCTGATGGACGAGCTGGAGACGCTGGTGGGCCGGGAAGGCCTGCAGCTGCTATACGATCCGGCCGGCTTGCACGGCGGCGCCCCCGCCCACTAACCTTGCGGCCACTTTCCACCACCGCCCGTTCGGGACAAGGCCGATGGCCGTAAGTTTTCTGGATTTCGAGCAGCCGATCGCCGAGCTCGAGGCGAAGATCGAGGAGCTGGGGCATGTGACCAGCGACTCGAAGGTCAACATCGCCGAGGAGATCGCGCGGCTGCAGCGCAAGAGCCGCCAGCTCACCACCACCATCTTCGCCTCGCTGTCGCCATGGCAGATCACGCAGCTGGCGCGCCATCCGCTGCGTCCCTACACGCTCGATTACGTCAAGCGCATCTGCGATGAGTTCACCGAACTGCACGGTGACCGCATGTATGGCGACGACGCCGCCATCGTGGGCGGCCTGGCGCGCATCGACGGCCGGCCGATCATGCTGATCGGCCACCAGAAGGGCCGCGACACCAAGGAGCGCGTGCGCCGCAATCACGGCATGCCCAAGCCCGAGGGCTATCGCAAGGCGCTGCGGCTGCTGCGCACCGCCGAACGTTTCGGCCTGCCGGTGGTGACGCTGATCGACACCATGGGCGCCTATCCGGGCGTGTCCAGCGAAGAGCGCGGCCAGAGCGAGGCCATCGCCCGCAACCTGTTCGAGATGTCCACGCTCGAGGTGCCCATCATCAGTGTGGTGATCGGCGAGGGCGGCTCCGGCGGCGCGCTGGCCATTGGTGTCTGCGACCGACTGCTGATGCTGCAGTACGCGGTCTATTCGGTGATCTCGCCCGAGGGCTGCGCCTCCATCCTGTGGAAGAGCTCCGACAAGAAGGAAGCCGCGGCCGATGCAATGGGACTGACCGCCGCCAGGCTCAGGGAACTGAAGCTGGTCGATGAAGTGCTGGCCGAGCCGCTGGGCGGCGCGCACCGCGATCCGGAAGCCACGGGACGCACCGTGAAGGATGCCATCCTGCGCCATCTCGACGACCTGTCGCGCCTGACGAAAGATGATCTGGTGGCCCGGCGTACCGAGCGCCTGGCCTCGTTCGGGGTCTATTCGGAGACCAAGACCTGACCGGCGCGCGCGCGCCGCAACGCCTTGAGGCGGCACCGGTGCCCGGTGCCGAGCGCCTGCTTCACCGCCTGCGCGAGCTGGCCGGAAGCACAGCGCCACTGCGCTGTGTGGTGGCCTGGTCCGGCGGACTGGATTCCACGCTGCTGCTGCATCTGCTGGTGACTGTCCGGCGCAGTCATCCGCGCGCGCTGCAGCTGCGCGCGCTGCATGTGGATCATGGATTGCAGCCTGCCGCCGCCACCTTCCGCCGCTTCTGCCTGCTCACCGCGCGCCGCTGGCGCGTGCCACTGGGCGTGCTGCGAACCCGGGTGCCGCTGCGCAGGGGCGCCTCGGTGGAGGAGGCCGCGCGGCGCGCGCGGCGCCACGCACTGGCCGCGGCCATGCAGCCCGGCGAGCTGCTGGTGACCGCGCAGCATGCCGATGACCAGCTGGAAACGGTATTGATGGCGCTGATGCGCGGCGCAGGTCCGTCGGGCCTGGCCGGCATGCCGGCGCGAGCGGTGTTCGGGCCGGGGCTCCTGCTGCGTCCACTGCTGGACTTCGACCGCGCCGGCATCCTCGCCTGCGCACGCGCCTGCGACCTGGAATGGGTCGAGGACCCGACCAATGCCGATGCGCGCTTCGACCGCAATTTCCTGCGCACGCAGGTGCTGCCACGCCTGCGCGAACGCTGGCCGGCGGCGGCGCGCACCGCCGCGCGCAGCGCCGGCCACTGCGCCATCGCCGCCGCGTCGCTGGATGCTGCCGCCCGCCGTGACCTGGACGCAGCCGCCGATGGCGCGGCGCTGGAGATCGCCATCCTCAGGCGGCTTGCGCCGGCGCGACGCGGGGCGGTGCTGCGCGCCTGGATCAGGCAGAGCGGCGCCCGTGCGCCCAATGCCCGCCACCTGCAGCAGGTGGAGGCCATGATGGCCGCGCGTGCCGATGCGCACCCGCTGCTGCGCCTGCCCGACTGCAGCATCCGTCGCATGGGTGGACGACTGCTGATCGAAGTGCCGATCCCGGTGGCGGGCGAGGGGCCGTTTTGCTAACCTGTCGGCCCGTCGTGACCGGTACTGCAATCGCGCGGTTCCGGCCGTTTCATTTCCCGGCGGTGCACTTCCCATGACCCGTTTTGTTTTCGTCACTGGTGGCGTTGTTTCTTCTTTGGGGAAGGGCATCGCGGCCGCCTCACTCGGCGCCATCCTCGAGTCGCGCGGCCTTGCGATCTCGATGGTCAAGCTCGATCCCTACATCAATGTGGATCCGGGCACGATGAGTCCCTTCCAGCACGGGGAGGTGTTCGTCACCAACGACGGCACCGAATCCGACCTCGACCTCGGCCACTACGAGCGCTTCGTGCGCACCACCACCGGCCGGCACAGCAATTTCACCACCGGCCGCATCTACCAGCGCGTGATCGAGCGCGAGCGGCGCGGCGACTACCTCGGCGGCACGGTGCAGGTGATCCCGCACATCACCGACGAGATCAAGCGCAGCATCAAGCTCGGCGCTGGCGATGCCGACGTCTGCATGGTGGAGATCGGCGGCACGGTGGGCGACATCGAGTCGCTGCCGTTCCTCGAGGCCATCCGCCAGATGGGCGTGGAACAGGGGCGCGACCACTGCCTCTACATGCACCTGACGCTGGTACCGGTGGTGTCCGGCTCCGAGATCAAGACCAAGCCCACGCAGCACTCGGTGAAGGAGCTGCGCGGCATCGGCATCCAGCCGGACATGCTGCTGTGCCGCTGCAAGGATCCGCTGCCGAACGAGCAGCGGCGCAAGATCGCGCTGTTCACCAATGTGGAAGAACGCGCGGTGTTCAGCGCCGTCGAGGCCGACGACATCTACAAGATCCCGCGCCTGCTGCACGAGCAGGGCCTGGATGAATTCGTGGTCAGCCGCCTGGGACTTCCGGTGCCGCCGGCCGACCTTTCCGCCTGGGACCAGGTGGTGCATGCCCGCGCGCACCCGGAAGCCGGCGTCGACATCGCGATGGTGGGCAAGTACGTGCAGATGCGCGATGCCTACATCTCGCTGAACGAGGCGCTCTCGCATGGCGGCATCCAGTCGCGCACGCGCGTGAACGTGAAGTTCGTCGAGTCCACCGACATCGAGCTGCGCGGCGTCGAGTGCCTGGAGGGCATGGACGCCATCCTGGTGCCGGGCGGCTTCGGTGAGCGCGGCATCGAGGGCAAGATCGCCGCCGTGCGCTATGCGCGCGAGCGGCGCATTCCCTATCTTGGCATCTGCCTTGGCATGCAGGTGGCCGCAATCGAGTTCGGCCGCAATGTGATGGGCCTGGCAGGCGCCCACAGCACCGAGTTCGAACGCGCCACGCCGAACCCGGTGATCGCGATGATCACCGAATGGCAGGACGCGATGCGCGGTTCGCAGCAGCGCACCGAGACCTCCGACCTCGGCGGCACGATGCGCCTGGGCGCACAGGATGTGGAGCTGGCCGATGGCACGCTGGCGCGCGCGCTGTATGGCAACGAGATCATCCGCGAGCGCCACCGTCATCGCTACGAGTTCAACAACAACTTCCTCGAGGCCTACCGCAAGGGGGGCATGCGCTTCTCGGGCTTCTCGCATGATGGCCTGGTGGAGATCCTCGAGCTGCCGGACCATCCCTGGTTCGTCGCCACGCAGTTCCATCCGGAGTTCACCTCCAATCCGCGTGACGGCCATCCGCTGTTCACCGGCTTCGTGAGGGCGGCCAGGGAGTTCCGCGAGGCGCAGTTGCCGGCGGCCGCCGAAGCATGAGGCTGGCCGGCGCCGAGGTGGGCAACCACCGCCCGCTGTTCCTGATCGCCGGTCCCTGTGTCATCGAGAGCGCCACGCTGGTTGAAGAAGTGGCCGGTCGCCTGCAGCAGATCGCCACTTCGCTGCAGCTGCCGCTGGTGTTCAAGGCCTCTTTCGACAAGGCCAACCGTTCCTCCGCACGCAGCTTCCGCGGCCCGGGGCTGGCGCAGGGAATGAAGATCCTCGAGGCCGTGCGTCAGCGCTTCGGCCTGCCAGTGCTCACCGACGTGCACGAGGACACGCCGGTCGGCGAGGTGGCCGCAGTGGTCGATGTGCTGCAGACGCCGGCCTTCCTGTGCCGGCAGACCGGCTTCATCCAGAACGTGGCGCGCGCCGGCAAGCCGGTCAACATCAAGAAGGGCCAGTTCCTCTCCCCCTGGGAGATGGGCAATGTGGTGCAGAAGGCGCGCGATGCCGGCAACGAGGCCATCATGGTGTGCGAGCGCGGCTTCACCTTCGGCTACAACAACCTGGTGTCCGACATGCGCGCGATCCCGGTGCTGCGCGCCACCGGCTGCCCGGTGGTCTTCGATGCCACGCATTCGGTGCAGCTGCCCGGCGGCCAGGGCCATGCCTCCGGCGGGCAGCGCGAGTTCGTGCCGCCGCTGGCGCGTGCCGCGGTGGCCGCCGGCATCGCCGGGCTGTTCATCGAAACCCATCCTGATCCCGACCATGCGCTCTCCGACGGGCCGAATTCCTGGCCGCTGGCGCGCATGGAACCGCTGCTTGCCACGCTGGTGGCGCTGGACCGAATCGTCAAGACAGACCGCTACGAGGAAGAGAAACCGTCATGAGCCGTATCGTCGATGTCATCGGGCGCGAAGTGATCGATTCGCGCGGCAATCCCACCGTCGAAGCCGACGTGGTGCTGGAATCGGGCGTCGTGGGCCGCGCCGCGGTGCCCTCGGGTGCCTCCACCGGCACGCGCGAGGCCGTCGAGCTGCGCGACGGCGACAAGGCGCGCTACCTGGGCAAGGGCGTGCTGAAGGCCGTGGCCCATGTGAACGGCCCGCTGAAGACTGCCGTGGCCGGCATGGATGCGCGCGAGCAGGCGCAGATCGACCGCAAGATGATCGAGCTGGACGGCACCGACAACAAGGGCCGCCTGGGCGCCAACGCGCTGCTGGCCGTGTCGCTGGCCACCGCGCAGGCCGCCGCGGCCGATGCAAGGCGACCGCTGTTCCGCCACCTGGCCACGCTCGATGCCGACCAGGACCGCAAGCCGGTGATGCCGGTACCGATGATGAACATCATCAATGGCGGCGCGCATGCCGACAATTCGCTGGATGTGCAGGAATTCATGATCCTGCCGGTGGGTGCGCCGTCCTTCCCGGAAGCACTGCGCCATGGCGCGGAGATCTTCCACACGCTGAAGAAGATCCTGCATGGCAAGGGCCTGGCCACCTCGGTGGGCGACGAGGGCGGCTTCGCCCCCAACCTCGGTTCCAACGAGGAGGCGCTGGGCATCATCGGCCAGGCGGTGGAGCAGGCCGGCTACAAGCTGGGCCGTGACATCTATCTGGGGCTCGATGTGGCCAGCAGCGAGTTCCATCGCGACGGCCGATACCACCTGGAGGGCGAGGGCCGCAGCTTCGATGCCGCAGGCTTCGCCGACTATCTTGCGGGCCTGGTGTCGCGCTACCCCATCATCAGCATCGAGGATGGTATGGCCGAGGGCGACTGGGACGGCTGGAAGCTGCTCACCGAAAAGCTCGGCAACAAGGTGCAGCTGGTGGGTGATGACCTGTTCGTCACCAACACCCGCATCCTGAAGGAGGGCATCGAGAAGAAGATCGCCAACTCCATCCTGATCAAGGTGAACCAGATCGGCACGCTGACCGAGACGCTGGAGGCGATCGGCCTTGCCGAGAAGGCGCGCTACACCGCGGTGGTGTCGCACCGCTCCGGCGAAACCGAGGATGCAACCATCGCCGACATCGCCGTGGCCACCGCGGCGACGCAGATCAAGACCGGATCGATGTCCCGCTCGGACCGCATCGCCAAGTACAACCAGCTGCTGCGCATCGACGCCATCCTGGGTGACGAGGCGCGCTATGCCGGGCGCGAGGCATTCCCTTTCCCGCTCTAGCGCGATAACCTGCCCAGCTCATGAGGTGGTTCATCGCCGCGCTGGCCGTGATTGCACTGCTGCTGCAGTACCGCATCTGGGCATCGCCAGACGGCGCGCGCGAGGTGCTGCGACTCGATGCCGCCGTCGAGGCGCAGCGCGCCGCGAACGAACGCCTGCAGGCGCGCAACCGGCAGCTGGCTGCCGAGGTGCGCGACCTGAAGCAGGGCTTCGCCGCAGTGGAAGAACGCGCCCGCGCCGAGCTGGGCCTCATCGCACCGAACGAAACCTACTTCCAGGTCGTTCCGCCCGAGGTGCGCACCAGTCCTCCGCCTGATCCGGTCGCCGATCCCGGTCCCACCGCGCTGGCCGCCACCGCACACTGACCGGTGCACTACTGGCTCGTCATGCCGGCGGCGGGCAGCGGGCGCCGCTTCGGTGCGGACCAACCCAAGCAGTACCAGCCGCTGGCCGGCGCCACCGTCATCGAGCATGCGCTGGCGCCGTTCCTGGCCGATGCGCGCTGCATGGGTGTGGTGGTGGCCACCGATGCCGGGGACATGCGCTTCGATACCTTGCGCGCGGCGCGCGACGCGAGGCTCAGGCGCGTGGCCGGTGGCGCGCGGCGCTGCGACTCGGTGCGCAACGCACTGCAGGCGCTGCCCGGCGCGGATGCGGACTGGGTGCTGGTGCACGATGCGGCCCGTCCCTGCCTGTCACGCGGGGACCTCGACCGGTTGCTGCACGAGCTGCAGCACGATGCCATCGGCGGCCTGCTGGCCACGCCACTGGCCGACACGCTGAAGCGCGCCGATGCCGCGGGCCGCATCACCGCCACCCCGGACCGGGCCGGACTGTGGCGCGCGCTGACGCCGCAGATGTTCCGCATGGGCCTGCTGAAGCAGGCGCTGGATGCGGCGTTGGCGGCCGGCCGTGAACCCACCGATGAGGCGCAGGCCATGGAATGGCTGGGACATGCGCCACGCCTGGTGGCCGGTCATCCTGGCAACCTGAAGATCACCACCGCCGGGGACCTGCCCCTGGCCGCCACGCTCTGCAATGGAGGATCGCGCATGAACCTGCGCATCGGCAGCGGTTTCGACGTGCATGCCTTCGGGCCCGGCGACCATGTGATGCTGGGTGGCGTGCGCGTTCCCGCGCAGCGCGGCATCGTGGCCCACTCCGATGGCGATGTGCTGCTGCACGCGCTCACCGATGCACTGCTGGGCGCCGCCGGGCTGGGCGACATCGGCCAGCACTTTCCCGACACCGACCCACGGTGGAAGGGCGCCGACAGCACGCAGTTCGTGCGCCATGCGGTGCAGCTGGTGGCCGCGCGCGGATTCAAGGTGGTGAACGCGGACCTGACGCTGCTGGGCGAGCGGCCGCGCATCGCGGCGCACCGGGATGCCATCCGCGCCAGCGTTGCCGCGGCGCTGGGCATCGATGCCGCGGACGTGAACCTGAAGGCCACCACCACCGAGAAGCTGGGCTTCATCGGTCGCAGCGAGGGACTGGCGGCGCAGGCGGTGGTGCTGATCGGCGCCTGACCCGGGTTACTGCGCCGCGCCGTAGGTCCAGCCTTACATCGCGGCATCCTTCCGGCCGCATGCGGCCCGCGGTCGATGGCATACCATCGGCTCATCGAGGAGGTGGCCATGCTGCGCAACACGATTGCAGCCACGATTGCCGTCGCGCTGGCGGCTTGCGCGGCAGTGCCACAGGACAGCGCAGGCGGCGTCACCGGTCCCGAGGCCTCGATCCCGTTCGCGAACCAGCGCACCACCATCCGCGAATGGCAGCCGGATGGCGTGAGCGGCATCTGGGTGCAGGATGCGCATCGCAACTGGTACTACGGCCGCTTCCATGTCTCCTGCTTCGGCCTCGACTTCGCCAATGCAGTGGGATTCCAGACCGGCAGCACCGGCCGCCTCGACCGCTTCTCATCGATCGTCGTGCCCGGCGAGGGACGATGTGCATTCACCAGTTTCGTCTCCGCGACAGAGCCGCCGGACAATGGCAGGCGGCACCGGGAAGACGCAGAAGCACCGGCGGAACCGGATGCGACGACCCCTTAGCGGGGTCCCTGCCGCCGCCGGTTCAGGCTGCTGCCAGGCTTCAAGGAATGCGTCGCGATCATCGGCCTACCAGGGCACGTCCTTGCCCTGGTAGTCGTAGAACCTGCCGCTCTGGTCGCGCGTCAGCCCCTGCGCCAGCCGCCAGATGCCACTGGCCGAGTCGGCCGCTTCCACCGGCGCCTCGTCGCCGCCCATGCGCGTGCGCACCCAGCCCGGGTGCACCACGATGCTGGAGAGCCAGGGATGGTCGAGCGCCAGGCTGCGGTTGATCATGTTCAGCGCCGCCTTGGAGGCGCGATAGGAATAGTGGCCACCTGAGGTATTGCTGCTGATCGACCCCATCTTGCTGGTGAGATGGACCACCCTCGGATTGGTCGACAGCTTCAGGCGCGGCAACAGGTTGCGCGTGACCTCGAACGGCGCCACGGCGTTGACCAGGAAGGACTCGGTGAAATCCTCGCGCGCGGCGCCGTCGCGCAGCACGCCGGCATTGTTGATCAGCAGGTCGAGCGACACCCAGTCCTTGGTGGCGGCGCCGATCGCGTCTGCCGCGGTGGTTTCGCGCAGGTCCGCTTCGAGCAGCCGCAGTTGCGGACGATGCTCGTCGCGCATGGCCAGAAGTTCAGGTGAGGGCGAAGATCGCGTGACGGCCAGCAGTTCGTGTCCCTGGCGCAACGCGATGCGCGCCAGCGCAAGGCCGATGCCACGGGAAGCGCCGGTGATGATGGCTTTCATGTGCTGAGGATCCTTCCCTTGTGTGGTCACGCCGTGGCGTGATCGCCCCCTCGACTGCGCTTGCCGATTAACGAACAGGCGATGGATTTCTGATTGGAAGAGCTCTCGGGCCCGCGATGCCCACTGCCGCATCCAGCAAGACCAGCGGCAAGGCACGCCCTTATGATGACACAGGCAACGGGAGCACTTCATGACAAATATCCGGGCGAAACAGCACAAAATCGGCCAGATCCGCATGCGTTGCCTGCAAGTGCTGGCGCCGCTGGCGCTGCTGGGCATTGCATCATCCGGCATCGGGCAGACGCCGCAGGCGGCCGGCGAAAGCACGCTGCAGGAGCAGTCGCAGCGTCTGGAACGCGTCGCGGCAGGATTGCGCCATGCCACTGCGGTGCGCGCGGCCAAGCGCATCCAAGCTGCGCTGAGCCACTACCGCGAGGCCGGCCTGTGGCCCGAGGCGGCACGTCTGTTCACGCGCGATGCCGTGGCACGCGTGGCCGGACAGCGCCATGAAGGTCCGGCCGCCATCGCGGCCTGGCTGCAGGCGCAGGCCCTGGCCGGCACCGGCCGCTCGCGCCTGGGGCACGGCGACCTGAACACTCATCTGGTGATGAGTCCGGTGGTGACGATGGATCCGGATGGACGCGTCGTGCGCGGTCGCTGGCACGAGGTGTCGATGACCGGTCGTCAAGGCGAGCGCGCCGACTGGGCCGGTGGCATCTACGAGAATGAATACGTGCAGGAGGACGGGGTGTGGAAGATCCGCAGCCTCGCCTACCATCCCTCCTTCGCCGGTCCCTATGATCCGGGCTGGCGCAATGCCGACCGCAGCGACACGGTCACCATCGTGCCGTTCCACTACACGCCCGACCGCGCCGGCACGCCGATCCCGCTGCAGCCGGTGATCACTGCGGCAGACCAGGCGCCGACCGATGAAGCGGACATGCGCCGCCGTGCCGGCGAGCTGCTGGCGCAACTGACCTGCCTGCGCGCCCAGTCCGAGGTGCGCAGCCTGCAGAATGCCTATGGCTACTACGTCGATCGCCGCATGTGGGATGACGTGGCGGACCTCTTCGCCAGCGACGGCACCTTCGAGCCCGGCCTGCGCGGCGTCTATCGCGGTCGCACCAGCATCCGCCGTGCACTGGAGCAGTTCGGCCCGCAGGGTCTTGCCACCGGCGTGGTGAACGAACACACGCAGATGCAGCCGGTGATCACGATGTCCGGCGACTGCCAGAGCGCGCAGGCACGGGTCACCGAGCTGGTGATGACCGGCCAGAACGGCGAGGAAGCCTTCTGGGGCATCAACATCCACGAGAACCGCTATCGCCGCATCGATGGCACCTGGCAGCTGCAGGCGATGCGCGCGACGCGCCGCATGCGCAGCAACTATGAACAGGGATGGGCCAGGAGCGCGCTGGCTGCAACACCGGCGCCGGCGCAGTTCGCGCCGGATGCGCCGCCCACCTCGCGCCATGCGGCCTATCCGGAATTCGGGATTCCCGCGCTGCATTTCACCAATCCCGCGCAGGGCGGCACGCCTTTCGGCGATTCGCCGGCAGTCAGCTCAGGTTCGCTCGATGAACTGCTGGCCGCAGCCGAGCGCGAGCTGGCGCTGGTGGTGGCGCAGGATGGCAGCGAGAACGTCTCCAATGCCTACGGCTACTACATCGACGAGTTCCTGTGGGACGAGACCGCCGACGTGTTTGCCGTGAATGGCGAGAAGGAACTCTCGTACATCGGCAACTACATTGGCCGCGAGCGCATCCGCGCCTCGCTGGTGGCGCGCTATGGACGCGGCGGCCGGCGCGCCGCAGGCCTGACGCTGCACCAGAAGGTGGCCCCGGTGGTCACCGTCGCGCCCGACGGCCGCAGCGCGCGCGTGCGCACCAAGCTGTTCCAGCTCAACAGTTCGCGCGATGGCGATGGTTCCTACATCTCCGGCATCTACGAGAACAGCCTGGTGCGCGAGGACGGCATCTGGAAGATCCGCAAGATGGATCTGGAATACGTGTGGAATGCCAACTACAGCACCGGCTGGGCGAAGGTGGCCGCGCGTGCCCAGCCCCGCGTGTCCCCGGGTGCGGCGCAGAACTTCGAGCCGAAGCCGGATGGACCGTTGCGCGGGCAGAGCGCAGCGCCATTCCCCGAGGTGGCGCCGATGGCCTTCCACTACGTGAACCCGGTTTCCGGCCGCGCGCCGGAGGAACTGCTAACCGAGTAGCGCAGCGCGCCAGTCAGCGTGCACCCGGCGCGGCGGCGCGAACCGGCGCATGCAGCAGCACGAGGAGGGCGCCGGAGCCGCCATCCACCTCGCGCGCCGATGCGAAGGCCAGCACGGCATCGATGCGCGCCAGGTAGTGGCTGGCCACGAGCTTCAGCACCGGCCCGCGATTGCCGGACCTGCGGCCCTTGCCATGGATCACGCGCACCACGCGAGCGCGCTCGCGCCGCGCTTCGGCAAGGAATTCCTGCAATGCCGGCTCGACCATCGCGGCGCGCAGGCCGTGCAGGTCGATCTCGGCGTCGACGCGGTACTGGCCGGCGCGCAGGCGCCGGAAGGCCGCAGGGCTCAGCTGCGGCCGGCGGAACAGCAGAGCCTCGCCGGATTCCTCGACCGGCGCCAGCGGCGAGGGCTGTCCCATGCTCTCCTGCAGCACGGCCTGGTGCTCGGCACGCGTGAAGCGGGCTCGCGGGGACGGACCGTGGCGGCGGGCAGGGGCGGCGCCCTCATGCGATAACCGCCGCACGCCGCGCATGGCGCGACGGAACAGCGCCCGGTCTTCATCGTCCATCTGCGCACCGCCTTTCGCGTCCCGCTTCTTGTATTATTGCGCGCGCCGCGCGCCCCAGCGCAATCGCGGTTGGCGCAAGGTCTCATGCACATTCTGGTCAGCAACGACGACGGTTACCGCTCCGACGGCATCCTGCAGCTCAATTCCGCGCTTGCGCAGCTGGCCCGCACCACCGTGATGGCGCCCGATCGCAATCGCAGCGGTGCCAGCAATTCACTGACGCTCGATGTGCCGCTGCGCGTGTTCGAGAGCGAGCCGGGCGTGCATTATGTGGTGGGTGGAACGCCCACCGACTGCGTGCACCTGGCCATCTCCGGCTACTTCGATTTCGAGTTCGACCTGGTGTGCGCCGGCATCAACGACGGCGCTAACCTCGGCGACGACACGCTCTATTCAGGCACCGTGGCCGCGGCCATCGAGGGCCGGTTCCTCGGCCTGCCCACGGTCGCCTTCTCGCTGTGCATGGAGCCGGACTCCGGCCGTCACTTCGACACCGCGGCGCGGGTTGCACAGACGCTGATCGCGCGCCTGCTCGAGCAGCCGCTGGCGCGCGGCATGACACTGAACGTGAATGTCCCGGATGTGCCGTTCGGGCAGCTGCGCGGCATCCGTGCAACGCGCCTGGGTGGCCGTCACCGCTCCAAGCCCATCATTCCGGTGCAGGACCCCAAGGGCAAGACCGTGTACTGGATCGGTCCCGCCGGCACCGGCCAGGATGCCGGCGATGGCACCGACTTCCACGCCATTGCCAATGGCTATGTTTCGGTGACGCCGCTGCAGATCGACCTGACGCGCCACAGCGCGTTGCCCACGCTGGTCGACTGGCTGAAACCGCTGGCATGAACGTGATGCGCCACTCCGGCATCGGCATGACCTCGGCACGCACGCGCGACCGGCTCGTGCAGCGCCTGCGCGACCAGGGCATCCACGACCTGCGCGTGCTCGAGCGCATCCGCAATGTTCCGCGACACATCTTCGTCGATGAGGCGCTGGCCAGCCGCGCCTATGAAGACACCGCGCTGCCCATCGGCTGGGGCCAGACCATCTCGCAGCCGTACATCGTCGCGCGCATGACGCAGGCACTGCTGTCCGGCGGCGCGCCCGCGAAAGTGCTCGAAGTGGGATTCGGCTGCGGCTACCAGACCGCGGTGCTGGCGCCATTCGCGCAGAAGATCTTCGCCATCGAGCGCGTCGAGCCGCTGGTTGCGCGCGCCCGCCAGCGCCTGAAGGAACTGCAGGTGCGCAATGTGAAGCTCAAGCATGGCGACGGCATGAAAGGCTGGCCGACGCAGGCGCCGTTCGACGGCATCATCGTCGCGGCTGCACCGCTGACGCTGCCTGAGGTGCTGGTGCAGCAGCTGGCCATCGGCGGCCGGCTGGTGGTGCCAGTGGGGCCGGATGGCCAGCAGCAACTGCTGCGCATCACACGGCGCGAAGCCGGTGTCCACAAAGAGATCCTGGGTGCGGTGTCGTTCGTGCCGATGCTGGCCGGCGTGACATAAGGGGGCGCAATTTCCGGCAGGGTTCGCCAGGCGCTGCGCGACGCGGCGTTTCGAGACTCGCCGATTCGAAACCGCCTAGCCCGAAAAGTTTGTTGTGGTCAAGACCTTGCCATGACAACCCCGCAATGCTTTACTCATGTAGCTGTTCGGCGACAGGCTCACCGGCAGAAGACACTGAAGGGAGAGGGACGAAAAGACGGGTTTGGACAAGAAATAAAACGGGTCGATACAAGAAATACAAAAAGCGATAGCACCAATTATTCGAGTCTGTCAGCTCCGAATAGTGGTCGAACTGGATCTTCTTGCTCGCAAACTTCAGTGTCTTCTTCCGGTGAGCCTGCAGCCGCCCCGTTTCCGGGGCGGCCACCTGCAAAACCCGATCGTTATTCCGCCGCGGCGGCCTCGTTGCTCACGATGCCGAGCAGTTCCACATCGAACACCAGCGTGGCGCCACCGGGCATCTGCGGCGGATTGCCGCGATCACCATAGGCCAGCTCTGGCGGGCAGGTCAGCTGCGCGGTGCCGCCGACCTTCATCTTCTGCACGCCCTCGGTCCAGCACGGAATTACGGCATTGAGTGGGAACTCCACCGGCTCGCCGTCCTTCGAGGTGTCGAACACCTTGCCGTTGACCAGGCGTCCCTCGTAATGCACGCGCACCATGTCTTCGGCGCTGGGCGAGGCGCCATCGCCCTCGGTGACGCGCTTGAACACCATGCCGGTCTCTGTCTGCTCGGCGCCGGCTTCGGCCGCCGCACTGGCCAGATGCTCGCTGCCTGACTTCTTCTCGCGCTCGAGCGCGGCCGTCATGCGGTCGGTGCGCAGCGACTGGATCTTCGGCAGCAGCGCTTCCATTTCTTCGGGCTTGACCTTCGATTCGTCCTTGGCACCGTCGGTGAGGCCGGCGCGCACCATGGCAAGCTCCTCGTCGGTGAGTTCGAAGGACAGCAGGTTCTCGGCGAGGATCACGCCCATCGAGTAGAGCGCCTTGTCGTCTTCGGTCTGTGGCTCGGGTTGCTTCGCGGACTGCGTGCAGGCGGCGAACTGGGTGGCGGCGGCGAGGCTGATCAGTAATGCGACACGCATTTGGAAATCCCTGCAGTTTGAGGAGTGAAAAAAGAGCCGCTAGTCTAGGGAAAAGGCATGCGGACTGCAGCCGGTTTGCCTGAAGTCTGCGTCAGGAGGGAAACAGCAGCGCCACCACGGGGCGCTCTTCCTGCGCCAGCACGTTGTAGGTGCGGCAGGCGGCGCCCAGGTCCATGACCTCCAGTGCCATGTTGCGTGTGGCCAGCTCGCGACGCAGCACCTTCAGTTGCTCCGGCGCCAGGCCGCCGCCCCCCAACAGCACGATGCGCGGCTCCAGCGGCCATGCCGGCGCCATCGTTGCGATGGTCAGCTCCGCGGCAGAGGCCAGCCACGGCGCCTGCAGGAAACCTGGCGCGAGCATCACCGGACCTGCATGCAAGGTGCCATTGACCTCGATGCCCTGCGGTCCATAGCGGCTGACCAGGTTCATGCGGCGCTGGATGTGTTCATGCAGTTTCATGCAGGCGGCTACGATACGCCATATGACGCCGATGATCGCGATGCCGGGGCCGTGGCTGCCGGAAGCCGCCCCCGGGCGCGAGCCCGATGCCGAAGCATTGCCCGCGATGCCGGCGCTGACCCGCCTGCTGCGGCGGGGACGCCGGCTTGCCGATGCGCCCGACTGGCGGGCCGGGGTGATGAGCGCACTGGGCCTGCCGCCGCAGACCGCATCGGCCGCCGTTGCAGCGCATGCCGTTGCCACGCGCGCCGGCACGGCCGTGTGCCTGGCCGCGCCACTGCACCTGGTCGCAGGACTCAGCCGCGTGCACCTGCCACCCGGCGGGCGCCTGCAGCCCGCGCCGGATGAAGAGCGGGCCTGGTGCGCGGCATTCAATGCCGAATTCGGCGGCGGCGGGATCGCATTGCAGGTCGCCGCGCCCGGAGGAGGGTGGCTGCTTGAA
The DNA here is from genome assembly GCA_964417875.1 of uncultured Steroidobacteraceae bacterium. Classification (GTDB taxonomy): domain Bacteria; phylum Pseudomonadota; class Gammaproteobacteria; order Steroidobacterales; family Steroidobacteraceae; genus ZC4RG30. The sequence continues at coordinate 45,270 of CAYQJU010000012.1, forward strand.
GCCCCGTTCGCCGCTGCCGCGCAAGATGCGTCGCCGGAGATGCTCACCGGCGCGCCACTGGCGCGGCGCGCTGCCACAGGTGACGATGAGAAACTGCTGCGCCGCCTGTCGGCCGAGAGCGAGATGTGGCTGGCCGACCATGCGCTCAATCGCAGCCGCGAGGCGCGTGGTGAGCGGCCGCTGAATGCGCTGTGGTTCTGGGCCGGTGCACGCGCCGTGTCATTGCCGGCGATGCATCCGCTGGCACGCATCGCCGTGCGCGGCATGGCAGATGCATGGCTCGCGGGACTGTCGGCCCATGCCGCGCAAGACCCGCATGCCGCGGCGGATTTCGACGCGGCGATGAGCGGCCTTGATGCAGGCATCGCGAGCCTTGCGTCGCGCGACGCACCGGCCGGCATCACGGCGCTGGTGGTCCCCTCACCGGACAGCAACGGGCCCACGCGGCACTATTGGCAGATGATCGACGAAGCATGGATGGCGCCGGCATGGCATGCGCTGCAGGCGCGACGCATCACCGGGCTGCGGCTGCAGATCGGGCGCTGCGCCTGGCAGTTGCCGGCGCGCGATGCGTTCGGCTGGCTGCGCCGTGACCGGCGCAGCTGGTGGCAGATCACTGGCGAGGCGCGCGCATGAGCCAGCGATCCCGGCGCGTGATGGCGCGACCCCTGCCCGACGACCTGCAACTGCCCGGCGAGCTGCCGCCGCTGCTGCGCAGGATCTATGCCGCCCGGCGCGTCCGCGATGGCGCCGAGCTCGTCACGGACCTCGCCGCAATGCTGCCGGTGGGCACACTGGCCCATGTGCGCGATGCCGCGGCACTGCTGCTGCGCCATCGTGAAGAACGCATGCTGATCGTCGGTGACTTCGATGCCGATGGCGCCACCAGCACCGCACTGATGATGCATGCGCTGCGCGAGTGGGGTTTCACGCAGGTGGACTTCCTCGTGCCCGACCGCTTCCGCCTGGGCTACGGCCTGACGCCGGGCCTGGTCGAGCAGGCGAGGCTGCGCAGTCCGCGGCTGATCGTGACGGTGGACAACGGCATCTGCGGCTTCGAAGGCGTCGCGGCGGCGCGTGCCGCCGGCATCGAGGTGCTGGTCACCGACCATCATCTGCCGGCCGACGCGCTGCCGGATGCCACGGTGATCGTGAATCCGAACCTGCCGGGCAGCAGCTTCGGCAGTCGCGCGCTGGCCGGTGTCGGGGTGGCCTTCTATGTGCTGGCGGCGTTGCAGCGGCTGATGCAGGAGCAGGGCGTGTTTCCCGCGGGCGCAAGGCCGGTGAGCCACTGGCTCGACCTGGTGGCGCTGGGCACCGTGGCTGATGTGGTGCCGCTGGATGCCAACAACCGCGTGCTGGTGGCGCAGGGCCTGCGGCGCATGCGTGCCGGTTTTTGTGTGCCCGGCATTGCCGCGCTGGCCGAGGTGGCACGCCGCGAACTCTCCGGCATCGTCGCCACCGACCTTGGCTTCTCGATCGGCCCGCGCCTGAATGCCGCCGGCCGTCTGGATGACATGAGCATCGGCATCCGCTGCCTGCTGGCGAGGGATGCCGCCGAGGCCCGTGCACTCGCCGCGCAGCTGGATGAGCTGAACCGCGAGCGCCGGCGCATCGAGGGCGACATGCAGGAACAGGCGATGGCGGCGATCCGCGGTCTTGCCGACTGGCAGCAGGGCGATCGCCATGCGGGAATCACGCTGTTTGATCCCGGCTGGCACCAGGGCGTGGTGGGACTGGTGGCCAGCCGCATCCGCGAACGCACCGGCCGTCCCGTGGCGGCCTTTGCAGTCTGTGACAGTGGCGATGAACTGCGCGGTTCCGCCCGTTCGATTCCCGGCGTGCACGTGCGCGATGTGCTTGAGTCGGTGTCCTCGCGCAATCCGGGGCTGGTGCTGCGCTTCGGCGGTCATGCGATGGCCGCGGGGCTCACCATCCGCCTGCCGGACCTGGACCGCTTCGCTCGCGCCTTCGATGCAGCGGTGGCCGAGAGCCTGCGACTGGTCGAACCCGATGATGTGGTGTGGACGGATGGCGAACTGGCCGAACCTGAGATCTGCCTTGCCACCGCGCAGATGCTGCGCGATGCCGGTCCCTGGGGGCAGGCCTTCCCCGAACCCTGCTTCCATGGCGATTTCGACATCGAGTCGCCGCGCGTTGTGGGCGAGAAGCATGTGAAGTGCTGGCTGCGTCCGGCCGGCACACGCGCGCGCTTCGATGCCATCGCCTTCAACCTGCTCGATGGCGAGCGCTGGTCCGAACCCCCGAGTGGCCGCCTGCGGCTGGCCTACCGCCTGGACATCAACCACTGGCAGGGCGAGCGGCGCCTGCAGCTGCTGATCGAGCACCTGGAAATGCCTTAGAATTCCGCGCTTCCCCCGCTCCCACTGGATGCTCCATGCCTGTCGAGACCGCATTGATCCGAAAGAACCTGCGTGACATGGCCGACCGTGCCGCCTCGTTACGGGGGTTTCTTTGACTACGATGCCAAGAAGGAGCGCCTGGAAGAGGTCATCCGCGAGCTGGAGGTTCCGGAAGTCTGGAACCAGCCGGAGCGTGCGCAGGAACTGGGCCGCGAGCGAGCGCGGCTGAGCGCCGCGCTGGAGCAGCTGGATGAGGCCGGCGCCGCGCTGGCCAATGCCAGCGAGCTGCTGGAGATGGCCGAGGCCGAGGACGACGCCGGCGCCATCACCGACATCGAGCGCGAGATGCCGCAGCTGGAGGCGCGCGTGCGCGAGCTGGAGTTCCGCCGGATGTTCCGCGGCGAGATGGACCCGCGCGGCGCATACCTCGACATCCAGGCCGGTGCGGGCGGCACCGAGGCGCAGGACTGGGCGCAGATGCTGATGCGCATGTACCTGCGCTGGGGCGCGCACCGCGGCTTCAAGACCGAGGTGCTCGATGCCAACGACGGCGAGGTGGCCGGCATCAAGAGCTGCACGATCTCCTTCGATGGCGACTACGCCTATGGCTGGCTGCGCACCGAGACCGGCGTGCACCGCCTGGTGCGCAAGAGCCCGTTCGATTCGGGCAACCGCCGCCATACCTCGTTCGCCTCGGTGTTCATCTCGCCGCAGGTCGACGAGGACATCAACATCGAGGTCAACCCGGCCGACATCGAGATGGATGTCTATCGTTCCAGCGGCGCTGGCGGCCAGCACGTGAACAAGACCGAATCGGCTGTGCGCCTGAAGCACGTGCCCACCGGCATCGTGGTGGCCTGCCAGACCGAGCGCAGCCAGCACAAGAACCGTGCCACCGCAATGAAGATGCTGAAGGCCAAGCTCTATGAGCTCGAGGTCAACAAGCGCAATGCCGCAGCCAAGGTGCTGGAGGACTCCAAGTCGGATGTGAGCTGGGGCAACCAGATCCGCTCCTATGTGCTCGACCAGTCGCGCATCAAGGACCTGCGCACCAATGTCGAGGTGGGCGCCACCGACAAGGTGCTCGACGGCGACCTCGATCCATTCATGGAAGCCAGCCTGAAGGCGGGACTGTAACGATGAGCGAGCAGGACACCAGGCAAGGCAAGGCCGCCGCCGCTGCGGCGGAGGTCATCCTCGACGAGAACCGGCTGATTGCAGAACGGCGCACGAAACTTGCGGCACTGCGCAGCCAGGGCAATGCCTTCCCGAATGATTTCCGGCGCACGCACCTGGCGGCGCAGCTGCATGCCGGGCATGCCGGAACCAGCGCTGAGCAGCTCGAGGCGCAGGCCATACCCGTGGCCGTGGCCGGCCGCATGATGGCCAAGCGGGTGATGGGCAAGGCGAGCTTTGCCACGCTGGCCGATCCCGGCGCCCGCATCCAGCTTTTCCTGCAGCGCGACTCCCTGCCCGAGGGGGTCTACGAAGCCTTCAAGGGGTGGGACATCGGCGACACGCTGGGCGCGGAGGGCACGCTGTTCCGCACCCGCACCGGCGAGCTGTCGGTGAAGGTGACCGGCCTTCGGCTGCTGACCAAGTCGCTGCGGCCGCTGCCGGACAAATGGCATGGCCTGGCCGATGTCGACACGCGCTATCGCCAGCGCTATGTCGACCTGATCGTCAACGAGGACTCGCGCGCCGTGTTCCGCGCACGCACGCGCATCATCGGCCGCCTGCGCGCAGAGCTCGACGCGCGCGGCTTCATGGAAGTCGAAACGCCGATGATGCAGCCCATCGCCGGCGGCGCCGCGGCGCGACCGTTCATCACCCACCACAACTCGCTCGACATGCAGATGTACCTGCGCATCGCGCCGGAGCTGTATTTGAAGCGCCTGGTGGTGGGCGGGTTCGAGAAGGTCTACGAGATCAACCGCAATTTCCGCAACGAGGGGCTGTCCACGCGCCACAACCCCGAGTTCACGATGATGGAGCTGTACTGGGCCTACGCCGATTACCGCGACCTGATGGACCTCACCGAGGAGCTGGTGCTGGCGCTGGTCGACGTGGTGAAGCCCGGCGCAACGCAGCTCACCTACCAGGGCCGCGACTACAGCCTGGCACGGCCGTTCGCGCGGGTGTCGATGTCCGATGCCATCCTCGACGAGAACCCGGGCCTCGATGCGATGCGCCTGCGCGACCTCGACTACCTGCGCGAATGGTGCGCGAAGGTTGGCGCGAAGTTCGATCCGCAGGATGGCGCCGGCAAGCTGCAGATGCTGATCTTCGAGCACACCGTGGAGCACACGCTGCTCGATCCGACCTTCATCTTCGGCTACCCGGCCGAGGTCTCGCCGCTGTCGCGCGCCAGTGACGCCGACCCGTTCCTCACCGACCGCTTCGAGTTCTTCATCGGCGGGCGCGAGATGGGCAATGGCTTCTCCGAGCTCAACGATCCGGAGGACCAGGCCGCGCGCTTCCAGGCGCAGATGCGGCGCAAGGATTCCGGCGACGAGGAGGCCATGCTCTACGATGCCGACTACATCCGTGCGCTGGAATACGGCCTGCCGCCCACCGCGGGGCTCGGGCTCGGCATCGACCGGCTGGTGATGTTCCTCACCGACCAGGCCGCGATCCGCGACGTGCTGCTGTTTCCGCAGGTGCGCCCCGAAAGCGCATGACCAGCGCGCCGCCGGCACTGGTCGCGGCCAACCCGGCACGGCCCATCAATCGGCGTCATCGAGCCGGGCGCCGCGGCCGCCGTCGCGGCCGGTGGCGAGGCCCGCCGTGTGCCGCTTCCTGGTCACCGACGGCGAGGAGCGCTTCGCGCGCATCGGGCCCACCTTCCTCGGGCGCGGGATCCGCGCAGCCGAGATCGAGCGGGTGAACCTGTAGCCGCAGACCGGGCAATGCGTCCTTCCGCCTGCCGCGGATTCGCGGCACCATTGGACGCTAAGGGAGTCTTTCCGCGTCGAGGGCCGAATCGTGGGATCCACAGCAACGCGCATGGCGGCACTGGGTGCCGCGCTCCTGCTGGCCGCCTGTGCCAGCAATCCGCCACCGCCGCAGCCGTTCATCGCAGGTCCTGCGCCCGGCGAACTGATCCACGAGGATTCGGGCATCCATTTCCCGGCGCGCATCGGCTCCTTCGCGCGCTTCACCGGGCACCAGTACGACGCGCATGGCCGCGATATCTCGGTGGGCTACAACGGCGACATTCCGTCGGTGGTGACGGTCTATGTATTTCCCACCGGGGGCCAGGACATCGAGGCGGCGCTGGTGGCGCAAAGCGCCGATGTGCTGACCGCCTATCCGGATGCACGCGTCACCGACCGTCGCACCGTCGAGGTGACCCCGGGGGAAATTCCGGCCGAGGCTGTGTCGTTCGCGTTCTCGGCGATGTTCCAAGGCCGGCAGCAGCCGGTGCACTCGGAGCTGGTGCTGGCGCGGCATGGCGATCGCTTCATCAAGTACCGCATCACCTATCCGCTCGAGCTTGCCGACCTGGCCGCGGCGGACTCCGGCAAGTTCCTGCAGCGATTCGCCTGGCCCTGAGAGGGCACGCGGCCCGGAGGGTTCGAGGCCTGCGGGCGGTTTCGTTAAGATGACCGCATGGCATTTGCCGGCCTTCGTCACGTGATCCGCATCGCAACCCTTGCTGCCCTGATCGGTTTCGCCGGCCCGGGCGCGATCAGCGCCGAGCCGGAGCGCTCTCCGCCGGCCCGTCCTGCCGCCGAAGATGCCACTCCCGCCGAATCCGGGCTGGGCGAAGACGACCTGCCGCCGGCCGCGGCAGACGCCCCGGAAGGCGAGGAAGAGACGCTTCCCGACCCGCCGGCGCCCGCTCCGCCCGAGCAGCGCATCACCGAAGAGGGCGAGCTGATCCGTGCCGAGGAGGTCGAGGAACCGGATCTCGCCGAGCTGCCGCTGTCCAATGCGGCGCGCGTGCGGCTGGATGCGGCGCGCGCCTCGGTGGTGCTGGTGCGCGGCTTCTTTGGCGATGCGGCCAGCAGCGCCTTCCACGGCACCGGCTTCGTGGTCGATGCCGAGGGCTTCATCGTCACCAATTACCACGTGGTTTCCGAAGCGGTGCTGCATCCCCGGCGCTTCCGCCTGGAATACCTGACTTCAGATGGCCGACGCGGCCGGCTGCGCGTGTATGCGGTGGATGTGCGCAATGACCTGGCGGTGGTGAAACCCGAGGACGACCTGGGCCTGCCGCCGCTGCGCATCCGCACCGACATTCCGCGCCCCGGTGCGCGCGCCTATTCGATCGGCTTTCCGCTGAACCTGGGACTGACCATCACCGAGGGCGTGGCCAATGGCGTGGTGGCCAGTGGCTTCGAGCAGCGCATCCACTATACCGGCGCGATCAACAGCGGCATGTCCGGCGGGCCGGCACTGGATGCCGGCGGCACGGTGTATGGCGTGAACGTGTCGGTGGTGGCGGGGCGCCAGCTGGTGGGTTTCGTGGTGCCCGCGCGGCACATCGGGCCGCTGCTGCGGCGGGCCATCGTGCCGCTGGACGAGGCGCGCAGCCCGACGCAGCTGCGCGGCATGATCGCCCAGCAGGCACTGGCCTTCGAGCAGGCGGTGCTCGATCCCTGGCCGCAGGATTCGCAGTCGCAGGCGGCGCGCTCGCAGTCGCTGTTCGGCTACCAGCTTCCCACGCGCATCGGTCCGGCCTTCGACTGCACCACCACCGGCAGCAGCGAGGCGCGCGAGGGCCTGCAGACCGAGACCGTGTCCTGTTCGGCGCGCACCGGCGTGCTGCTGCTGCTCGACCTGGAGGTGGGCAATGTTTCCTTCCAGCATCGCGTGGTGCGCGCGCCCGGTCTGCATGCGCTGCAGTTCGCGCGGCGCGTGGACGACATCGCCGCGGGCCTCGTGCGCCAGGGATCCGCGCGGCATGTGGCGCCGTTTGCCTGCCGCAATGCGCTGGTGGCGCTCGATGGGTTTGACGCGCGCATCAGCACCTGCGCGCGCCAGTATCGCCTGTTCGCCGGCCTCTATGACCTGGCGATCACCGTCACCAGCCTCAACAGCACCGAGCAGGCGGTGGTCAGCCAGCTCGACCTGCGCGGGGTGAGTTTCGAGTCCGGCATGCAGTTCGTGCGACGCTACCTGGGAGCCATGCAGTGGAACCCGTGATGCTGCTGGAGGTACTGGACGACCACGGCGATGTGGTGCTGCGCCAGCGCATCATCGGCGCAGACAGCCAGTGCCGCATCGGCCGCAGCCTGGGCTGCGACATCCCCATCGATGATCCGTTTGCCGCCGCCGATCACGCGCTGCTCACCCTGCGCGATGACGGGCGCGTGCATGTGCAGGACCGGGGCACCCGCAATGGCATCAGCCTCGACGGTCGCCGCATCGACCGGCAGCAGGGCGTGGTGCTCGGCGGCGGCGAGCTGTGCATCGGGCGCACGCGCGTACGGGTGCGCACCAGCAGCGAATCGCTGGCGCCGGAGCGGCTGTTCCGCCGCGACCTGCTGCAGGTCTATCGCACGCCGATCGCGGCCGTGGGAGTGCTGCTGTGCATGGCCTTTGCCTGCTTCATGGCCTGGATGACCCGGCCGGCGCAGGTGGCCGAGGCCGTACTGGTCGGACTGCTGGCCGCCGCCGCGGCGCTGGGGATCTGGGCCGGCGCATGGGCACTGGTATCGCGCCTCACGGTGGGCGCATGGCAGCTGCGCATCCATCTGGCGCTGGCCTCGCTGTGCATCGCGCTGTGGGCGTGGGGCTACTGGCTGTATGGCGTGGCGATGTTCGCGCTGCAATGGCGCCGGCTGACGCCTGTGGCGCTGGCGCTGGCCGCGCTGATCGCCTTCATCGTGACCTGGCGTCACCTGCATTACGCCACACGCCTGCGGCGCATCCTCACCCTGGCGCTGGCGCTCGCCGCGCCGGTGCTGGGCGGCGGCGTGTGGTGGCTGGTGGACCAGCAGCTGGATCCGCGCACCGTCAACCGCGTGGTGCAGGGTCCGCCGATCCAGCCGCCCTCGGTGCGCGTGTCACCGAGCCTCGACCTGAACGACTACCTCATCGATGCGGCGGAACTGAAGCGCGAGGCCAACCGCAACCGCCAGCAGTCATTGCTGGCATCGCCGATTCTCGACGAAGAGGACTGAAGCCCCGGCTTCACGCACCACTGCCGTAGGGCAGCGGCAATGGCCTGCACTCGAGCATGGCGGCTTCCGCACCCGCCTCGGCGGTCACCGCTTCCGCCGACGGCCCCGGCGCCGTGGTCACTGCCAGGAATTCCTGCCCGCCGGCCTCACCGGGCGCGGCCATCACGATCTGTGCCGCGCGCCCGTCGGTCATCTGCACCCGCGCACCGGGCGCGAGCCATTCCTCCGAGCCGGTGCCGAAGCGCTGCATGCGGCGCTTCACCTGGCCGCGATAGTGCGAGCGCGCAATGACTTCCTGCCCGGTGTAGCAGCCCTTGCTGAAAGACACGGCATCGAGCAGGTCGAGGTTCAGCATCTGCGCGACGAACATGCCGCTGGTGGCGGCGCGCAGTTCCGGCAGCCCCGCGCGGATATCCTGCAGGCGCCAGTCATCGCGCGCCTCCGGATCACCCTCCGGCAGGGGCTCGCCGCGGGGCGCAACCACCATGTAGCGCTGTCCGTCCGCATCCATCGGCATCGACAGGCGCGTGCTCACCGCCGCGGCCGCGTCCGGTCCCCGGATGCCATAAATGCGCCAGCTGGTGGAAGCATCGGCGACCTGCACGCGCGCGCGCAGCACATAGCGAGCCAGCAGGTCGCGCACGGTTTCCGCCAGTTCCAGCGGCAGCACCAGCAGCATCTGGTCGGGCGCCACGCGCAGTACGCGCAGTACCGCAAGGCAGCGCCCCTGCGGATTGTGCAGGCCCGCCAGCAGCGCGCCGCTTTCCTCGATGCGCGTGATGTCCTGGGAAAGTTGTCCCTGGAGGAAATCGAGCGCATCGGCGCCGCGCACGCTGATCGCGGTCAGGTCGTCGAGCTTTGTCAGTGAAAGTTCTGGCATGTGTTATGAGCCGCAGCGGGCAGATTCTGGCACAATACATGCCCATGCAGCCTTTGGATCAACAGCCGGGTGCTGCCACCCTGCCGCCCGCGCCCGCAGCAGCCGACCCGCCGCCCTCCCGCCCGAGGGAAACCGGTGGTCCGACCGGGCCGGAGCCCACTCGCTATGGCGACTGGGAACGCAAGGGCCGCTGCATCGATTTCTAGGAAGGCATTCCATATGGCCTCGCGACCGCTTTCCCCGCATCTGTCCGTCTATCGTTTCGCGTACACGATGACGCTGTCCATCCTGCACCGGGCCAGCGGCGTGCTGCTGAGTTTCGGGCTGCTGCTGCTGGTGGGGTGGATCGTGGCACTGGCGCAGGGCAGTGAGGCCTATTCCGGCTTCCTGCGCGTCGCCGCCAGCTGGCCGGTGAAGCTGGCGATGGCGCTGCTGCTGGTGGCCTTCACCTATCACTTTGCCAACGGCATCCGGCATCTGGTGTGGGATATGGGCAAGGGGCTCGAGCGACACCAGGCGCGTGCCAGCGCGCGGGTGGTGATCCTCTTCACGCTGCTGGTCTCGGCGGCGCTGCTCTACCTGTTCTTCGGCCGCGGAGGCACACCATGAAGGATGGCAGCCAGGCATTGAGCCGGGTGCTGGGCCTGGGCTCGGCGCATGAGGGCGCGCACCACTGGCGCACGCAGCGGTTGACCGCGCTGGCCTTGCTGCTGCTGGCCCCCTGGCTGGTCGTTTCGCTGCTGTTGCAGCCGGATCTCGGCTACGCCTCGCTGCGCGCCTGGGCCGGCGGGCTGTTCAATGCCACGCTGCTGGCCTTGCTGGTGACCACGGCCTGCTGGCATTCGCAGCTCGGCGTGCAGGTGGTCATCGAAGACTATGTGAAGGGCTGGGCGCGCATGGCGAGCCTGGTGTTCAACGCCTTCGTCCATCTGCTGCTGGGCGCGCTGGGAGTGCTTTCCATCGTGCGCCTGGCGCTGGGTCCGCCTCTGCAGGGATAGAACAAGATGCCGGCTTATACGTTCATCGATCATACCCACGACGTGCTGGTGGTAGGCGCCGGCGGTGCGGGCCTGCGTGCCACGCTGGGTCTGGCCGAGGCCGGCCTCACCACCGCCTGCATCACCAAGGTGTTCCCCACGCGCAGCCACACCGTGGCCGCGCAGGGTGGCATCAGCGCGGCGCTCGGCAACATGGGCGAGGACGACTGGCGCTGGCACATGTATGACACCGTGAAGGGTTCGGACTGGCTGGGCGACCAGGACGCCATCGAATTCATGTGCAAGGAGGCTCCGGCCGCAGTGCTCGAACTGGAGCACTACGGATTGCCGTTCTCGCGCACCGATGCCGGGCGCATCTACCAACGCCCCTTCGGCGGCATGACCACGCACTTCGGGCAGGGCGTGGCGCAGCGCACCTGCGCGGCGGCCGACCGCACCGGTCATGCCATGCTGCATACGCTTTACCAGCAGTCGATCCGCCACAAGGCCGAGTTCTTCGTCGAGTTCTTCGCCATCGACCTGATGTTCGAGCGCGGCGCCTGCCGCGGCGTGGTGGCGCTCGACCTTGCCACAGGACAGCTGCACCGCTTCCGCTCGCACATGACCATCCTGGCCACCGGTGGTTATGGACGCGCCTATTTCTCCTGCACCTCGGCGCATACCTGCACCGGCGATGGCGGCGGCATGGTGCTGCGCGCCGGCCTGCCGCTGCAGG
>CAYQJU010000013.1:0-55209 GCA_964417875.1 uncultured Steroidobacteraceae bacterium
TGGAAACCACCGTCGACGGCGAGTACCAGAACTACAAGGCCAAGGGCGGCGCCTATACGCGCGAGCATTTCTTCGGCAAGCATCCGGAGGCTGCGGCCATGGTCGCAGGCATGTCCGATGACGACATCTGGCGGCTGAAGCGTGGCGGCCATGATGCGCACAAGGTGTTCGCGGCCTATGCCTCGGCCATGGCGCACAAGGGTGGTCCCACGGTGATCCTGGCGCACACGGTCAAGGGCTTCGGGCTCGGCAAGGCTGCCGAGGGCCAGAACGTGGCGCACCAGCAGAAGAAGATGGATGCCGACTCGCTGGCCAGCTTCCGCGAGAACCTCGGCATTCCGCTGAAGGATGAGGACATCGCGAACTTCCGCTTCGCAAGGCCCGCCGAGGACAGCGACGAGATCCGCTACCTGAAGTCGCGGCGCGAGAAGCTGGGCGGCTACCTGCCGAAGCGCGACACCGATGTGCCGCCGCTGCAGGTTCCGCCGCTCGATACCTTCAAGGCATTGCTCGAAGGCTCCGGCGATCGCGAGATTTCCACCACGATGGCCTTCGTGCGCATGCTCACCGCGCTGCTGAAGGACAAGAACATCGGCAAGAACATCGTGCCTATCGTTCCCGATGAGGCGCGCACCTTCGGCATGGAAGGCCTGTTCCGCCAGATCGGCATCTACTCGGCGGTCGGCCAGCTGTACACGCCGCAGGATGCGGACCAGCTGATGTATTACAAGGAAGACCGCAAGGGCCAGATGCTCGAAGAGGGCATCAACGAGGCCGGGTCGATGTGCTCGTGGATCGCGGCCGGCACGGCTTATGCAAACCACCGCCAGCACATGGTGCCGTTCTACATCTACTACTCGATGTTCGGCTTCCAGCGCGTCGGCGATTTCATCTGGGCGGCAGGCGACATCCAGGCGCGCGGCTTCCTGCTGGGCGCCACGGCCGGACGCACCACGCTGGCCGGCGAGGGCCTGCAGCACCAGGACGGCCACAGCCAGCTGGTGGCCACCACGGTGCCCAACTGCCGCGCCTATGACCCGGCCTATGCCTATGAGCTGGCCGTGATCATCCACGACGGCATGCAGAAGATGTTCGCCGAAGGAAAGAACATCTTCTATTACCTGTCGGTGATGAACGAGAACTACGTGCAGCCGGCGCTGCCGAAGGGCGCCGAGGAAGGCATCCTGAAGGGCGCCTACCTGCTGCAGAAGGCTGGCAAGGGAAAGCAGCGCGCAACGCTGCTGGGTTCGGGCACCATCCTTCTCGAGGTGCTGGCCGCTGCCGAGATGCTGCAGAAGGACTACGACATCGCCAGCGATGTCTATTCGGTCACCAGCTTCAGCGAACTGCGCCGCGAGGCATTGCTGGTGGAGCGCGATAACCTGCTCAATCCAGAGAAGAAGCCCGCGGTTTCCTACGTGCAGCAGCTGTTCGGCGAGGCGAAGTCGCCCGTGGTGGCCGCCACCGACAACATGCGCACCGTGCCGGACCAGATCCGCCAGTGGGTGGGCGGGCGCTACGTGACGCTGGGCACCGATGGATTCGGCCGCAGTGACGGGCGCGCGCCACTGCGTCATCATTTCGAGGTCGACCGTCGCTACATCGTGCTGGCCACGCTGAAGGCGCTGGCCGATGAGGGCACGCTGGACCGCAAGGTCGCGGTCGCTGCCGTGAAGAAACTGGGCATCGATCCTGCCAAGGCCAATCCGCTGAACTCCTGAAGAAGGGCACCTATGTCGCAAAGCATTGAAGTGCGGGTGCCCGACCTCGGCGATTTCGCCGAGGTCGAGGTGATCGAAGTACTGGTGAAGGCCGGCGACCGGATCGAGGTCGAGACGCCGCTGATCACGCTGGAGACCGAGAAGGCCACGATGGACGTGCCTTCGAGCGCTGCCGGCGTGGTCGAGAAGGTGCATGTCGAGGCCGGCAGCAAGGTATCCGAAGGCTCGGTGGTGGTGACGCTGCGCGGCGAGGGCGGCGGCGATGCCGGCGAGCCGGATGATGCGAAGCCCGCCGTCGCCGCATCCGCGTCGCAGTCGCCTGCCGGGGAGCCTGCGGCGGCAGCGCCGCAGCCCGACGCCCCCACCTCCGTCGATGTGGTGGTGCCCGACATGGGCAACTTCACCGAGGTCGGCGTGATCGAGGTGCTGGTCAAGCCGGGCGACAAGGTGGAGGTCGAGACGCCGCTGGTCACGCTCGAGACCGAGAAGGCGACGATGGATGTGCCGTCGACGGCCGCCGGTGTCGTCGAGGCCGTGCACGTCGAGAAGGGCGGTACGGTATCGGCCGGCTCGCGCGTGGTCACGTTGAGTGGCGTCGCGGGCAAGGCGCAACCGGCTGCAGCCGCGGCCAGCGCGCCAGCCACCCCGCAGCCGGCGAATGCCGCCGCCGCACCCGCGCAGGGCAAGGCGCCGGCACCCGCGTCGCCGCCCCGTCAGCCCGCATCACTGCCACCGGTCAACGAGGCCGGCTTCAGCACCGCACATGCCGGACCCTCGGTGCGCAAGCTGGCGCGCGAACTGGGCGTCGACCTGGGCCGCGTGAAGGGCTCCGGCCAGCGCGGCCGCATCACGCATGAAGATGTGAAGGCGTGGGTGAAGTCGATGCTCAGCGGCGCTGCGGCGGCGCAGGGGCCGGCCTTGCCGCAGGTGCCCAAGGTCGACTTCGCCAAATTTGGCGAGGTCGAGGTCAAGCCGCTGGGCCGCATCCAGAAGATCTCCGGTCCGCGTCTGCATGCCGCGTGGTTCAACATCCCGCATGTCACGCAGTACGAAGAGGCCGATGTCACCGATCTCGAGGCCGAGCGCGCGAAGCTGAAGGATCGCGCGGCGGCCGCCGGCGTGAAGATCACGCCGCTGGCCTTCATTGTGCGCGCGGCGGTGCTCGCGCTGAAGGAATTCCCGACCTTCAATGCCTCGCTCGACGGCGACAATCTGGTACTGAAGAAGTACTTCCACATCGGGTTTGCTGCCGACACGCCCAACGGGCTGCTGGTGCCGGTGATCCAGAACGCCGACCAGCTCGACCTGTTCGGCATCGCCCAGGCGCTGGGTGATCTTTCGGATCGGGCGCGCAAGGGCACGCTGAAGGGCAGCGAGATGCAGGGTGGCTGCTTCACCATCTCGAGCCTGGGTGGCATCGGTGGCACCGCGTTCACGCCCATCATCAATGCGCCCGAGGTGGCCATCCTCGGTGCGTCGCGCACGCAGGCGAAACCGGTGTGGGATGGCGAGCAGTTCGTCCCGCGGCAGATGCTGCCGCTGTCGCTGTCCTATGACCATCGGGTCATCGACGGCGCCCAGGGCGCGCGCTTTGCCGTGTACCTGGCCAAGGTGCTGGCCGATCCGGCCACGCTGCTGGCGGGCGTGCCATGAGCGAGGTGGAAGTCGCAGTCCCGGATCTGGGCAACTTCGATGAAGTGTCCGTGGTCGAGGTGCTGGTGAAGCCGGGCGAGTCGATCGAGGTCGAGACGCCGCTGATCACGCTCGAGACCGAGAAGGCCACGATGGATGTGCCATCCACGGCGGCCGGTGAGCTCACTGCCGTGCTGGTGAAGGCCGGCGACAAGGTGCGCAAGGGCACGGTGATCGCACGTGTGGCCGCCGCAGGGGGCGCCGCACAGGAGACGCCCGGCGATGGCAAAGCTGCCGCCGCGGGTGCGACGTCCGATGCGGGCACTGCCCAGGCGGCGGGGAAGAGCGCGGTGGCGTCGGGCGCGGGCAAGCCGCAGACCCCGGCCGCATCCGCTTCACCGGCGGCCGCTGCTGCCGCGCCTGCTTCGCCTTCCGCGCAACCCTCATCGGCGCCTGCGCAGCAGCCGCAGATGCCACCAGGGCCGAAGCCCGACCGCACCGCGCAGCTGGTCGTGCTGGGCGCAGGCCCGGGCGGCTACACCGCGGCCTTCCGCGCCGCCGACCTCGGTCTCGATGTGGTGCTTGTCGAGCGCTGGGATTCGCTGGGCGGGGTGTGCCTGAACGTCGGCTGCATCCCCTCCAAGGCGTTGCTGCATGCCGCCAAGGTGATCGACGAAGCCCATGCCATGGGCGCGCATGGCCTGAAGTTCGGCGAGCCGCAGGTCGACCTCGACAAGCTGCGCGGCTGGAAGGACAGCGTGGTGAAGCGCCTCACCGGCGGCCTTGTGATGCTCGCGAAGCAGCGCAAGGTCGAGGTGGTGCGCGGCACAGCGCGCTTCGCCGGCAGCCGGGTGCTCGAATTGAAGGGCGCCGACGGCAGCACCATGCTGCTGGGATTCGAGCAGTGCATCATCGCTGCCGGTTCCGAGCCGGTGAAGCTGCCGTTCATGCCGCAGGATCCGCGGGTGATCGATTCCACCGGCGCGCTGGAACTGCAGGGCGTGCCCCGGCGCCTTCTGGTGGTCGGCGGCGGCATCATCGGACTGGAAATGGCCTGCGTGTATGACGCGCTGGGCAGCAAGGTCAGCGTGGTGGAGTTGGGACCGCAGCTGATGCCGGGCGCCGATCCCGACCTGCTGCGACCGCTGGAGAAGCGCCTGAAGGGTCGCTACGAGGCGATCATGCTGGGCACGAAATCGGCGCAGGCCGAGGCCACCGACGAAGGCATCCGCGTGCACTTCGAGAAAGATGGCGCCGAAGGCAGCAGCCAGGTCTACGACCGCGTGCTGGTGGCGGTGGGCCGCGTGCCCAATGGCGGCCTGCTCAACTGCGAGGCCGCGGGCATCAGTGTCAATGAGCGTGGCTTCATTCCGGTGGACCGGCAGATGCGCACCAATGTGCCGGGCATCTTCGCCATCGGCGACATCGTCGGCCAGCCGATGTTGGCCCACAAGGCCACGCACGAGGCCAAGGTGGCCGCCGAAGTGGCGGCTGGCCACAAGGCCTACTTCGACGCCCGCGTGATTCCCTCGGTGGCCTACACCGATCCGGAAGTGGCCTGGGTGGGTGTCACCGAGACGCAGGCCAGGCGCGACGGCCTGTCGATCCGCAAGGCATCGTTCCCGTGGGCGGCCAGTGGACGCTCGCTGTCGCTGGGTCGCGATGAAGGCCTCACCAAGCTCATCGTCGATGCGGACAGCAATCGCGTCATCGGTGCCGGCATCGTCGGCCCCAATGCCGGCGAGCTGATCGCCGAGGTGGGGCTGGCCATCGAGATGGGGGCCGATGCGGCCGACGTGGGCCTCACCATCCATCCGCATCCGACCCTTTCTGAATCGGTGGGCATGGCCGCCGAGGCGCTGGAAGGCACGCTGACCGACCTGTACATGCCGAAGAAGGCCTGATGCTGTAAGTTACCGGCTGCCTGCAGGACTACCCGCAGGCGCACGGAAGCACATCAGGAGGGAGCGTGTACGCGGCCAGGCTGCAGGCAGTCGAGAAATCATTTGGCACCCAGCGCGCCGTGCACGCGCTCGATCTTGACCTTCCTGCCGGCCAGACCTGCGGGCTGATCGGCCCCAGCGGTGCCGGCAAGAGCACCACCATCCGCATCATCATGTCGATCCTGTTCCCCGACTCCGGGCGGGTCGAGGTGCTGGGCCTGCCTTCCGCGCTCGATGCCAAGGACCGCATCGGCTACCTGCCCGAGGAGCGCGGCGTCTATCGCAAGATGACCGTCGGCGCCTTCCTGAAGTATCTCGCCGGACTGAAAGGCGCGCCGGAAGCGCGCGCCATGCCGCGCGCGCGCCGGCTGCTGGCGCAGCTGGGTCTGGAAGACATCGAGAAGAAGAAATGCGAGGACCTTTCCAAGGGCATGCTGCAGCGGGTGCAGTTCGTCGGCGCCATCGTGCACGAGCCGCAACTGCTGATCCTCGACGAACCCTTCAGCGGCCTCGATCCGGTCAGCGTGCGGCTGCTGAAGGAGGTAGTCGCGCAGGAGCGCCAGCGTGGCGCCACCATCCTGTTCTCCACCCATGTCATGGCGCAGGCCGAGGAGCTCTGCGACCGGGTGGTGATGATCCACAAGGGCGGCAAGGTGCTCGACGAGGACCTGTCGAAGCTGCGACGCCGCTTCGACACCTCGCGCGTGCTGTTCGAGCCGCTGGACGACTCGATCGACGGAACCTTGCTTCGTGAAGTGCCCGGCGTGCTGTCGGTGGAATCGCGCGGTGGCGAACATGAACTGCATCTTGCGCCCGGCACCGATCCGGCCGCCGTGATGCGCGAGGCTGCGGCGCGCTTCGCGCCGGCGCGGGTCGAGATCGCCCGCATGCGCCTGGAAGACACCTTCGTCAGCATCGTGCGCGAGGGCAGCGAAAGCGAGCAGGCGCTGCGCGAGCACCTGCAGGGACTGACCGGAGCGGCCGCATGAAGAGGGGCAGCCTGCACCGCATCCGCCTGGTGGCGGCACGCGAATTCCTCACCACGGTGTCGAGCAAGGGTTTTCTTTTCGGCGTGCTGGTGATGCCGGTGCTGATCACGCTCATCATCCTCGTGATCCCGCGCCTGATGGCCAATCGTGGCGCCCAGGTCGAAGTCGAGGTGGCCGTCATCGACGGCAGCGGTGGCAGCTTCACCGGCTCGCTGCGGGGCGAGCTCTCCAGCGAAGCCATCCTCGCCCGCCAGCAGGCCACGCGACGGGCGGTGGAAGAGCAGGTGGGCGCGACGGCCGCTGCCAACATGCCGATTCCGGTTCCTTCGCTGCCGGGCTTCACCGTGCGCGAACTGCCGGCAGGCGCCACGCTCGAAGAGCAGACGCCGTGGCTGAATGCCCGCGACCTGGGCAAGCAGCAGCGTCGTGCGCTGGTGGTGGTACCGCCCGGCGCGGTGCACAGTGATTTGCAGCGCTACGAAACCTATGACCTCGCCGCGCCGCGCAACCTGCCTTCCGATGCCGAGGGCATCCTGCACACTGCGGTGCGCTCGGCACTGATCGCCGAGCGGCTGCGCAGCAGCGGCTTCGATCCGGACATCGTGCGCGCAGCCACCAACATCCCTCGCACACAGACCACGGTGATCGGCACGGACGGCCGCCAGCAGCGTGCGCAGAGCCTCAACCGCATGATGCCCTTCATCATGGGCGTGCTGCTGTTCATGGGCATCATCACCGGCGGCCAGGGCCTGATGACCTCCACCGTCGAGGAAAAATCCAGTCGCGTGGTCGAGGTGCTGCTGGCCGCGGTGTCCTCGCTCGAGCTGATGTGGGGCAAGCTGCTCGGCCAGCTGGGCGTGGGGCTGGTGATGATGGGCGTCTATGTCGGTGTCGGTGTGCTGGCGCTGCTGCAGTTCGCGCTGTTCGGCCTGATCGAGCCGCTGCTGATCCTGTGGCTGTTCCTGTTCTTCCTGATGGCCTATCTGGTGTTTGGCGCGCTGATGATGTCCATCGGCGCCGCCGTGAACCAGATGGCCGACGCGCAGTCGCTGATGGGGCCGATCATGATCCTGCTGATCATCCCCTACATCGCCACCGCGATGATCGGCAATGCGCCGGACTCATCCTTCGCCGTGGTCACCAGCTTCATTCCGCCCATCAATGGCTTCACGATGATGGCGCGGCTGGCTTCCACCTCGCCGCCGCCGTTGTGGCAGGTGCTGCTGTCGCTGGCAGTGGGCATTGCGGCGGCCTGTGTGGCGGTGTGGTTCGCGGCCAAGGTGTTCCGGGTCGGGCTGCTGATGCATGGCAAGCCGCCTGGCTTTGCGACGCTGATCCGGTGGGCGCGGATGAGCTGACGCGGCACGGACCGCCACCGCCATGCAGCCCCGCTGCATGGCTCAGCGTCGCGTCAGCCAGATCACCACTGAAATCACCGCACTGACGAGCAGCGACGTCGCCAGCGGAAAGTAGAACCTGAACCCGGGGCGATCCACGACCAGGTCGCCGGGCAGCCGCCCCAGCGGCAGCCTCGACAGCCACGGCCACGTCAGCCCCGCGACCAGCAGCACTAGACCGGCGATGACCAGCAGACGCCGCATCGAAGGCCTACAGCCGCCGCAGCCTTTCGAGGTAGGCCGGTTCATCCGGCGGCAGTCCGCGGCGCTGGGCCTCCCACAGTGTCTCGGCCAGCACATCCACCATGCGGTGCTCGGCCTCATGGGCGGAGCCGAGCTTCCGCGTCAGCTTCTGGTGCAGCTCTCGGATGCCGCGCGGCCGGTCCGTGGCAACCTGGTCGCGCAGCCCCAGGTGCAGGCCCATATGCAGGAAGGGATTGATGCGGCCCTGTTCAACGGTGAAGTCGCGGGTCAGCGCGTCGGGACTCTCGAGCAGCGCCTGGTATTCCGGATGCAGCGCGACCACATCGGCGATCTGGGCATCCAGCGGCTCCAGCGGCAGGCCCTCGCGGTGTCGCCGCCAGGCCTCGATGTAGCGGCGGCGCAGTTCTTCACGGCTGGCATTGGCGAACAGCATCGGGGCAGTGTAGCGCGCAGGTGCGCAAATGCAGCTTTCGGGGTCGGGGCCGGCGGCGGCCAGCGGCGATGTGATTCAGCTGCGCGCCGGGTCCGGCGTCTTCGGCCGGTAGCGGCAGTACGCGCGGATTACGCAGGCATGGCACTTCGGCGTGCGCGCCACGCAGACGTAGCGCCCATGCAGGATCAGCCAGTGGTGGGCATGCTGCAGGAACTCCGGCGGCGTCACCTTCAGCAGCTTTTGCTCCACCACCAGCGGCGTTGCACCTGGCGCAAGGCCAGTGCGGTTGGCGACCCGCAGCACATGCGTGTCGACGGCGATGGTGGGCTCGCCGAAGGCCACGTTCAGCACCACATTGGCGGTCTTGCGGCCCACCCCGGGCAGCGCCTCCAGCGCCGCGCGATCCCGTGGCACTTCGCCGTCATGCCGCTCGATCAACAGCCGGCAGGTCTCGATGACATTCTTCGCCTTGGCGTTGTAGAGGCCGATATGGCGGATATAGGTCGACACGCCCTCCACCCCCAGCTTCAGGATCGCCGCGGGTGTATTGGCCACCGGATAAAGCCGCCGCGTGGCGAGATTGACGCTGCGGTCGGTGGCCTGCGCCGAGAGGATCACGGCCACCAGCAGTTCGAACGGGGTGGTGTATTCCAGCTCGCTCTGCGGCGCGGGATTGGCGTCGCGCAGCGCCGCGTACAGCGCGCTGACCTGTTCGCGTTTCACTCGCCGGCCCGAGCAGAGAGCCGGGTCAGCTCACCTTCATGCCAGGCTTCACGCCGGCATCGACCGTCAGCACGAAGACGCCGGCCTCATCGCCACTCTTGTCGCTGGCGCACAGCACCATGCCCTCGGAGACGCCGAAGCGCATCTTGCGCGGCGCGAGGTTCGCGATCATCACCACATGGCGCCCGATGAGGTCCTCGGGCTTGTAGAACGCAGCGATGCCGGAGAACACATTGCGCTGCTCGGTGCCCAGGTCCAGCTTCAGCTGCAGCAGCTTGTCGGAGCCCTCCACGCGGGATGCCTCCAGCACCAGCGCGGCGCGCAGGTCGAGCTTCGCGAAATCGTCGATCGTGATGGTCGGCGCGGCAGCGGGGGCGGCAGCGGCCGGGTTGGCCGGGCTGGCAGGTTTGCCTGCGTTGGCCGGGCCGGCCGGATTGCTCTGATTGCTCTGGTTGGATTGCATCGGGGTCTTCTTGCTTGCGTTGGAGTTGTCCCGGCCCGCGCCGGGCGCGGACCCGGCAGCAGGGGGCGCAGCGGTGTTCGCGGCCGCAGCGGACTGCGGCGCGACGAGCTGCTGCACCACGGCCGGATCGAGCCGGGTGGCCAGTTGCGGATATTTGCCCAGCGGCCGGGCCACCAGCGGCGTGGCCACGTCCTGCCAGCGTGACAGCGTGCCGGCGCCCAGCCAGTGTTCGGCCCTTTCTGCGATGCCCGGCAGCACCGGCGCCAGCCAGGTCATCAGCACCCGGAACAGGTTGATGCCCTGGGTGGCCACGGCGCGTGCTTCCTCGAGGCGGGACGGATCCTTCGCCAGCACCCAGGGCTTGTGCGCATCGACATACTGGTTGGCACGGTCGGCCAGCTGCATGATCTCGCGCACCGCGCTGGCGTAGTCGCGGTCCTCGAACTGGCGCGCGATGGGTTCGGAGGCGGCGGCGAATTCATCGTAGAGCGCCGGATCGGGCAGTGCGTCGGCCAGCGTGCCGCCGGCGCGCTCGATGAATGGCGCACAGCGGCTGGCGATGTTGACCAGCTTGCCCACCACATCCGAATTCACGCGCGCGTTGAAATCGCCCAGCGACAGGTCGATGTCATCCAGGCCCGGTCCCAGCTTGGCGGCGAAGTAGTATCGCAGCGGATCGGCCGGCAGCAGTTCCAGGTAACGGCTGGCGAGGATGAAGGTGCCGCGCGACTTGGACATCTTCTGCCCGTCGACGGTCAGGAAACCATGCACGTGCACGCCGGTGGGGCGGCGGTAGCCTGCGCCCTGCAGCACCGCTGGCCAGAACAGCGTGTGGAAGTAGCTGATGTCCTTGCCGATGAAATGATGCAGCTCGGTGGTGGCGCCGGCCTTCCACCAGGCATCGAAATCCAGCCCCCGGCGCGCGGCCAGCGCGGCGAAGCTGCCCATGTAGCCGATCGGTGCATCGAACCAGACATAGAAATACTTGCCCGGCGCATCGGGAATCTCGAAACCGAAGTAGGGCGCGTCGCGCGAGATGTCCCAGTCGGACAGCCCCGCCTCGAACCATTCGTCCAGCTTCGCGCGGACTGCCGGCTGCAGGCCGCTGTCGGCCAGCCACTGGCGAAGGTCTTCGGTGTAGTCGCCAAGGCGGAAGAACAGGTGCTCCGAATCGCGCAGCACGGGCTTCGTGCCGGTGACGGTGGAGACCGAGTCCTTCAGGTCGGCCGGCGAATAGGTGGCCCCGCAGGCCTCGCAGGAATCACCATACTGGTCCGGCGCATCGCAGCGCGGGCAGGTGCCGCGCACGAAGCGGTCGGGCAGGAACATGCCGGCCTGCTCGTCATAGGCCTGGCGGATGGTGCGGCGGTAGATGGAGCCGCGTTCCACCAGCCGCTGGTACAGCTTGATGGAAAGGCGGCGGTTCTCTTCCGAATGCGTGGAATGGAAATGATCCATCGCGATCGCGAAGCCGGCGTAGTCGCGCTGGTGGTCTGCCGCGGCTTTCTCGATCAGCGCCTCCGGCGTGATGCCGTCCTGCTTCGCGCGGATCATGATCGGCGTGCCGTGGCAGTCCTCGGCGCAGACATAGATGCACTCGTGGCCGCGCGCACGCTGGAAGCGGCACCAGATGTCGGTCTGCACCGCCTCGATGATGTGGCCCAGGTGAAGCGGCCCATTGGCATAGGGCAATGCGCTGGTGACGAGAATCCGGCGAATCTGGCTCAACCCTGTTCCTTCACCGCCTCGAAGCGGGACTTGGCAATGGCTTTCTTGTAGGCCTCCTTGCCCGTGATCTGCCGCTGCTCGTACAGCGCCTGGATGGAGCTGTCCATCGTGCGCATGCCGCTGGCGGCACCCGACTGCATGGTGGTCTCGAGCTGGTCGAGCTTGCCCTGGCGGATCAGGTTGGCGACGGCGGAGTTGTTGATCAGGATCTCCAGCGCCGCGACGCGCCCCTGCTTGTCAGAACGCTGCAGCAGCTGCTGCGAAATCACCCCGCGCAGCGAGGTCGACAGCATGGTGCGCACATGGGACTGCTTGTCGGCGGGGAACACGTTGATGACCCGGTCCACCGTCTGCGCGGCGCCATTGGTGTGCAGCGTGCCCATCACCAGGATGCCCATCTCGGCGGCGGTGACCGCGATGGAGATGGTTTCCAGGTCGCGCATTTCGCCGACCAGGATCACGTCCGGATCCTCACGCAGTGCCGAATGCAGCGCCTGCGCGAAGGATTGCGCATGCAGGCCGATCTCGCGCTGGCTCACCAGGCAGTTGCGCCGCTGGTGCACGAACTCGATCGGGTCCTCGATGGTGAGGATGTGTCCCTTCTGGCGGCGATTGATGTCGTCGATCATCGCCGCGAGCGTCGTGGACTTGCCCGAACCGGTCTTGCCGGTGACGAGGATGAGTCCGTTCGGCGCGCGCGCCAGCGAGCGCACCGCCTCGGGCAGCTTCAGCTCGTCCATGGTCAGCGCCTTGGAGGGAATCGAGCGGAATACCGCGCCCATGCCGTTCAGCTGGCGCATCACATTGACGCGGAAGCGGCCGAGCTCCCCCAGGCTGTAGGCGAAGTCGGCGCCATCGTGCCGGTCGAAACGGTCCTTCGCCTTCGGCGGCATGATCTCCAGCAGCGCATCGCGCACGAATTCCTGCGCCAGCGGCTCGCCGCGCAATGGCGACAGGTCGCCCCACAGGCGGATGCGCGGCGGATCGCCGGCGATGAAGTGCAGGTCCGAACCCCGGCGCTTCAGGACCTCGGCGAGGAATTCGTCGATCTTCGCCATGCTCAGCCCAGCGAGGGGGACGCCTGCGTGCCGGTGAGCTCCAGCTTCGGCAGCAGGCTGGTGTCGGTGACGTATTTCTGCAGCACGCGCTTGTCGTTGGCGAACTGATAGGCCTGGTCCGGATCGATCTCCTTGGCCTGCACCGCCGCCAGAAGCGCCTGGTCGAGCAGCTGCATGCCGAACTCGCGACCCATCTGCAGCTGCGCCGGCACCTGGTGGGTCTGGTCTGACTGGATCAGCTTGGCGATGGCCTTGGTCATCACCATCACTTCGCAGATGGCCTTGCGGCCATGGCCGTCGACGGTCTTGCACAGCACCTGCGTGACCACGGCCAGCAGGCTCTGCGACAGGAAGCTCTTGGTCTGCTCGCGCTCCTCGATGGGCAGGGCGTCGATGATGCGGTCGATGGTCTTCACCGCGCCGGTGGTGTGCAGCGTGCCCAGCACCAGGTGGCCGGTCTCGGCCGCGGTCATCGCCATCGAGATGGTCTCGGCGTCGCGCATCTCGCCGACCAGGATCACATCCGGATCCTCGCGCATCGCCGCGCGCACGCCCTCGGCGAAGGAGGGCAGGTGCGTGCCCAGCTCGCGCTGGATCACCTGGCATTGCTTGCTCCGGTGCACGAACTCGATTGGATCCTCGAGGCTGATGATGTTCAGCTTCCGCGTGCCGTTCAGGTAGTCGATCATCGCCGCGAGCGTGGTGGACTTGCCGGAACCGGTGGCACCGGTGACCAGGATCATGCCCTGGTGGTAGTCGCACAGCTTGCGCACGATGGGCGGCAGGCCGAGGTTGTCGAGCGTGGGGATTTCAGTCGGGATGGTG
Source organism: uncultured Steroidobacteraceae bacterium (assembly GCA_964417875.1). GTDB lineage: Bacteria > Pseudomonadota > Gammaproteobacteria > Steroidobacterales > Steroidobacteraceae > ZC4RG30. The sequence continues at coordinate 13,117 of CAYQJU010000013.1, forward strand.
CGGAACACCGCGCCGATGCCGGTTTCCTTGCGGAACACATTGACGCGGAAGCGCCCGCCGTCGGTGGAGACATAGGAAAAGTCGACGTCGTTACCCCTGGCGAAATGCTCTGCCTGCGTGGGCGTGAGGATCTCGGTCAGGTAGCCCTCGAGCTCGGTGTCGCGCAGGTCGCGGAACTTGATCGGCACCAGGTCGCCATACAGGCGCAGCATGGGCGGAACGCCCACCGCCAGGTGGATGTCCGAGCAGCCCTGCTGGGTGCCCAGCTTCAGGAAGGCGTCGATGCGGGCCATGCAGCAGAGTCTACGTCATGCAAAGCGTTCGAGGGCGATGCGCATTTCGTCCATCGTCTGGAAGCGCTTGGCCTTGTCGACGGCCATCGCTTTGATGATCAACTCGGCCAGGCCCGGTGGCAGCTTCGGATTCAGTTCCTGCGGCGGGCGTGCCTTGCCCTGCACATGCTGGTACATCACTGCCATGTGGTCGCCGCGCGCATACGGCGGCACGCCGGTGAACATCTCGTAGAGGATCACGCCGATGGCGTAGATGTCGGCGCGCTCATCGACCTTGCGGCCCAGGATCTGCTCCGGGGCCATGTACTTGGGCGAACCGATCACATAGCCGGTCTTGGTCAGCTGCGTGTCGCCCTCGCGGTGCGCCGCGGCGACGCCGAAGTCCACGATCTTCAGCAGCCCCTCGTTGTTGATCAGCACGTTCGCGGGCTTCAGGTCGCGGTGCACGATGCCGACCTTGTGCGCCACGGCCATGCCGGTGCACATGTCGATGCCGTACCTGACCGCCTTCTTCGTCTCGATCGGCTGCTCGTTGACGATCTCGCCGCCCAGCGTGTGCGAGGGGAAATACTCCATCGAGATGGCGTAGTTGCCCTGGATCTGCAGGAAGTCGTAGATGCGGATGACGTTGTGGTGCGTGATCTTGCGCGAGTAGCGCAGCTCGTGCACGAACCGCTTCATCATCTCCTCGTCTTCGGCGACGTTCGGGTTCAGGAACTTCAGGATCAGCCGGTCGTCGACGACGGTGTCTTCCATCAGCAGCACGGTGCCGAAGGCGCCCTTGCCGATGCGCTCGATGAAGCGGTAGCGCCCCTCGATCATGTCGCCGTTCTTCAGCGTGGTGATGTCGAGCTTCAGGCCGCCGCCGGCGCGGTGCTGGTCCTCGACCTCGTGCAGCATCGGCTTGATGTCGGCTTCGTCCAGCGGCACCGGGCGGGCGAGCTCCGTGGCCGGCGCGGTGCCCGATGCGCGGATGTTCATCATCTGCGTCGAGCCGGTGCCCTCCATGCGCATGCCCAGTTCGCGCAGTGCGCCCTGGGCCGCCACCGCCAGTGACTGCTCCTGGCCCTGCGCGTGGGCCTGCAGCTGCAGGCGCACATGCTCGGCGCGGCGCTCGTCGGCCACTGCCGCCAGTGCGTGCATGACCTCGATCTTCACTTCCTTCTCGGGACGCTGCAGCAGCGGCAGCAGCTGCTCGACGTTGCGGCCCTCGCCCAGCTTGCCGATGGCGCGCACCACCACCGGCAGCGAGCGCGGTGGCGTGGTGCCCAGCATCTCGAGCAGGCGCGGCATCGCGCGGCGGCTGCCTATCGCGGCCAGCGCATCGACCGAGCGCTCGGACACCCACCAGTCCTTGTCGCGCGTGGCCTCGATCAGGTGGTTGATCGCGCGTTCGTCCTTGGTCTGGTTCAGGATCTCGATGGCGGCGCGGCGGATGTCCTCGTCCTTGTCGCGCGCCAGCTGCAGCACCGCATCGATGACTTTCGGGCCGCCGATCTTGCCCAGCGCATCGCCGGCGCGGCTGCGCACCCACCAGTCATCGTCCTTGATGGCCTCGAGCAGGAACTTCACCGAGCGCGCATCGCCGATCTCGTTGAGCACCTCGACGGCGGCGCGCCGCGCGTATTCGTTTTCGTCCTTCAGCACCGGAATCAGGTGCTTGATGGTGAGCGGATCGTTGGCCTTGATCAGCACGTCGATGGCCCGGTTCTGCACGTCGATCTCCGGATCGCGCAGCAGGTGGCAGACCAGTTCGGCATCGATGGGGCCGTCCATGCGCGCCAGCGCCGACAGCGCCGCGGCACGGATCATCTTGTTGTTGTCGCGCAGCTGCGCCTGCACCGCGCGCTTGATCTCCGGGCGGTTGAAGCGCGCCAGGATGTTGATGATGTGCATGCGCGCGATCGGGTCCTTGCCGTCGAGGCGGGCGACCAGTTCGTGCGCGGTGTCGGCGGTGGCCAGCTCGGCCACGATGCGGAACAGCGCCGCCTTCTCGTTCGGCTCTTGGCCATAGGCGGCGGTGAGCAGCTCGCGCAGCGTGAAGCGGTCGCGGTGCGCCTGGATGGCCTCGAGCAGCGCCGACTTGGGCGTGTCCTTCTGGTTCAGCGCCTCGAGCAGCAGCTGCGGGGAATAGTTGCGCGCCGATGAAAGCGCCCAGCCGATGCCCTGCGCAATGCGCGAATTGGCTTCGCGCAGGCCCTGCACATAGATCGGGAAGGACTTGTTCGAAACCAGGTGCGAGAGCACGTCGACCAGCGCCACGGTGGCGTTCTTGTCGGCATCGCCCAGCGCCAGGATGACCGGTTCGATCGCGCCCGGACCCATGCCCTTGAGCTTGGCGACGGATTTCAGGGTTTCCTCGCCCAGCGGCTTGTCGGTCGACTTGATCTGGGTGATCAGCCGGTCGGAACGAAGATTCGAGAAAAAGCCCATCACTGGCGGAACTGTCGCGCATTCCTGTTTTCGTTAACCCGGCGAGTATGCCATAGGGGCCCATACGCCCGGTTGCGATGCGACAGGCGCTGCTAGAATTGCGAGCGACTTCCCAGTGGTTTCCCAGGCATTTTTTCCATGACCGATCCCCAGCCGGACCTGCGCGCCAGCCTGCAGGATTTTCGTGAACCGGCGACCGGGCGCACGCTCGCCGAGCTGCAGGCCATCCGCTCCCTCGAGGTGACGCCGGAGGCGGTCCGGCTCGACCTTGCCCTGCCGCTGCCCACCGGGGGCTATGAGGCCGAACTCCAGCCCGCGCTGGAAGAGACGCTGCGGCGCGCCGGTGCGACGCAGGCGCTGCATCTGGTCCTCCAGTCCCTGATCCCCGTCACCACCGTACAGCGGCCCCTGAAGCCGCTGGCGGGCATCGGCAACATCGTCGCGGTGGCCTCGGCCAAGGGCGGTGTTGGCAAATCAACCGTGGCCGCGAACCTGGCGCTGGCCTGGGGCCGCATGGGGGCGCGGGTCGGGCTGCTCGATGCCGACATCTACGGTCCCAGCCAGCCGCTGCTGCTCGGGGTCGAGGGCGCCAGGCCGGAAACCCGCGAGCAACGCATCATTCCGGTGCAGGCGCATGGGGTGAAGCTGATGTCGCTGGGCCTGCTGATCGATGCCGGCCAGCCGGCCATCTGGCGCGGGCCGATGGTCACCCAGGCGCTCACGCAGCTGCTGACCGGCACCGACTGGGGCGAGCTGGACTACCTCGTGCTCGACCTGCCGCCGGGCACCGGCGACCTGCAGCTGACGCTGGCGCAGAAGGTGCCGGTGGCCGGCGCCGTGATCGTCACCACGCCGCAGCAGATCGCCGTCGCGGACGCGCGCAAGGGACTGGTGATGTTCGGCAAGGTGGGCATCGCCACGCTCGGCGTGGTGGAAAACATGGCCACGCATGTCTGCACGCACTGCGGCCACGAAGACGCGATCTTCGGTGCGGGGGGTGGGGAGGCGCTGGCGGCAGAGGGCGGGGTGCCCTTCCTCGGGCGCCTGCCGCTGGATGCGCGCATCCGCGCCGAAGCCGACGCCGGCCGTCCCACCGTGGTGGCCGCGCCCGACAGCGCGCGTGCCCGCACCTACCTGCAGTTCGCCCGCCGCACCGCCGGGGTGCTGGCGACACGGCCGCGCGACCGCAGCGGCGCTTTCCCCGGTGTCGTCGTCGAGAGAGGTTCATGAGCATCAAGTCCGACCACTGGATCCGGCGCATGGCGGCCGCGCACGGCATGATCGAGCCCTTCGAGGCCGGCCAGGTGCGCGAGTCCAATGGCGCGCGCATTGTCTCCTATGGCACCTCCAGCTATGGCTACGACGTGCGCTGCGCGCGCGAATTCAAGATCTTCACCAACATCAACAGCACCATCGTCGATCCGAAGCGCTTCGATCCGCAAAGCTTCGTCGACGTCGAGTCGGACGTGTGCATCATCCCGCCGAATTCCTTCGCGCTGGCGCGCACGGTGGAATTCTTCCGCATCCCGCGCAATGTGCTGGTGGTGTGCCTCGGCAAGTCCACCTATGCGCGCTGCGGCATCATCGTCAACGTGACGCCGCTCGAGCCGGAGTGGGAAGGGCATGTGACGCTGGAGTTCTCGAACACCACGCCGCTGCCGGCCAAGGTCTATGCCAACGAGGGCGTGGCGCAGATGCTGTTCTTCGAGTCCGATGAGGTGTGCAGCACTTCCTACAAGGACCGGGGCGGCAAGTACCAGGGACAGCGCGGGGTGACCTTGCCCAAGGCCTGAAGGCCAGCGCGGACTGATTCAGCGCTGCAGCGAGGTCAGGCGCATCGACCACTCGACGCTCTTGCCGTCGCGCCGTTCGACCTTCAGCGGGATGTAGCCCAGTTCCGGCGCACACCAGAAATAGGTGGCCTTGCGCGAGCCGGGCCGGCGGCTGCTGTAGATGTCGGTGCGGAACGTGCCGGCCACCGATTCGATCACCTCGCTGCCCTCCACGGCATAGAGGTAATCCTTGATGCGGTTCTCGTCGACCAGCACGAAGCGCGATGGCGTGCGGCCGGACATCAGCTCCTGCATCAGCGCCACCTGCACCGACTGCTCGTCGAGCAGGCCCGGCTGCGTGGGCAGGTCGAAGGGCTTGCCATCGACCTCGCCGGTGACGCGACCCCGCGTCCAGTCGAACTCGATGCGCTGCTCGCTGCCGGCCGTGTAGGTCTGCGGCACCACGCGGCCGTTGACGATGTCGAACTCGCTGCGCGCGTTCTGGCTGGAGGAAATCGCGAGGCGGAACAGCCCGCGGCCCTGCACGCGCGACTCATAGGACCAGGCGTTGGCGCCGGGAATGCGGTCGAGCCGCACGGTGCCGGTGCCGGCATTCAGTCCGCCCCAGCGGATCGCATAGGTGGCCACGAATGGTTCGAGCGTTGCCGCCTGCGCGGCCAGCGGCAGGCAGAGGGCCAGCAGCACCAGCGCCGCACGCCGCATCACATCCGCACCGGAGCCCGCAGCGGGCTTCCATCGAGAAGGGGTTGCCCGCCGTTCCATTGCAGCCGGCCAGTGGTCAGCCATTGGATCACCATGGGATAGAGGATGTGCTCACGAGCATGAACGCGTGCTGAAAGGCTGGCAACGGTGTCCCCCGCAAGCACCGGCACGGGCACCTGCGCGACCAGTGGGCCGCCATCGAGCTCCGCGGTGACGAAATGCACGCTGGCGCCATGTTCGCGGTCACCGGCAGCAATCGCCCGGGCATGCGTGTCGAGGCCCTTGTGCCGCGGCAGCAGCGAGGGATGGATGTTCAGCATCCGTCCGGCATGTCGCTGCACGAAGGCGGGCGACAGCACGCGCATGAAGCCGGCGAGGATGATGAAGTCGGCATGGCTGTCATCGATGGCCGTCTGCAGCGCGGCCTCGAATGCGCCGCGGTCCGGCTTGCCGCCTGTCTGGAAAGCTCGCCGATCGATCGCCACGGCGGACAATCCCAGCTCGCCTGCGCGCGCAAGGCCGGCGGCGGTCCGCACATCGCTGATCACGGCGCTGATGCGTGCCGGAATGGCGCCGCTGGCGCAGGCGCGCGCGATGGCCACCATGTTGCTGCCCGCGCCGGAAACCAGCACGGCGAGGCGTGGCGATCCGTCAGTCGTCGACGACGACACCGGCATTCCCGGCACGGATCTCGCCGACCAGCGTGGCGGTTTCGCCCGCGGCCGTGAGGATGTCGAGGGCCCGGTCTGCATCGGCGGCGCGGACCACCGCGATCATGCCGATGCCGCAGTTGAAGGTGCGGTGCATCTCGGTGTCGGTGATGCGGCCGGCGCCGGCCAGCCAGTCGAACACGGGATCGCGATGCCAGCGGCTGCGCACCAGATGCGCCTCGAGGCCATCGGGCAGTACGCGCGGGATGTTGTCGGTGAGTCCGCCGCCGGTGATGTGCGCGAAGGCAGACACCGGCAGAGCCGCCGCCAGCTGCAGCATGCTTTTTACGTAGATGCGCGTGGGTTCGAGCAGGCGGTCGAACAGCGGCCGGCCCTCGACCATGGTGCCGGCGTCGGCGCCGGCCACCTCGATGAGCTTGCGCACCAGCGAGAAGCCATTCGAATGCACGCCGGAGGAGGCCATGCCGATGATGGCATCGCCGGCCTGCACGCGGCTGCCGTCGATGACCTGGCTGCGCTCGACCACACCGACGCAGAAGCCGGCCAGGTCGTAGTCGCCGCCGTGGTACATGCCGGGCATCTCGGCGGTCTCACCGCCCACCAGCGCGCAGCCGGCCTGCAGGCAGCCCTCGGCGATGCCGGCCACCACCTGGGCTGCGACATCCACCGACAGCTTGCCGGTGGCGTAGTAGTCGAGAAAGAACAGTGGCTCGGCGCCCTGCACGGCGACATCGTTGACGCACATGGCCACAAGGTCGATGCCGATGCGCTCGTGGCGGTTGGTGTCGATGGCCAGGCGCAGCTTGGTGCCGACGCCATCGGTGCCGGACACCAGCACCGGCTCGCGGTACTTCTGCGGCAGCGAGACCAGCGCGCCGAAACCGCCCACGCCGGCCAGCACCTCCGGGCGCATGGTGCGCTTGACGAAAGGCTTGATGCGATCGACCAGCGCATCGCCCGCGTCGATGTCGACGCCGGCGTCGCGGTAGGTGAGGCCACGGTCTGGCTGCATGATTCGTCCGGGGGAAGGCTTTGCGCTATTGTATAGGACTTTCCCGGTGCGCTTGCCGCCATGCGCCACATCCCCAACCTCATCTGCCTGATCCGCATCGCGCTGATCGTGCCCCTGATCATGGCCATGTTCGAAGGCCGGCAGGTGCTGATCCTTGTGCTGTTCGGCATCGCCGCCATTTCCGACGCGCTGGATGGTTTCCTTGCCAAGCGCTTCGGCTGGACCTCGGATTTGGGCCGCTTCCTCGACCCGGCCGCCGACAAGCTGCTGCTGATCTCGGTGTTCATCGCCGCCGCGTGGCTGGACATCGCCCCCTGGTGGGTGGCGGCCGTGGCGATCGCGCGCGACATCACCATTGGCGTCGGCGCGCTGGTCTTCCGGCTGTGGTTCGGGCCGCTGCACGGAAGACCCACCGGCATCAGCAAGCTGAACACCGCGGTGCAGATGACCTATCTGCTGGCGGTGATCCTGGCCAGTGCCAGCGGCCTGCCGCCGCGCGGCGTGCTCAATGCACTGGCTTTCGTCGTGGTGCTGACCACGGTGATCAGCGGCGTGGACTATATCGGCCGTTTCATGCAGCGCGCCTTTGCGCGCATCGCCGCCGCGTGAGGCAGTTGGCGCTGGGGGTGCGGTTGCCCGACCGCGCGATCTTCGACACCTTCGTGCCGGGCCCAAGCCCTGCGGCACTGGCGGCCGCGCGCGTACTGGCAGCGGGCAGCGGTGCGCCACTGCTGTACCTGCATGGCATCGAGGGCGCGGGCAAATCGCATCTGCTGCAGGCGGTCTGCGCGGCGGTGCCGGGTGCGGCCTATCTGCCGCTGGCCGGACTGCGCGAGCTGGGACCGGAGGTACTGGCCGGACTTGCAGGGCAGGCGCTGCTGGCACTCGATGATGTCGGCGCGATTGCAGGCCTTGCCGAGTGGGAGCGCGCGCTGTTCACGCTGTACAACGAATGCCAGGCCGCCGGCACGCGCCTTGCCGCCGCGGCCGATGTGCCGGCGGCCCATCTGCCGCTGCATCTGGCCGACCTGCGCTCGCGCCTGGCGGCGATGCCACACTTTGCCCTGCGTCCGTTGGACGAATCGCAGCAGCGCGAGGCGCTGCGCGTGCATGCGGCAGCGCGCGGACTGGAGCTGCCGGCCGAAACACTGCAGTACCTGCAGCGGCGCTTCGCGCGCGACATGGCCAGCCTGCATGCCTTGCTGGAAAGACTGGACGCGGCCTCACTGGAGGCGCAGCGGCCACTGACCGTGCCGTTCATCCGCCAGGTGCTGGGCGATAGCTGAGCTTCGCGTGACGCATGCGGCGGGCCGGCTGGTGCCGGCCGCGGCGCACGGTCAGTTCCGGCGTCGCAGCCGCAGCGCCAGGGTCGCCACACGCCGGCCCAGCGCACGTGCCAGCGTGACCTCATCCTCCGTCAGTCCGCCATCTGGCGAGGCGGATTCGACATGCGAGGGACCATAGGGCGTGCCGCCGGACAGGGTGGTGTTCAGCGCCGTCTCGGTGTAGGGCACGCCAGCGCAAACCATGCCCTGGTGCAGCAGCGGCACCAGCATCGACAGCAGCGTGGTTTCCTGGCCGCCATGCATGGTCTGCGTGGAGGTGAACACGCCCGCCGGCTTGTCGACCAGCGATCCATCCGCCCAGAGCGAGGAGGTCTGGTCGAGGAAATATTTCACCGGCGCGGCCATGTTGCCGAAGCGTGTCGGACTGCCCAGCACCAGGCCATCGCACTGGCGCAGGTCATCGAGCGTGGCCCAGGGCGCGCCATCATCGGGAACAGCCTTCTGCGGGCGCTCGCTCTCGGCCGACACCGGCGGCACGCTGCGCAGCATCGACACCGCGCCCGGCACCGACTCGATGCCGCGGACCACTTCGCGTGCCAGTCGCGCGGTGCTTCCACCGCGGGAGTAATAGACCACCAGGATGCGAGCGTCGCCGTTGTTCATCAGCGCTTCACCGTGGCCACACCGAGGTCATCGGCGCCGCTCCAGCGGGAGGTCCAGCGCGTGACGACGAGGTCCGGATACTTCCTGCGGCCGACGCTGCCGTTGTAGCGCGCCAGCGCCTTGCGCACGTCGTTCTTCTCGCGCTGCAGGTAGTGGCGCAGGATGGCGCAGCCCATGCGGATGTTTTCTTCCACCTGCACCAGCTGGTGGCGCTCCATGCCCAGTTCCCTGGGCCAGAACGGCATGATCTGCATCAGGCCCACCGCACCGGCGCTGGACACCGCCCAGCGGTCGAAGCGGCTTTCGACATCCATCACCGCCATGATGAGGCCGGGCGGCAGGCGGATCTCGTCGGGACGATGCGCCTCGCAGAAGGTGGCCTCGAGGATGCGCAGCCGCTCGTCGGCATCCTTGACGATGTTGCGCAGGCGCGGCTCCATCAGGCTGAACCACACCTCCCAGTCGAAGCGGTCGAAACGCTCGGACAGGCAGTCGGCCCCGGCGATGGCCTGCTGGATGATGGCGCGCAGCTCCGGCTCGCCATGCGGCCGCGCCGCCTGCGCCATCACGCCGGGGGCCAGGCCCACCAGCAGCAGCAGCGCGCTAAGCCGGGCGACCCAGCCGGCGCAGGATCTCGGGGACGATTTCATCGATGGCGATCTCGGTGGTCTCACCGCTGCGGCGCTGGCGATATTCCAGCCGGCCGGCGTTCAGGCCGCGATCGCCGATCACCACGCAGTGGGGAATGCCCAGCAGCTCGGCATCGGCGAACTTCACGCCGGGGCGCGCGTCGCGGTCGTCATAGAGCACGTCGACGCCGGCGGCGTCGAATGCGGCATACAGCGCATCGGCCTTGCGGCGCACGGCTTCGGAGCGGTCATGGTTCAGGGTTACCAGCAGCACGGTATAAGGGGCGATCGGGTCGGGCCAGATGATGCCCTTGTCATCATGATTCTGTTCAATCGCCGCCGCCACGATGCGCGTCACACCGATGCCATAGCAGCCCATCAGCGGGGTCAGCGCCTTGCCGTCCGGGTCGAGCACGGTCAGGCCCATGGCCTCGCTGTATTTCGCGCCGAGCTGGAAGATGTGGCCCACCTCGATGCCGCGGCGGATCACCAGCCGGCCATTGCCGGACGGGGAGGGGTCGCCGTCCACCACGCTGCGCAGGTCGGCCACCTCGGGCTCGGGCAGGTCGCGTCCCCAGTTCACGCCGGTCAGGTGCGCATCCTTCGCGTTGGCACCGCAGACGAAGTCGGCCAGCGCGGCCGCGGAGTGGTCGGCCACCACCGGGCACTGCAGGCCCTGCGGGCCGAGGAAGCCCGGCTCGGTGCTGGTGGCGGCCTGCACGCGCGCCGCAGTGGCCATGCGCAGCGGACTGGCGACGCCTGGCACCTTCTGCGCCTTGACCGCGTTGAGCTCGTGGTCGCCGCGCAGCACCAGTGCCACGACGCCCTCGTCGGTGCCCTCGACGATCAGTGTCTTCACGCAGCGGTCTGGCGCGACCCCCAGCAGCGTGGACACTTCGGTGATGGTGCGCGTGCCGGGCGTGGCCACCTGCGCCATGGCCTGCGAGGGAGCGGGGCGGCGGCCTTCGAACGGCGGCGTAGGTGCCAGCTCGAGGTTGGCCGCGTAGTCATCGGCGTCGGAGACGGCGATGGCGTCCTCGCCGGAGTCGGCCAGCACCTGGAATTCCTCCGACGCACTGCCGCCGATGCTGCCGGTGTCGGCGCGCACTGCGCGGAAACCCAGTCCCATGCGCTCGAACATGCGCGTGTAGGCCGCCTTCATCGCGGCATAGCCTTCGGCCAGCGAGGCCTCGTCGGTGTGGAAGGAATAGGCATCCTTCATCACGAACTCGCGGCCGCGCATCACGCCGAAGCGCGGCCGGATCTCGTCGCGGAACTTGGTCTGCACCTGGTAGAAATTCACCGGCAGCTGCCGGTAGCTCTTCAGCTCGCGACGCGCCAGGTCGGTGATGACCTCCTCGTGCGTGGGCCCGATCACGAAGTCGCGCTGGTGGCGGTCCTTCAGGCGCAGCAGCTCGGGGCCATACTGGTCCCAGCGGCGCGATTCCTGCCACAGCTCGGCCGGCTGCACCGCCGGCATCAGCAGTTCCAGCGCACCGGCGCGGTTCATTTCCTCGCGCACGATGGCCTCGACCTTGCGCACGGCGCGCAGGCCGAAGGGCAGGAAGGTGTAGATGCCGGCCGCGAGGCGGCGGATGAGGCCGGCCCGCAGCATCAGCTTGTGGCTGATGACCTCGGCTTCGGCCGGTGATTCCTTGGCGGTGTTGATCGGATAGCGGGAAAGTCGCATGCAGTGCGGAGGGAATGCCGGGGAGTTGGAGGGCGCGCCAGTCTAGCAGGCCGCGCCGGCGGCGCGCCGTTGTGGCGGGCACGGCGGCGGCCCTATCATGCCTTTCCGCCATGGAAGCTCCCGTGCCAGACAACCGACAGCGCAGCCGCGCCATCTACCTGCTGCCCAACCTGTTCACCACGGGGTGCCTGTTCTCGGGCTTCTACGCCATCGTCGCTGCCATCGACGGCAATTACGACCGTGCCGGCCTTGCGGTGTTCGCTGCCATGATCTGCGACACGCTCGACGGCCGCGTGGCGCGCATGACGCGCACCGAGAGTGCCTTCGGCAAGGAGTACGACAGCCTTGCCGACATGGTGTCCTTCGGCGTGGCGCCGGCCATCGTCGCCTACCAGTGGGGCGTGGCGCGGCTGTTCGAATACGGATCGATCTGGGGACGCATCGGCTGGGTCGCCGCGTTCACCTATGCCGTCTGCGCGGCGCTGCGCCTGGCGCGCTTCAACACCCGTTCGGCCGTGCAGGACAAGAACTTCTTCGAAGGACTGCCCAGCCCCTCGGCCGCGGCCATCGTCTCGGCGTTCATCTGGGCCGCCTCGCACTGGCGCGAGCCGGGCCTGCCGGGCCTGATCCTGGCCGCCTTCATCACCGCCTCGGCCGGCGCGCTGATGGTCAGCAGCTTCGCCTACAACAGCTTCAAGAACCTCAATGCGGAAGGCCCGGTGCGCTTTGCCACCTTCCTGCTGGTGCCGCTGGGCTTCATCCTGATCGCGATGTTCCGCGCACATGCGCTGCTGGTCATGTTCGGCGCCTATGCGCTCTCCGGGCCTGTGATGTGGCTGCTGCGGCGCTACCGTCGCGGACAGCGCCACATCGCGCCCGGCGGGGGCCCGGGAGGCCCCGGCTGATGGCCGGTCGGGAGGCCTGGCTGGCGGCGCTGGGCGTGACGGCCTGGCGGCAGCGCAGGCCGCTGGCGGCGGCACCGCAGGTTGCCAGGCACATTCCGCAGCCGCCCGCCAATGACGCCAGCGTCGATGCCGGTGCATCGGGTGTCGCAGCAGCGCATGCAGCTGCACCGGCCCCGGCGCAAGGCAATGCCGCTGTGGCTGGCGACTGGCAGCGGCTCGCCGAAGAAGTGGCCGCCTGCACGCGCTGCAGCCTGCACGCCAGCCGGCAGTGCACAGTGTTCGGTGTCGGCGACCGCAGTGCCCGCTGGCTGATCGTCGGCGAGGCGCCCGGTGCCGAGGAAGACCGCCAGGGCGAACCCTTCGTCGGCCGTGCCGGCAAGCTGCTCGATGCCATGCTGCGCGCCATCGGTCTGTCGCGCGGGCAGGTGTACATCGCCAACATCCTCAAGTGCCGGCCGCCCGACAACCGCAATCCGCTGCCAGAGGAGGTGGCGCAGTGCATGCCCTTCCTCGAAAGGCAGATCGCCTTGCTGCGGCCTTCGATCATGCTGGCGGTCGGCAGTGTCGCGGCGCGCAACCTGCTGGCCACCGACGAGCCGGTGGGTCGCCTGCGTGGCCAGTTGCACACCTTCGGCGCCGCGCGCACGCCGCTGGTGGTGACCTACCATCCGGCCTACCTGCTGCGCTCGCCGGGCGAGAAGCGCAAGGCCTGGGAAGACCTCAAGTTCGCGCGCCGCGTGGCCGGCGCCACCAGCGCTTGAGCCTGCAGCACGAAGCGCTGATCCGCGACATGGGGCCCGAGGATGTCGCGGCCGTGGCGCGCCTGGAAGCCGAGTCCTATGTCTATCCGTGGAGCGAGGGCATCTTCCGCGACTGCCTGCGCGCCGGCTACTACTGCTGCGTGGCCGAGGACCAGGGCCAGTGCATCGGCTACGCCATCATGAGCGTGGGCGCCGGCGAGGCGCATGTGCTGAACCTGTGCGTGGCAGAGCGTTGCCGCGAGCGTGGCCTGGGCGCCAGCCTGCTCGAACAGCTGATGGAGTTTGCCGGCGCCACCGGCGCGCGCGAGATTTTCCTGGAGGTGCGCCCGTCGAATGCCGCGGCGCTGCACCTGTACAAGACACGCGGCTTCACGCAGATCGGTGTACGCCGCGGTTACTACCAGGCTGCCGGCGGACGCGAGGACGCGGTGGTGCTGCGCCGCCAGCTCGCCGGAATGCGTTGAGGCTCCGCCGCCTTCTCAGGCGGCGAACTGCTCCCAGGGACCGGTGATCGCCAGCGTCTTGCCCGGGCTGAACACGTTGACGAACAGCGTGGATCCATCGGGCGAGAAACACGCGCCGGCCAGTTCGGTCTGCTCGTGCAATCGCGCGAAATCGTACAGCGCGCCATCCGGTGTGACGCCGCGCAGGTGGTTGTCCACATTGCGCGTGTACTGGTCCTCGCAGACGATCAGGTGGCCATTGGGCGCCACGGTGAGGTTGTCGCCGAAGTTGAACTTCTCGATGTCGTCGGATTCGACGAACACCTGCAGCCGGCCCGGCTCGCCCGCTTCCTGTGCCTGCCCCTCGAAGCGCGAGGGGCGATAGCGCATCACTTGGCCGAGCTTCTTCGCGCCGCCATTGGTGCAGCAGAAGAACAGCTCCCCGTCGCCCATGTGGATGCCTTCGCCGCGCGCGAACAGCAATCCGCCCTGGGCATGGCCGCGATTGCGCAGGTCGTCTTCCGGGCTTTCCACATCGTCCATGTCGATCCAGCGCACCGCATGCCAGGCGCCCAGCGCCATCTGCATCGCTTCGTGATTGCGGCTGTCGGTGATGTCGCGCTCCACCAGCGCCAGTGCCTGCAGCCGTCCGCCGCGCGCCAGCTCGCCGCGCGCGGCGGGCAGCAGGCGATAGAGCAGGCCGTCGTTGCGGTCCTCGGTGAGATAGACCACGCCGGTGCGCGGATCGATGGCGGCGGCCTCATGGTTGAAGCGGCCCAGCGCCTTCAGCGGCACCGGATCGACTGCCGCGCGGGCGGTGGCCGGAATCTCGAACACCCAGCCATGGTCCTTGCTGGCGCCGCGGGTGCCTGCCTTGGTCATGTCTTCCTCGCAGGTGAGCCAGCTGCCCCACGGCGTGACGCCGCCGGCGCAGTTGCGGATGGTGCCGAGCAGGCTGACATGCTCGCGCACCACGCGGCCGCTGGCCATGTCGTACACCATCGTGGTGGTGCCGCCGGGCAGCGGCACGCCCTCGGCATTGCGATCGTAGGTGGGGGGCTGGCTGGCCGGTGAGTCGCGCAGCGCCCCGCGGTCGGTCTGCCGCGCCTGCAGCTCATGGTTGCGCACCAGCGCCACCTGGCCGCCGCCCAGGTCGAAGGCACCCATGCCATCGCAGTAGTCGGGCACGACCAGGCCATCGTCCATGCGGTCGCCATAGGAGGAGATCACCCGATAGCTGAAGCCGCGCGGCAGGTCGAGCAGGCCGGCCGGATCGGGCCGCAGCCGGCCATAGGCGCGCGGTGCGGCGCGGCTGCCCAGGGGCGCACGGGTGGTGGTACAGGCGCCGAGCAGGCCAGCGAAGGCCGTGCCGGTCAGCGCCAGCGTGAATTGGCGACGTGTGCTCAAGATGATCCCCCGAAAAGTCGATGTGCGGCGCAGACGCGCCCGCAGGCACGGTACTTCAGGGCGGGCACAGTGGCAATGGAATGCCCCTCGAGGGCCGTCCGGAACGGTGATCGGTGCTTGCCGGCCGATCCGGGGCGCGGTCCGGGTCGTTTGAAAGTACTATCCGCTCCCCTCTGTTGCGGCGCCGGCCTCACCCGGCCGACGACAGGGACTTCCCCGATGGCTATGGCTTTGTGATGGTCCAGCATGGTTGATACGAGCGCAGAGGAAATCCGCAAGCGGCGAACTTTCGCCATCATCTCCCACCCGGACGCCGGCAAGACCACGCTGACCGAAAAGCTGCTGCTGTTCGGCGGCGCCATCCAGCTGGCCGGTACCGTAAAGGGCCGCAAGGCTGCGCGCCATGCGACCTCGGACTGGATGCGGCTGGAGCAGCAGCGCGGCATCTCGGTGACCAGTTCGGTGATGCAGTTTCCGTTCAACGAACGCATCGTGAACCTGCTGGATACCCCGGGCCACGAGGATTTCTCCGAAGACACCTATCGCACGCTGACCGCGGTGGATTCGGCGCTGATGGTCATCGACTGCGCCAAGGGCGTGGAGGAGCGCACCATCCGGCTGATGGATGTGTGCCGCCTGCGTGCCACGCCCATCATGACCTTCATCAACAAGCTCGATCGCGAGGGCCGCGCGCCGCTCGACCTGCTCGACGAGATCGAGAAGGTGCTCAAGCTGTCGGTGGCGCCGGTGACCTGGCCCATCGGCATGGGGCGCGACCTGCTGGGCATCTACCACCTGAGCGAGGACCGCATCTACGCCTATGAAGAGGCCGAGCGGGGCGCGCGTGGCGACAACCGCGTCATCGAGGGACTGCACAGCGAGGAGGCCTCGGAGTTCCTGGGCGAGCGCGCCGCGGCGTTCCGCGAGGAAGTGGAACTGGTGCTCGGCGCGGCCACCGCATTTGACGTGACCGAATACCTGGCCGCACGACAGACGCCGGTGTTCTTCGGCTCGGCCATCAGCAACTTCGGCGTGGAGGAGCTGCTGCGCGCCTTCACCGAAAATGCGCCAGGGCCCCTGCCACGCGAGTCGCGCCAGCGCACGGTGCAGCCCGGGGAAGCGAAGCTCACCGGCTTCGTGTTCAAGATCCAGGCGAACATGGATCCGGGTCACCGCGACCGCATCGCCTTCATGCGCCTGTGCTCGGGCCGCTACCAGCGCGGCATGCGGCTGTTCCATCCGCGCCTCGGCAAGGAGATGCGCGTGGCCGATGCGCTCACCTTCATGGCCGGCGACCGCAGCGCCGCCGAAGAGGCCTTCGCCGGCGACATCATCGGCCTGCACAACCACGGCACCATCAACATCGGCGACACCTTCACCGAAGGCGAGAAGCTCGCCTTCACCGGCATCCCGAATTTTGCGCCGGAGCTGTTCCGTCGCGCGGTGCTGAAGGATCCGCTGAAGATGAAGGCGCTGTCGAAGGGCCTCGACCAGCTTTGCGAGGAGGGCGCCACGCAGCTGTTCCGCCCGCTGCGCAACAACGACCTGATCCTGGGTGCCGTCGGGCAGCTGCAGTTCGAGGTGGTGGCCTTCCGCCTGCAGGACGAATACGCGGTGTCCTGCGTATTCGAGACCGTCGGCGTGCACACGGTGCGCTGGGTCAGCGGTGACGAGAAGAAGCTGGCGGAGTTCCGCACCAAGGCCTATGAGAACCTGGCCGTCGACCATTCCGGTGCGCTGGTCTACCTTGCGCCCACGCGCGTGAACCTGTCGCTGACGCTGGAACGCTGGCCGGAGCTGACCTTCCACGAGACGCGCGAGAGCCACGCGTGAGAGACTGCGCCGCCTGCATGTGGCGGCGGCAGCAGGCGGGCGCGACCAGGGAGGCATGACAGTGAAATGGCTGGCGCGGCGCCCGGCGTTGAGCTGGGCGCTGTACGACTGGGGCAATTCGGCTTTTGCCACCACGGTGATGGCGGGGTTCTTTCCGGTGTTCTTCAGCCAGTACTGGAGCACCGGCGCCGATGCCGAGCTGACCACCGCGCGCCTGGGCTATGCCAATGCGGCGGCCGGACTTGCCATCGCGCTGCTGGCGCCGTTCCTGGGCGCCATTGCCGATGCCGGTGGCCGGCGCAAGAAGATGCTCCTGACCTTCACGCTGCTGGGTGCGGCCTGCACCTTTGCCTTGTTCTTCCTTTCGCAGGGACAGTGGCTGGCGGCCGCGGCGCTGTTCGCGCTGGGCACCATCGGCTTCAACGGCGGCGTGGTGTTCAACGACTCGCTGCTGCTCGATGTGGCGGAGCCTGCGCAGTATGACCGCGTGTCCTCGTTCGGCTATGCGCTGGGATACCTGGGCGGCGGCGTGCTGTTCGCGGTCAATGTGCTGATGGTGGTGAAGCCGGCACTGTTCGGCCTGCCCGATGCGGCCGCGGCGGTGCGCTGGGCCTTCGTCACCGTCGCGGTGTGGTGGCTGTTGTTCACGGTGCCGCTGATGCTGTTCGTGCGCGAGCGTGCGCGCGTTCGCCGGCCGGTGGGCGGCGCGTTCGTGGCGGGCTGGCGCGAGCTTGCGGCGACTGCCCGTGAAGTGAAGCGCCAGCCGATGCTGTGGCAGTTCCTGCTGGCCTACTGGCTGTACATCGACGGGGTGAACACCATCATCAAGATGGCGGTGAACTACGGCCTGTCGCTGGGGCTGGCCGCCAACGACCTGCTGGGCGCGCTGTTGCTGACGCAGTTCGTCGGGTTTCCCGCCGCGCTGCTGTTCGGACGCATCGGCGAGCGCATCGGAGCGCGCGCCGGCGTGCTGGTCGGTCTCGTGGTGTATGTGGTCATCACGATCTGGGCGTTCTTCCTCGACTCGGCGCTGGAGTTCTACCTGATGGCCGCGACACTGGGGCTGGTGCAGGGCGGCGTGCAGAGCCTGTCACGCTCGCTGTTCGGTCGCATGGTTCCCGAAGGCAAGTCGGCGGAGTACTACGGCTTCTACAACATGGTGGGCAAGTTCGGCACGGTGCTCGGGCCGGCGCTGATGGGCGCACTGGCACTGGCGGCGAACAGCACGCGGGTTTCCATCCTCGCATTGCTGCTGCTGTTCGCGGCGGGCGGGGCGCTGCTGTGGCGTGTGCGCGTGCCGCGGGGTGGCGCAACCGGGGTGCCGGCTGCGCACTAACGCAGGTTATGGTCGCATCCGGCCACGCGTGCAGTGATGGGCCCAGGTCCACAGCAGGAGCATGTCATGGCACAGCACAGACCCGAAGGGCAGACGAGCAATACCCGCACGCCACCGTCGGTGCCGCCAACCGAAAGCGGTGCGCAGGCAGGAAAGAAGGGCGAGAGCCAGGATCCCCAGCTTCGCAAGGTGCATGAGGTGGCCGGTTCCGATGATGAGCCCGGACGCGGCAACGATGTGCCGATGGAAGACGGTGGAGCGCGTCACCGGCAGAAGTGATCCTCGCCTGTCATGCGGGCAGATGCGGGCTTCCATCGCGGAAGCGTGCGAGGCGGGTGAGAAGATCCTGGATCAGCTGTTCCGCCGAGAAGCCCGTGACGTCCCGGTGCTGCCCGTCGCTGCCCTGCGCCATGGCCCTGAAATGCCGGTCCACTTCGTCGCGCATCCGCGGCGCTTCGGCCCAGGTGAAGCTCGCCGCGCGCAGGCTGCGATTGCGGATGCGGTAGCTGAAGGCTCCTGCCGGCTGCGGCACCAGCAGCTCAATGCTGCCCTGGGACCGTAGCAGCCGCGGCTCCAGTCCCTCGCTACGCATCTGCGTCGCCACGCCCTGCAGCGCAGGGCTTGCCACCTGTTCCAGGAAGGTCTCGATCTCGGCCTGCCGGTACTGCCGTGTGATCATGGTCAGGCGCTGCTGCCAGCTCATGGCGGGCGATGCTGGCGGCGCCAGCGCCGCCAGTGAAAGCCGATCGTCCGACTGCGCGCCTTCGCGTTGCAGCGCGCGCAGCAGGCCATAGCAGACGAAGATCAGCACCACCGCAAACGGCAGCGCGCTGGCAATGGCGGCAGTCTGCAGTGCTTCCAGTCCGCCGGCCAGCAGCAGCACGGCCGCCACCGTGCCACAGCACACCGCCCAGAATACGCGTTGCCATGCCGGCGCATCGGGTGCGTCGCCGGAGGTGATCAGGTCGATGACCAGCGCCCCGGAGTCGGCGGAGGTGACGAAGAAGGTCACCACCAGCAGGGTTGCGAGGCCAGCCGAGATGGCACCCCATGGAAGCTGCCGGAGCGTTTCGAACAGGGCCACCGGCAGGTTGTTCGCCACCGTGTCGGCAATCGCGGCGACGCCGGCGAGATCCATCTGGATCGCCGTGTTGCCGAACACCGTCATCCACAGGAAGGTGAACAGCACCGGCACCAGCAGCACCCCGCCGACGAACTCCCGGATCGTGCGGCCCCGGGAGATGCGGGCGATGAACATGCCGACGAATGGCGACCACGCGATCCACCACGCCCAGTAAAACAGCGTCCAGTCCGCCAGCCATGGATTGGGTTCATAGGCGTACATGCGGAAGGTGCGTGACACGACGGCGCCCAGGTAGGCGCCCACGTTCTGCACGAAGGCCTGCAGCAGGAAGATCGTCGATCCGGCGACCAGCACGAACACCATCAGCACCGTGGCCAGTGCGATGTTGAATTCGGAAAGACGCTTGATGCCGCGGTCCAGCCCCAGGCCCGCCGACAGGGTGGCCATGGCGGTGATGCATGCGATCAGCGACACCTGCACGACGGCATTGGCCGGCCAGCCGAACAGGTAGGTCGCGCCGGCATTGATCTGCAGCACACCGAAGCCCAGCGAGGTCGCCACGCCGAATACCGTGCCCAGCACGGCGAAGATGTCGACGGCATGCCCGGCGACACCATGAATGCGCTCGCCAATCAGCGGATAAAGCGCCGAGCGGATGGTCAGCGGCAGTCCGCGACGGAATGCAAAGTAGGCCAGCGCCAGGCCCACCACCGCATAGATGGACCACGCATGCAGTCCCCAGTGGAAGAATGTCAGCACCATGGCTTCGCGGGCCGCGTCGATATTGCGGCCCGGTCCCACCGGCGGGGCTGCATAGTGCTGGACGGGTTCGGCCACGCCGAAGAACAGCAGGCCGATCCCCATGCCGGCGCTGAACAGCATGGCGAACCAGGAGGTGTAGCTGTATTCGGGTTCGCTGCCGTCCGGGCCGAGGCGCACGTCGCCATGACGGCTGAACATCATGAAGATGGCAAAGGCGAGGAAGCCCGCCACCGCTGCGATGTAGAACCAGCCGAAGTCCGCGACGATGAAGGCCTGCACCGCCGCGAAAAGCCGGGCGGTGCGCGCCGGGAACACCGAACCCAGCAGCGCAAAGGCCACGATGAGCACGGCCGAGGTGTAGAAGACGGGCGGGTTCACGGCGATTCGCCGCGCTGCTGCTGTGTGGTGCGTGCTCACGTTGCGATCGATATTACGGATCGATCCCGGGGCGTGCAGCCGGGCGTGATTTCCTACGGCGGGCTGCGTTTGCCGCCGGCTTCCTGTGCATGTCGAATCTGCTTCAGCGTCCGCTGCACGGCGCGCAATGCCGCACGCAGCGCCGGCCCGCTGGCGGCATCCGGCGAGCGCCCGAAGCGCGACTGCGCGTAAAGACTGGTGAAATGCTGCAGCGCTGTTGCGGCCATCGGCCAGGCCGCCGTCGCGCGGCGACGGATGCTGTCGGGTCCCTCATGGGATGCGGTGTGCAGTCCATGCTGCGCCAGCAGCGCGACATAGCGATTCCAGGTCCGCGCCACCGGGTCCAGGGGTGCGCGCCTGCGCCGCGTCGCCAGCAGCAGCAGCAGCGCGCCCCAGAGCAGCGCACCGCCCAGCAGCAATGCGGCCATGCCGCGATAGTCGAGGTTGCCCAGGCCGAGCCACCCCAGAAGGTCGCGCTGGCGCGCGGCATTGAACTGCACCACGCGCTCCTGCCACCAGCTGCCGGCAGCATCCCAGCTGTCACGCAGCGCCCGCAGCCAGTCGGAGTCCTGGACCAGCGCGCTGGCGGCACTGCGAGCGCCGGGCAGAAATTCGGCGAGTCCGCGTTGCAGGCGCTCTGGCGCCACCATTGCAGTGGGGTCGAAGCGCACCCATCCTTCACCATCGATCCACACCTCCGCCCAGGCATGGGCGTCGGACTGGCGCACCGCGTAGTAGCCGCCGATGGAGTTCCACGTGCCGCCCAGGTAGCCGGTCACCACACGCGCCGGCACTCCGGCGGCGCGCATCAGCGTCACATAGGCCGAAGCGAAGTGGCCACAGAATCCCAGCCCGGTGTTGAACAGCAGGTCATCCACCGAATCCCGTTGCAGCAGTGGCGGCACCAGGGAGTATTCAAAACCATTGCTGCCGAAGTAGCGCATCACCCGCTGCGCATAGTCGGCATCGCTGCCGGACTGCGCGCGCAGCGTGCGCGCCAGTTCATGGCTGCGCGGATTGCGGCCCTCTGGCAGGCGCGTGTCGAGGCGCCGGCCCAGCACCGACAGGTTGCCCGGATGCCGCCACTGCGTGTGCGAGACGGCCTGGTAGATGAGCGGCGCAGTCACGGCGCGATAGCCGAGCAGCTGTCCGTCGAAGGTGCGGTAGTGGCGCGGCGCGTCGATCGATGCCGCGGTGTCGAGCGCAAACAGGTATGGCTGGCCATGCGGCTCGAGCATGACCTCGTAGCGCAGCGGCGCTGATTCGAACACGACCGGCTGCGCGGGCGCTGCGGCCATGCTGCGCGCCCGTCGCCAGGTGAAGCCATCGAACTCATGCAGCACGGGGCCGCGCCAGTAGCGCTGCTCCGGCGGCGGCACATCGTCATCGAAGCGCACGCGGAACGCGATCTCGTCGGAGATGGCCAGCTCCGAGATGCTGCCCGGGCTCATCTCATCCGACAGTCCCGTCTGTGCAGTCTCGCCGCCCGGCAGCGACCACAGCGCGCCCGGCAACCGAGGCACCAGCACGAAGGCCAGCAATGCGAACGGGATCGCGGCCAGCATCGCAGCACCGGACAGCCGCAGCGCATGGCGTGTGCGCAGCTGCGCGGCATGACTGCCCAGCGCCGCCAGTGTGGCCAGCGCCAGCCAGCCGGTGGCGAGGTACAGCGGCAGCCGCAGCAGCGCCTGGCGATCCAGCGCCGCGGCCAGCACCAGGATCAGTGCCACCGTGGTCACCACCACCGCATCGCGCGGGGCGCGCGCTTCCAGCAGCTTCACGCCACCCATCGCCATCAGCAATGTGCTGCCGGCGGCCAGGCCGTTGAGCGTGCCGAAGCTGGCCATCACGCCACCGATCAGCAGCAGGGTGAGCACCAGGCGGATGGCCCGGCCGGGCAAGGCGAAGCGCCCGTTGGCATGCAGCCAGTGCCACAGCACGCCACAGGCGGCAGTGATGGAGCACCAGAGAGGCGCGCGATCGGCATGCAGCAGGCTGGCTGCCGCGAAGGACAACAGCATCAGCCGCGTGGCTGCAGTGGCGGACCCTGCTGCATTCATCGCGCCCGGCCCCCGGTGCCATGCAGCGCCAGGTGCTTCAGGCACAGGTCGCGATGGTCGATACCGCTGCCGGTCAGCGGTGGCAGCGACGGAAGCCGCAATGTCCACAGCGTGCCGGCATGGCTGGCATCGAGCACCCAGCGCGCCAGCTGCGACAGCCGCGACTCCACATCGAGGCCGGGCAGGGCGTCGAAATCAAATTCGTGGCGATGCGCGCCGGCGCCCTGGTATTCGCGCACCAGCAGCGGCTGGCCGCGCGCATAGGCTTTCCAGGCCACCTGCCGCGGCGAATCCCCTTCGCGGAAGTCGCGCAGCCAGGCCAGCTCGTCATGCCCCGCCTGGGCGCGCAGGCCGCCGGCTTGCGCAGCCGCAGTGTCGGGAGGCCGCAGGTTGCCCGCGGCCGCAGGATAGACCACCGTGGTCACCTGCGGCGTCAGCCAGGTCCAGGCCTGGAACAATCCGAACGGCGCGGTGGTGGAAAGACGCAGCGGCGGCGCGCGCCAGCGGCCGCGTCGTGGCGCGGGCAGGGCCAGCGTCAGCAGGTCCGGTGAGCTGGAAGCGGCCGCAGGGGAAGGCGCGATCGAAGCCGCCGGCACTGGCGCTGCGTCATCGGCCGCAAGACGCAGGTCCGGCATCGCGTTGCAGCCCGTCACGGTGAGCTGCAGCAGCACCGGTTCGCCGGCATGCGCCGGGAACGCCGTCGCCGCGCGGACATGCAATGCGCCCAGCACCCGATGCGTCTGGATCATCGCGACCAGCGCGAAGCCGGTCAGCCAGAACGTGAACAGCAGCGCCAGGCCATTGCCGTAGTTCATGCCGGCGATGAACATCACGCCAAGCAGCAGCGCGAAGGTGGCACCCGCCGCGGTGGGCAGGATGTAGATGCGACGCGCGGCCAGTTTCAGCGGCAGCCGGTCCTCACCCTGCCGGCGCAGCGCCCAGGCCTTCAGCCGTGCGCGCGGCGGTGCGGTGAACCTGGCGGATGCCGGCACCGGGCTCATGGCCTCAGCGCGGCACCGCCACCGCCTCGAGCAGCGTGCGCACCAGCTGTTCGCGAGGCAGCGCGCCGCGTTCGGTGAAACCGGCGCGGGTTTCGAGCCGGTGCAGCGCGACGGCCGGCCACACCGCCTGCACATCATCCGGCAGCACCGCGTCGCGTCCCTGGATCAGCGCCCAGGCGCGCGCGGCGCGCACCAGGCCCTGCGCGGCGCGCGGCGAGAGGCCGAGGCGCAGGTCGGCGCGGGCGCGCGTTGCCGCCACCAGCTGCTGCACATAGTCGATCAGCGGTTCGGAGACATGCACCGCCGCTGCCTGGCGCTGCAGTTGCAGCAGCGTGGGCGCATCCATCGCCGGCCTTGAACGCAGCAGCATTTCCCGGCGGTCCATCTGCGTCAGCAGCGCCCGTTCGTGGCGCGGATCCGGATAGCCCAGTTCGATGCGCATCAGGAAGCGGTCGAGCTGCGATTCCGGCAGCGCATAGGTGCCCAGCTGCTCCTGCGGATTCTGCGTGGCCACGACGAAGAAGGGCTCGGGCAATGGATGGGTGATGCCATCGACGCTGACCTGCCGCTCCTCCATGGCCTCGAGCAGCGCGCTCTGCGTGCGCGGGCTGGCGCGGTTCACCTCATCGGCCAGCAGCAGCTGCGTGAACACCGGCCCGTGGCGGAACTCGAACTTCTGCGTGGCGCGGTCGAACACCGAGACGCCCAGGATGTCGGCCGGCAAAAGGTCGCTGGTGAACTGCACGCGCTGCCAGGACAGGCCCAGCACCTGCGCCAGGGCATGCGCCAGCGTGGTCTTGCCCACGCCGGGCACATCCTCGATCAGCAGGTGGCCGCGGGCCAGCAGGCAGGAGAGGGCGAGGCGCAGCGCCTGGCCCTTGCCCAGGATGATGGAATCCAGGGCAGCCAGTGCCGCATTGAGAGCGGTCATCGTGTGCAGGGTCCTTGGCGTCAGTGACGCACCAGACCCTGCACGATTTCAATCTGCCGCGCGAGGCTCTCGTTCACCTTTTCGAACTGCGCAATGCGTTCCCGTTCCGTGGCCACCACCTCGGCTGGTGCGTTGCGCACGAAGTTCGGGTTGTCGAGCTTGGCGCGGGCGCGCTGGATCTCCTGCGCGTTCTTCTGCTGCTTGCGGGTCAGGCGGGCCAGCTCCGCGGCCGGCTCGATCAGCCCCTCCATCGGCACCAGCAGCGTCAGGTGGGCAGCCACCGCGGCGGCACTGGGCGGCGCAGTTTCGCCCGCGGCCAGCAGCCGCACCGCGTCGATGCCCGCCAGGCGCCCCAGCAGCGCCGCGTGGCGCCCGAAGCGCTGCGCATCCTCGGCGGTGGCGCCCTGCGCCAGCGGCGAGAGGCGGCGCGCGGGACTGATGTCCATCTCGCCGCGGATCTGGCGGATGCCTAGGATCACCGACTTCATCCAGTCCACATCGTCCGCGGCCCCGGCATCGGCGGGGAAGGTGGCGGCCTCGGGCCAGGGCGCCAGCATGATGGTGTCGCCCGGCACGCCGGCCACCGGCGCTGCGCGACGCCAGATCTCCTCGGTGATGAACGGCATCAGCGGATGCAGGGCCCGCAGCAATGCCTCGAGCACGTCGAGCAGCGTGCGCCGCGTGGCCGCCGCCTGCGTGGCATCGTCGGACTGCAGCAGCGGCTTGGCCAGCTCCAGGTACCAGTCGCAGTACTCATGCCAGGTGAATTCATACAGCGCCGTGGCGGCCAGGTCGAAGCGGTAGCCGGCAAAACCCTCGTCGGTGCGCGCAATGGCTTCACCGAGCCGCGAGACGATCCAGCGATCCACCACATGCGCACTGCGGCTGCCGGCTGGCGCCACCGGCTTGCCCTCGCAGGACATCAGCACGAAGCGCGCCGCGTTCCACAGCTTGTTGCAGAAGTTGCGATAGCCGGCCACGCGGCCCAGCTCGAAGCGGATGTCGCGGCTCTGCGTGGCCAGCGAGGCAAAGGTGAAGCGCAGCGCATCGGTGCCATGCGACTCGATGCCCTGCGGGAACTGGCGGCGCGTGGCCTTCTCGATGCCCGGCGCCAGGTGCGGCTGCATCAGGCCGGTGGTGCGCTTGGCAACCAGCGCATCCAGCGTGATGCCGTCGACGATGTCCAGCGGGTCGATGACATTGCCCTTCGACTTGGACATTTTCTGGCCTTCGCCATCGCGCACCAGGCCGTGCACATAGACCTCGCGGAACGGCACATCGTCCATGAACTTCAGGCCGAACATGATCATGCGCGCGACCCAGAAGAAGATGATGTCGAAGCCGGTGACCAGCACGTTGCCCGGATAGAACCTGGCAAGTCCGGGTGTCTTCTCCGGCCAGCCGAGCGTGGAGAACGGCCACAGTGCCGAGGAGAACCAGGTGTCGAGCACGTCCGGATCGCGCCGCAATTCCACCCTGCGGCCATGGCGTGCCTCGGCCTGCGCCAGTGCGTCGGCCTCGGTGCGCGCCACATAGACCTGGCCATCGGCGTCGTACCAGGCGGGGATCTGGTGGCCCCACCACAGCTGGCGACTGATGCACCAGTCATGGATGTTGCGCATCCACTCGAAGTAGGTCTTCGACCAGTTTTCCGGCACGAAGCGGATGCGGCCCTGTTCCACCGCCTCGATGGCCGGAGCGGCCAGCGGCGCGATCTTCACGTACCACTGGTCGGTGAGCAGCGGTTCGAGCACCGCACCGCTGCGATCGCCGCGCGGCACCTTCAGCCGGTGCGCCTCGATGCGCTCGATCAGGCCGGCCTGTTCCAGCAGTTCGAGCACGCGCGTGCGCGCCGCCTCGCGCGGCAGCCCGCGCAATGCCGCAGGCACGTTGTCGTTCAGGCGCGCATCCGGCGTGAAGATGTTCAGCAGCGGCAGGCCGTGGCGGGCACCCACCTCGTTGTCGGTGAAGTCATGCGCGGGCGTGATCTTCACGCAGCCTGAGCCGAACTCGCGGTCGACGAAATCATCACCGATGATGGGAATCAGGCGGTCGGCCAGCGGCAGGCGCACCTGCCTGCCGATCAGGTGCCGGTAACGCTCATCCTCCGGATGCACGGCCACCGCCGCATCGCCGAGCAGCGTCTCCGGACGCGTGGTGGCCACCACCAGGTGCCCGCTGCCATCCTCGAGCGGATAGCGCAGGTGCCAGAGCTTGCCGTCTTCCTCAGTGGGCAGCACTTCAAGGTCGGAGAGTGCCGTGAGCAGCACCGGATCCCAGTTCACCAGCCGCTGGCCGCGATAGATCAGGCCTTCCTCGTGCAGCTTGACGAACACTTCGGTGACGGCCGCCGACAGGCCCTCGTCCATCGTGAAGCGCTCGCGCGTCCAGTCCACCGAGGCACCCAGCCGGCGCAGCTGCTGCGCGATGGTGCCGCCGGATTGCGCCTTCCATTCCCACACGCGCTGCACGAAGGCCTCGCGCCCCAGCTCGCGGCGCGAGGTGCCGGCGGCATTGAGCTGCCGCTCGACCACCATCTGCGTGGCGATGCCGGCATGGTCGGTGCCCATCTGCCAGAGTGTGTTGTCGCCGCGCATGCGATGGTGGCGGACCAGCGCGTCCATGATGGTGTCCTGGAAGGCATGGCCCATGTGCAGCGTGCCGGTGACATTGGGCGGCGGGATCATGATGCAGTAGGGCGTGCCTTCGCCGCGCGGCGCGAAGTGGCCGGCCGCCTCCCATTCGCGATACAGGCGGGCTTCGATGCTGGCCGGTTCGTAGGCCTTTTCCATTTCAGGCATTGGCGGTGACTTCGACATGTTCGGGCGAGGCGCCGGCCTCGCGATAGAAGCGGAAGCGCGCGCGACCGGCGTCGCGCGTCGCAGGATCAGCATCGATGACCTCGATCACTCGATCGAAGCGCAGCGCCTCGGCCGCCGGTGCCGTATGCAGGTTGAGCAGTGTGCCGAAGCCGGCATCGAGGATGCGCGCTTCAAGCGTCTCGCCATCGTGCATCTGCACCGGCACCTCGCCGCTGTCAGGATTCGCGGCCAGCCGCTCATGCGGCACGAAGGCGCCATCGCCGAAGGTCCACAGCAGCTGGTCGAACTGCTGCAGCTGGGCGGCATCGTCGAGCCAGACCAGCACGCGCTCGCCGGCAAGGAAGGCCTGCTCGGCCAGCTGGCAGGCGTGGCGCAGGCGGGCCGTGCCTCCCTGGGCTTTCAGCGTGTAGAAGCGGATCTGCGCCATGCCGCCACGGGCCTAGCCCTTGTGCGCCCCGGCGCGATGGATCAGGAAATCCGCCAGCAGCGGCACCGGGCGGCCCGTGCCGCCTTTCTGTGCACCGGACACCCAGGCAGTGCCGGCGATGTCCAGGTGTGCCCATTTCATGCCGGCGGTGAAGCGGCCGAGGAAGGCGCCGGCAGTCAGCGCGCCGCCATCGCGGCCGGCCACATTCGCAAGGTCGGCGAAGTTGCTGCGCAGCTGCTCGGCGTAATCCTCGGTGAGCGGCAGGTGCCAGCCACGGTCGCTGGAGCGACGGCCGGCCTGCACCAGTTCCTGTGCCAGCGCATCGTCATTGCCCATGATGCCGGTGTGATGGTGGCCCAGTGCCACCACGCAGGCGCCGGTCAGCGTGGCGATGTCGATCACGGCATCCGGTTCGAAGCGGCGCGCGTAGTGCAGCGCGTCGCAGAGCACCAGGCGGCCTTCCGCATCGGTGTTCAGGATCTCCACCGTCTTGCCGGCCGCACTGGTGACGATGTCGCCGGGCTTGGTGGCACGGCCGCTGGGCATGTTCTCCACCGCGCCGACGATGCCGACGACATTGATGCGCAGGCCCAGCAGTGCGGTCACCAGCATCGTGGCCAGCACGCTGCCCGCGCCGCACATGTCGTACTTCATCTCGTCCATCGCGCCGGGGTCCTTCAGCGAGATGCCGCCGGTGTCGAAGGTGACGCCCTTGCCCACCAGCGCCACTGACTTGGCAGTGCGTGCACCGCCGCGGTATTCGAGCACGATGAAGCGCGGCGGCTCGGCGCTGCCCTTGGACACTGCCAGCAGGCAGCCCATCTTCAGCCGGCGGATCGCCGCCTCGTCGAGCACGCGCACCTTCAGCGCGCGATGCTCACGTGCCAGGTCCTGCGCCTGGCGGGCCAGGTAGCGCGGCGTGCACACATTGCCCGGCAGGTTGCCCAGATCGCGCAGCAGGGTCTGGCCGGCGGCAATGGCCTTGCCGTGTTCCAGGCCGCGCGCGGCCTGCTTGCGCTCGCCGCTGGCGACACCGGCCAGCGTGACCTTGCGCAATGCCGGACGCGGCGGCTTGCGCACGGTCTTGAAGTCGTTGACGCGATACAGGGCGGCGCCGGTGAGGTCGGCGGTGGCACGGCCGAGGTAGTAGGCATCGAGCGGCTCGGACTGCGGCGCCTCGATGGCCAGCGCCAGGCTCGTGGCGCGGGTGCGGCCGCAGGCAGTGAGGGCGGTGGACACCGCCTTGCGCCAGCCGCGCAGGCGGAAGTCGGCGCGCTTGCCGAGGCCGACCACCAGCAGGCGCCGGGCCTTGAGGCCTTCCGGAGCCAGCAGCAGCTGCGTCTCGCCGGCTCGCACGGGCAGATCGCCAGCGGATTTCAGCCGGCGCAGCAGGCCGCCGGCGGCGGCATCGAGCGCGCGCGCCTGCCCGCCGAGTGCATCGTCTTCGAACAGACCCACTGCCAGGCAGTCGGTGGCCAGGGAATGCAGAGGCTGGTCGCTGGTATCGAACTGGACCATGATGTGATGACTCCGTGGCCAGTGGCCGACTTGTTCCGAAACGACGGATTTTAGCCCAATGCCTGTGCTGGATCGGTACATCGTGGCCATGTTGGGCCGGCGCTTCGCGCTGGTGATGCTGGTGCTGACGGTGCTGGCCGGGCTGTTCCTGTTCGTCAATGAGCAGGGCTGGGTGGGCGCCGGCAGCTACAGACAGCTCGAAGCGCTGCGCTTCGTCGCGGCGATGCTGCCGCTCACGGCGCTGCAGTTCCTGCCGGTGGCAGCGCTGCTGGGTGCATTGCTGGCGATGGGCGAGATGGCCCGCGGCAGCGAGCTGACGGTGATGCGCGCATCCGGGGTGCCGGTGGCGCGCATTGCCGCCTCGGTGGCGCTGGCCGGCGTTCTGCTGCTGCCGCCGGCCATCGTCATCGCCGGCTGGCTGGCGCCACCGCTGGCACAGTCGGCACGCATCACCAAGGCGCTGGAACGCAATGGCAGTCTCAGCCTGGCCGATGGTGCGGCATGGGTGCGCGGTGGCCAGACGCTGGTTCGCGCCGATCCCCATGGCGGCATCACGGTGTTCGCGCTGCAGGGCCTGCGGCTGGCGGCCGTCACCACCGCGGCGCAGAGTGAGGCGCTGCCCGATGGCACGCGCCGGCTGCTCGATGCGGTGCAGGTGCAGTTCGACGATGGCATGGCGCGCCGGAACACACTTGCCACGCTGGATCTGGCCACCGGCGCCGGCACCGGCTTCTTCGGGCTTGCTGCCGCCGATCCGCGCCATCAATCGCCGGTAGAACTCTGGCGCGCCATCCAGTGGCTGCAGGCCCGCGGCCAGGATGCCACCGCGCAGCGCCTGGCGCTGTGGTCCGGCGTGGCGCGGCTGGCCGCGATTCCACTGGCGATGCTGCTGGCGGTGCCGATGCTGGTGGGCTTCCTGCGCAGCAGCGGCACCGGCGCGCGCGCCACGCTCGGCCTGCTGCTGGGGCTGGTCTATTTCATCGCCGAGCGTACCGTGGAAAACGGCACGCTGGCCTTTGGCCTCGACCCGGTGCTGATGGCCTGGCTGCCGACGCTGCTGCTGGCGGTGGCAGCGGCGGTGCTGCTGGCCCGCACGCGCCGGATCAGCGCTGCTTGAAGTCCTCGGGCACCAGCTGGTGCCTTCCGAGCAGTTTGTAGAAATCGGTGCGGTTGCGCTTGGCCAGGCGCGCCGCCTGGCTGACATTGCCGCCGGTGATCTGCAGGATCTGCGACAGGTAGCCGCGCGTGAACTCGTCGCGTGCCTCATCGAAGGAGGGCAGCCGGCCCGGCGCGCCACCCAGGGACTGCTGCACCAGTTCCACCGGCACGATCGGCGTCTGCGACATGGCCACGGCCTGGCGGACCAGATTCTGCAGCTGGCGCACATTGCCCGGCCAGTCGGCGGTGGCCAGCAGTTCCAGCGCCTCGGGCGGGAAGATGCTGCGCTGACCGGACTGTGCGGCGATCTGCGCCAGGAAATGCGCGATCAGCAGCGGGATGTCCTCGCGCCGGCGCGCCAGCGGCGGCATCTCGATCTGCACCACGTTCAGCCGGTAATACAGGTCTTCGCGGAACAGGCCGGTGGAAGACTGGTCCTGCAGGTCGCGACTGGTGGTGGAGATCACGCGCGTGTTGATCGGGCGCGGCGCATCGGCGTCTGCCGGACGCACCGCTTCCTCCTGCAGCGCGCGCAGCAGCTTCTGCTGCAACCGTGCCGGCAGGTCGCCGATCTCGTCAATCAGCGCGGTGCCGCCATCTGCTTCCTCCAGCGCGCCGGTGCGGGCGCGTTCGTCGGCACCGGCGGCGCCGAACAGCTCGGCATCCAGCGCCTCCTCGGCCGTGCCGGTGCAGCGCACGACGATGAAGGGGCGGGCGCGCCGCGGACTGGCCTTGTGGATGGCGCGCGCCAGCAGTTCCTTGCCGGTGCCGCTCTCGCCCAGGATCAGCACGCGCGCATCGGTGCCGGCCACCATGTGCGCCTGTGCCAGGCGCTCTTCCATGATGGCGCTGCGGGTGATGATGTCGGCGCGCCATTCCTCGGCATTGCCGCTGAAGCCGGAGATCTTCAGCGCGCGCTGGATCTGGTCGAGCAGCTCCTGCTTGTCCACCGGCTTGGTCAGGAAGCCGAAGGCACCCATCTGCGTGGCCTGCACTGCATCGGGAATGGTGCCGTGGGCGGTGAGCAGGATCACCTTCAGGCCCGGCCAGCGGTTCTGCAGTTCCTTCAGCAGGCCGATGCCGTCCACCGGTTCCATGCGCAGGTCGGAGATCACAAGGTCAGGGCGGAAGCGTGTGGCGGCGGCCAGTGCCTGCGCGGCGCTTTCGACCGCCTCGACGTCGTAGTTCTCGGCCCGCAGACGGATGGTCAGCAGGCGCAGCAGGCCCGGATCGTCATCGACGATGAGGATGCGCGCCTTGCGGGCGATGTTCGAGCTCACGGATTTCGTCCCTCGGTGGCAGGTGGCCGGTCGTTCTGCCGGCGCTCAAGTTCGGCGATGGCGTCCAGCTTCGAACGCGCATCGCGCAGCGACTCGCGCAATTGCGCATTCTCGGCCTGGGCGGTCTGCAGCTGGCGGGTCAGTGCCGCCGCATTCGGTTCGCTGCGCTGCCGTTCACGCGCCTGCTGGGTCTCGGTCAGCAGGCGCAGGTTCTCATCGCCCAGCCGCAACTCGGCATTGATGCGTTCCAGCTCGACATGCGCCAGCGCGCGCTCCATCGTCGAGAGCCACTCCGGCCGCGCCAGGCTCTCGCGCAGCAGCTGCTGCGCCTCCCGCGGATTGCGGCCCGGATGCTCCGGCGCGGCCAGCAGCAGTCCATAGCGCAGCGCCGCCGCGCCACCGCGGTCCTGGTCGAAGTCATGGCGGGCGCGGGCCAGGATCTCGGCCTGCTCGGTCGGGGTGCCGCTGGTCACGCGCAGCAGGTCGTCGAGCAGACTGTTGATCTGCGCGGCCTCGAGCACCTCGCCGGTGGGCGGGGTTTCGACCGGCGGCTCGCGCAAGGGCATGGCGGTGCAGCCGGCCAGCAGGCCGGCCAGCAGGCAGGCGAGGATGGCGCGGTCAGGCCGCATGCGCGGTGGTCCCGGATGCACGGGCGCTGCCGGTGGCCGGTTCGCCGGTGGAGCGCAGCGGCATGCGGATGCGGAAATGCGCGCCCGGCCACTGACCATCGACGATCTCGATCTGGCCGCCATGTGCATTGACGAATTCCATCACCACCGACAATCCGATTCCCGTCCCCTTGATGTGCCCGGCCGGCGCCTTGCCAGTATAAAAGGCTTCGAACACCTGCTTGCGCTCTTCTGGGGGAATGCCCGGCCCGCTGTCGGCCACCTCGAGCAGCAGCAGGCCCTCCCCGGAACGCGCCCGGATGTGGATGGTGCCGGCCCGCGGTGTGTACTTGATGGCGTTCGAGAGCAGGTTCTCGAGGATCAGCCGCAGCTTGCCTCGATCGGCGGCGATGGTCAGGTCCTCGACATTCACGTCCAGCCGCACGCGCTGCGACAGCAGCGCCAGCTGCTGGTTCTCGATGATCTGCTTGACCACCGGCCGCAGGCGGAACTCGCTGATCTCGATGCCCACCGAGCTGCTCTGCCAGGCCGAGAACGACAGCAGGTTCTCGATCAGGCGCTGCAGCCGCAGGCCGTTCTCGCGCAGGATGCCGGTGACCTCGCGCTGCCCGGCCTGCAGCTCGCCCACCGCGCCGTCCATCAACAGCTCGGTGCCCTCACGGATGTTGGCCAGCGGCGTCTTCAGTTCATGCGACATGTGCCGCAGGAAGCGGTTGCGCTCCTCGGCCAGTTCCAGCAGGCGCAGGCGCAGCCATTCAAGCTGGCGGCCGAGCTTGCCGATGTCGGCGGGGCCATGCACCTGGATGGGCCGGTGCAGCGCGCCGCTGCCCAGCTCGCTGATGGCGCGGTCGATCTGCCGCAAGGGGCGCACCACCTTCAACGAGAACAGCAGCACCGCGATGGCGGTCAGCGGAATCAGCAGCAGGAAAGCCGAGGACATGATGCTCTGGGCGCGGCGGGTGCTGGCGCGGAACGCGCCCGTCTCGGCGTCGATCTGCGCATTGGTGCGATCGACCACCGTTTCGGCGGCACGCAGCATGCGGTCGAAGTCCGCATCCACATCGTCGATCGATGCGCCGCCGCCGCGGATGCGCACCCCCATCGCCGCGCGTTGCGCCGCGAAATCGCGCAGTGCGGCGCGCGCCTGGTCGTTCCTCAGATAGGCGGCGAGGCTGCGCTCGATGTCGACGAGCCGCGCGTCCTCCTCGGCATGCCGGTCGGGCAGGTCCGGCTCGGCCAGCGTGAGCAGCGTGAGCATGCGCCGGCGCACGAAGTTGGTCTGTGCATAGAGTTCCTGCGACAGCCGGGTTGCCGCCACGCCCTCGTTGACGATGCGCTCGCCGGCCGCGCCCATCTGGCGGAACTGCACGCCCGCGGTCACCAGGCCGGCCACCAGCGGCAGTGCGATGATGGCCAGCGCCAGCAGCACCAGTGTGCTCAGGGACCCCGGGCGCGGAAGCTTCATCCCCGGGATTCTAGGCCAACGGCGGTTTCCGCGTCCCGAAAGGGCGCTACCAGGGATCCTTCAGCTGCCGGCGCTCCCAGTTCAGCGAGCTGGCCACGATGCCGTCCAGGTCGTCGAGCCCGGGCGTCCACCCCAGTACCTGGCGGATGCGATCGGAGCTGGCCACCAGCATGGGCGGATCGCCGGCACGCCGCGGCATCTCGGTGATCTTCAGCGGCGCGCCGCTGACGCGCTGCACGCTGTCGAGCACCTCGCGCACGCTGTAGCCATGGCCATAACCGCAGTTCAGGGTCTGGCTCTGCCCGCCATCGCGCAGGTAGTCCACCGCCAGCAGGTGCGCATCGGCCAGGTCGACCACATGGATGTAATCGCGCACGCCGGTGCCGTCCGGGGTGGGGTAGTCGGTGCCGAAGATGCTGATCGATTCGCGCCGGCCGACACTGGCCTCGCAGGCCACCTTGATCAGCAGCGTGGCCTTGCGCGTGGACTGGCCGATGCGTCCCTGCGGATCGGAGCCTGCGACGTTGAAATAACGCAGTACCACATAGCGCAGGTCGGAGGCAGCGCCCAGGTCGCGCAGCATCCATTCGGACATCAGCTTCGAGGTGCCATAGGGATTGATCGGCGCAAGGTGCGCATCCTCCGAGGCAAGGCCCGATTCGGGGATGCCATATACCGCCGCGGTGGAAGAGAAGACGAAATGTTTCACGCCGTGGGCGGCACATGCGGCGAGCAGGCTTCGTGTCTGGCAGGTGTTGTTGCCGTAGTACTTCAGCGGATCGGACACCGACTCGGGCACGATGGTGTGCGCGGCGAAGTGGATCACCGTCTGCACGCCATGCTCCCGAAGCAATGCCGCGACCAGCTTCTGGTCACCGACATCGCCTTCGATGAAGGTGGCGCCGGGCACGGACTGCCTGAAGCCGGTGGAGAGGTTGTCGAGCACCACCACGGACTCGCGGCGCGCCAGCAGCTGCTGTACCGTGTGACTGCCAATGTAGCCGGCGCCGCCGGTCACCAGGATCGATTCACTCACCGCTGCCTTGCTCCTCTGGATCAACCTTGCAAGTCCATCATTATGCCGCTCTGACGCCCGACGTGGTCCTGGCGGCCGTCGAATCCGCAGGATTGCAGGTCGACGGGCGCCTGCTGGCACTGAACAGCTACGAGAACCGCGTCTACCGCGCCGGACTGGAAGAGGCGCTGCCCGCGGCAGCGCCGGGCAGCGTGCCCGGGCAGGTGGTGGCCAAGTTCTACCGCCAGGGACGCTGGAGCGACGCGCAGATCCGCGAGGAGCATGACTTCGCTGCCGAACTGGCACAGGCGGACCTGCCCGTGGCCGAGGCATTGCGCATCGACGGGCAGACCCTGCATCGGCATGCGGGATTCCGCTTCGCGCTGTTCGAGTGTCGTGCCGGTGCTGCGCCGGACCTGGATCGTCCCGGCGATCGCGAGCTGATGGGCCGCACGCTCGGCCGGTTGCACGCCATCGGCGCGCGACGCACCTTCCGCCATCGCGACCGCATCGCGCAGTGGCGATATGGCGCGCGGGCACGCGAGCTGGTGCTGGCGCTGGACATCGTGCCGCCGCCGCTGGATGCGCGTTATGCGGAAGTGTCCGCGCAGCTGGTGGAGTCGATCGCGACCTGTCACGAGCGGGTGGGGGATGTACGCTGGCTGCGCCTGCATGGCGACTGCCACGCGGGCAACATCCTGTGGCAGTCCACCGGCCCGCTGTTCGTGGACTTCGACGACAGCATCACAGGACCCGCCGTGCAGGACCTGTGGATGCTGGTGGCCGGCACTCCCGACCAGATGCGGCGCGAATGGCAGCTGCTGCTCGATGGCTATGAGCAATTCGCGCACCTGGATGCAGGCGAGGCCATGCTGATCGAGGCGCTGCGCGGCATACGCATGCTGAACCATGCTGCCTGGATCGCGCAGCGCTGGGACGATCCGGCCTTCCCGCAGGCCTTTCCATGGTTCGCCGAAGCGCGTTTCTGGGAGCGGCACGTGGGCGAGTTGCGTGAACAGCTGCAGGCATTGGATGATCCACCCCTGTTGCGGATGTAGGGCCACGGGCCGATCGGGGGCAGAAGTGCGCAGGATCCCAGTTGCGATTCCGGCCCTGTTGCTGCTGGCGCTGGCCGCCTGCGGCGGCAGGGATGACGAGGCCGGCGCCGATGCGGGCGGCTCCACATCGGGCACCACCGGCAGTGTGCGCGGCGCCGAACCGGTGTCGGCGGTACTGCAGTCCACCGGCACGCCGCTGGCCAGCCTGCGCTTCACGCTGCCGGAACGCCCCGTGGCCGGCCAACCCTTCACGATGGAGCTCTCGGCGACCGCCTCACAGCCGGTGGAGGCGCTTCAGGTGCAGGTGGAGTCGGCGCAGCTGCAGGTCGATCCGGCCACTGCCGGGCTGATGCTGGAGGGGGGTGACCGTGCCACGACGCTTGCGCTGACGCTGACTGCGCAGCAGCCGGGCCTGGCGGAGATCAGCGTGCGGCTGACGGGCGAAGGTTCACCGACCCCCACCGCCTATGCGATTCCGGTGCTGGTGTCCGCGCCGGCCGGGGCCGGCGAAGACTAGACGAAGCCGATCCAGCGCCCGAAGGCCACCACGCCGATCCAGCACACCATCGAGATCATGCCGGCCACGCGGGCGCCGGCTGGCGGGGGCCCGACATCCCATCCGGCCACGCCGCGGTAGGTGACGATCTGGAAATAGAGCATGTTCAGGCCCGCACCCAGCAGCAGGCCCATCTTGATCAGGAATGGTGCCTTGTCGAAATAGCCCACGGCATTGGCCATGAACATCAGCACGCCGGTGACCACCGCGCCGATGAACGCGATCCAGGTCCACGGCAGCATGTGCTGCGCAAGGTAGCTGATGCGCATCTGCTTCGAGGCGAAGCCGATCAGCCGGGCGTCCACCGTGAAGATGGTGCCGACCACCAGGGCCAGGAACACCACGTGCGCGGCCTCGAGCCAAGGGAACCAGCGCTCGCCGACTGCGACGGCGACGGAGGTGTTCTGCAACCATTCAAGGAAGTTCATGTCAGTAGGGGTCGTAGTAGGCGATGAAGCGGCCGGCAAACATGATGCCGATCCACAGCAGCATGGTGAGCGCGGCGGCGATGCGGTGTGGCGCCGCGACGCGATCGAGCTGGCGGGCGGAAACCACCGACAGCCAGGCCGTGATCACGATGGCCAGCACCAGCAGGCCCATCTTCAGGTAGAAGACCGGGTTGGAGATCGTGCGGTGCGGCTCGGCGATGATCAGCAACAGGCCGGTAGCGGCCAGCACCACCACCATCAGCCAGATCAGCCGGGTGAAGCGGCGCGCCAGCAGATGCAGCGGCTCGATCGCCAGACCCTTGCCCCAGAAGCGCAGTGCGACGATCAGTGCGGCGGCGAACAGCAGCGCCAGGGCAAGGATGTGGATGGTCTGGATGCCCGGTATGGCCCATCGGCTGAGCTGCATCGACTGGCTCAGGCCCGTCGAAGTCAGCCAGTCGCTGAATTGCTGCAGATCCACGCGTTTTCCACCCCACAGGTTCGC
Organism: uncultured Steroidobacteraceae bacterium; assembly: GCA_964417875.1. Lineage (GTDB taxonomy): Bacteria > Pseudomonadota > Gammaproteobacteria > Steroidobacterales > Steroidobacteraceae > ZC4RG30. Next base: position 50,090 of record CAYQJU010000013.1, read on the forward strand.
GCGACCGGCGGCCGGCCGCGGACTCCAGATTGTTCTGATTCGGTGTCAGTATAGGCGCATTCCGGCCTTGGAGGCGATCATGAAACGCACATGCATGACCTGGCTGGCGGCGACGTTGCTGGTGACATCGGCGATGCCGTCGCTGTCGCATCATTCATTCGCGGTGTTCTTCGATGAGGCACGCACGCTGAGCATCAGCGGCGTGGTGCAGGAATTCCAGTTCCGCAATCCGCATGGGCTGATCCGCCTGACGGTCAGGGGCGAGGATGGCCGCGAGCAGTCCTGGAAGGCGGAGACGAACTCGCCCTCCATCCTCGAACGCCGCGGCTGGAAGCGCGACTCGCTGAAGCCCGGCGATGTCATCACGGTGGAAGGCTGGCCGGCGCGCGACGGTTCCAACTACCTGCGCATGCGTTCGGTGCAGCGCGCCGATGGCACGCCGGTCGGCAGCGTGCGCGCGCCGGAAAGTGCCGGAGAGCAGAAATGAGATCGAAGCTGCTCGCGCTGCTGGCCGTGGCGACGCTGCCGGCATTCGCTGCCGCACCGCCGCCGGACCTGAGCGGATTCTGGATGCCACTGCCCGGCATTCCCGAGCCGGATCCGGAGCTGGCAACGAAGATGTCGCCCGATGCGGTGGTGATGCGCGACACCGGTCCGGCCGAGTTCGGGCTGATGGAGTTCGGCGGACTGAAGCCGAAGCCGGCTGCGCTGGCGAAGGCGCGGCAATGGGATCCGCTGCAGGACATGACGGTGTCCAACTCCTGCCGCATCCCCTCCATCGTCTACGCATTGCAGGGCCCGTTCCCGATCGAGATCTTCCAGGGCCGCGACCTGATCGTGATGCGGATGGAATACTTCGACATGACCCGGGTGTTCTTCCTCGGCGGGAAGTTCATGTACGGGGACGAGGCGCCGCATACCAAGACCGGCTATTCGCGCGCGCACTGGGATGGCGACCAGCTGGTGGTGGTGACCACGAAACTCAAGGAGGCCACCATCACCAACAATGGCCTCGACCACAGCGAGGCCATGCGCGTGACCGAGCGCTATCGGCTCACCGATGGCGGCCGCACGCTGATGGTGGCGCAGGAGTACGAGGATCCGGAAGTGCTGGAGAACCGGGGCGTGCGCTACATCGGCTGGCGCAAGGTCGCGGGCGACCATGTGCGCGCCTATGACTGTGATCCGGCGTTTGCCGAGGAATATGCGACGCCCTGACGGCAGCCGCCATCACCGGCGCTTGGCGACGCCGCCCAGCACCAGATCGAGCAGCTTCTCGACGAAGTTGCGGCCGATCGGCATGCGGCTGACCAGCAGGCGATGGAAGATCGGCCCCCACAACGCGTCAGCCAGCACTTCGATGTCCACATCCTGGCGGATCTCGCCGGCCTGCTGGGCGCGCTCGAGCAGGCGGATCGCTTCGGCGTAGCGCGGCGCGACGAAATCGGTGCGCAGCACGCGGCTGGTCTGGGAGTCTTCCTGCCCGAGGGCGATCAGTTCGCGCAGCAGCTGGCCGGCACGGCCGCGATAGATGGTGGCCGCGCGATGCACATGGGCGCGCAGGTCGCCCAGCGCGCTGTCGGTCCGGGGTGCCGCCGCCAGGCGCGGAGCCAGCGCCTCGAGGAAGGCCTCGATGGCCAGCGTGCCCTTCGACTGCCACCAGCGGTAGATCGTGGCCTTGCCCGCGCCGGCGCGCGCGGCGACGCCTTCGACGGTGAAGCCCGCGAAGCCTCCTTCCTGCAGGATCTGGTAGGCGGCCGTCAGGATGGCGCTGCGGGAGGCGTCGGAACGGGGCCGGCCGGGGCTGCGCGCCCGGCCGCGCGTGCGCTTGGCGGTCATTGTCGAGTGATTATAGCGGATGGGCGAGTGGCGGGCCCGGCGAAGCGGTCCGTGCGGCGCTGCGTCGCCGCCGGGCCTTCAGCGCTCGAAGGGCTCGAACCCGCTGTATCCCCAGCGCCGCAGCGCGATGACGAAGGCCGCGCCGCTGCGCGGTGACCGCGAGCGGCGATCGGCATCCACCACTGCCGCGCATTCCCGCGCCGCCACCTGCAGCGCGCGGCGCAGGTTGGTCATGGCCTCGTCGGTGAGGCGGCCGCCGTGGAACCAGAACTGCTCGTCCTCGCCGGTGAACGGACTGGCGAGGAAATCGCGCAGCATCCGCTCGTGGATGTAGCGCTGTACCGGCCCGCCCGGGCGCCAGCTGAAATGCGGATTGATCAGCAGGCGCACCCGGTTGCCCGGCTGCAGCTCGATCACCTTCATGCGGTCCAGGCGGATCAGGTGGCGCAGCACCTGCTGCTCGTCGAGCCGGTAGTCGCGGGTGATGTCGGCCATCGAAGCGCGGTTGAGCACCAGCCAGGTGACCAGCAGCAGTGCCGGATCGGCGACCAGCTGGCGTTCCTGCGCCAGCGTCAGGGTACGCGCAGGGACCGTCCGTTCGCCGGCCGCGGCGGCCAGTTCCGGCAGCGTGGTGCCGGCCATCTCGCAGATGCGCTCGAAACGGGCCAGCGTGAACTCACCGCGCGAGAACATGCGCTTGACGGTCGGCAGGCTGAGCTTCAGGTGGTGCGCCACCTGGGCATAGGTGAGCTTCTGGCCGCGCAGCATGCGCTTGAGTTCCTCGACGAGAAGGGATCGGGATGGGCTGCGCATCCGCGAAAAGGGTAGCAGAGGGTGACTCCGTCAAACAGCCGGCCGCGTGGCATCCAGGCGGCCAGCTCGGGTATCGTTATCGCATGCCCATCTACGACTACCAGTGCGGCCGCTGCGGCCATCGGTTCGAGCAGGTCGTGAAGCCGGGTGAAACGCCGCCGTGCCCGTCCTGCGCCGCGCCGGATCCGCAGCGCTTCTTTCCATCCTCGGCAGCTGTCAGCACGGCCAGAACGCGACAGCGCGCCATGTCGGTGGCACGCGGCAAGGCCAATGCGGTGAAGAAGGAGAAGGACCACGCGCACCAGGAGTACCTGCGCAATCACATCAAGGACCACAGCTGACTGGCAGCGCCGCGCGTCGGCCCAGCCGGACAAACCGGAAGGACATCCCGCGGATGAATCCCGACTCAGTGCACGTCGCCTGCATGGCCTGCGGCGCCACCAACCGCATTCCCGCCGCCCGCCTCGCCGGGGATCCGAACTGCGGCCGCTGCCATGTGCCGCTGCTTGCCGGTGAACCGGTGGAGCTCACCGATGCCAGCTTCGATCGCCTGGTGATGCATACCGAGCTGCCGGTGCTCGTCGATTTCTGGGCCGGGTGGTGCGGACCCTGCCTCTCGATGGCGCCGCACTACAAGCAGGCGGCGCGCACGCTGAAGGGGCGCGCCATCCTCGCCAAGGTCGACAGCGATGCGAACCCGCAGCTGGCCACGCGCTTTGCCATCCGCAGCCTGCCCACGGTGGTGCGGCTGCAGCGCGGCCGCGAAGCCGGCCGGCTTGCCGGTGCCCGGCCTGCATCCGACCTGGTGCAGTTCGCGCTGGCCTGAATTCTGCTGATGCTTCGCCGATGAGTCGCGACACCCGATCAGGCGGCTGGGTGCTGCGGCATGTCCTGGGTTTCACGTTTGCGCACTGGTGGCGGCAGCGCGTTCCCGTGGCCGCTGTGGCGCTGTGCATGTCGCTGGCCACGTTCACCGAGGTGCTGATGCCGCTGTATGCCGGGCGCATGGTCGATGCGCTGGCCGGCGGACGTGCCGCCGCAGATGCGGCGTTAAATGCCTTTGCGATGATGGTGGCGCTGGGCCTTGCGATGCTGCTGCTGCGGCACCTCGCCTGGTGGAGCATCGTGCCGCTGACCCTGCGTCTGATGCGGCGGATCGCAGGTGACGCCTTCCATCGCGTGCAGCGCTTTTCCACCGACTGGCATGCAAACACTTTCGCCGGCTCCACCGTGCGCAAGATCACCCGCGGCATGTGGGCGCTGGATACGCTCAACGACGTGCTGCTGCTGGCGCTGCTGCCGTCGATGGTGGTGCTGGTGGGGACAGTGGTGCTGCTGGCGAACCGCTGGCCGGTCATGGGCGTGGTGATGGCGGTGGGCTCGATCGCCTATGTGCTGCTGACGGTGACGCTGGCCACGCGGGTGGTGGCGCCGGCGTCGCGGTTGTCGAATGCGCAGGACACGCGCATGGGCGGCACGCTGGCCGATGCGCTGGGAAGCAATGCGGTGGTGAAGGCGTTCGGTGCCGAGCAGCGCGAGGAACTGCGCCTCTCGCGCGTGCTGGACAAATGGTCACGCCGCACGCGCCGCACCTGGATGCGCAGCACCTGGAGCGGCACCAGCCAGCTGGCGCTGCTGTGGCTGGTGCGCAGCGCGGTCACCGCCACCGGGCTGTGGCTGTGGTGGCAGGGTCGCGCCACTGCCGGCGAAATCACCTATGTGCTCACCGCCTATTTCCTCGTGCACGGCTACCTGCGCGAGATCGGCCAGCATGTGCACCAGCTGCAGCGTTCCGTGAACGAGATGGAGGAACTGGTGCGGCTGTTCGACGAGCCGCTGGATGTGGCCGATGCGCCCGGCGCGCAGGCCATCCGGATCCATGCCGGCGAGATCCGCTTCGAGAACGTCACCTTCCGTTATCCCTCGCAGAAGGAGCCGGTGTACCGCGACCTGTCGCTGCGCATTGCGCCGGGCGAGCGCATTGGCCTCGTCGGCCGCTCAGGATCCGGCAAGACCACCTTCGTGAAGCTGATCCAGCGACTGTATGACGTGAACGCAGGGCGCATCACCATCGATGGGCAGCCGGTGGCCGGCGCCACGCAGGCCTCGCTGCGCGCGCAGATCGCCATCGTGCAGCAGGAGCCCATCCTGTTCCATCGCAGCCTGGCCGAGAATATCGGCTATGCCCGGCCCGATGCCACGCCGGCCGAGATCGAGCAGGCAGCGCGGCTGGCCAATGCACATGACTTCATCCTGCGACTGCCGCGCGGCTACCAGACCCTGGTGGGCGAGCGTGGCGTGAAGCTGTCGGGCGGCGAGCGGCAGCGCATCGCGCTGGCGCGGGCCTTCCTGGCCGATGCGCCCATCCTGATCCTGGACGAAGCGACGTCGAGCCTGGATTCCGAATCCGAATACCTGATCCAGCAGGCGGTGGACCGGCTGATGAGCGGGCGCACCGCCATCGTCAT
>CAYQJU010000014.1:0-52641 GCA_964417875.1 uncultured Steroidobacteraceae bacterium
CCCCGCATTACCGGAAACTGGAAGCGGTCAGCCACCGCGTGGCAAGCTGCCAAGGCTCAATTGACGATCAAGTTAGGCGAGCGGTTCGTCTTTAAAGACTGTTCAACAGAACTGTCTCTCACACAGAATTTTTTCTGACAGATCCAACATGAGAATCACCCCCAACTCGTTGACCGTCAACCAGGCTCTGTCCTCGTCCAACGAGCAGTACATGATCCCCAGCTACCAACGGCGCTACTCGTGGAACAGAACACAGGTCCAGGATCTGATTGATGACATCAGCTATCTGGAAGGATCCGACACCCACTTGATGGGAAGCATCGTTTGCCTGATTGGTGACCATACTGCAGGCATCAACAGCCTCGACCTCGTCGACGGTCAGCAACGCCTGACAACCATCGTCATCCTCCTGGAATGCATCCGGGAGGAGATGGAAACCAGAGGTTCATCGGAGGTCGCTGCTGATCTGAGCAGGCTTCTCATGGCGCGCGATGCCAATGGCGCCCAAGAACCGAAGTTACGGCTGGAGACCATGGATCAGACGGACTTCGAGGCGCTACTCACGCACAAACAGCACCACCGACCTCGGAATCGAAGGCTTGCAGAGGTCTTCGCTTTCGCCAGGCAGTGGGCTGCCGACTCCGAAACCCAGGATCTCCTGCAGTTTCAGTATCGGATCCGAAATCAGGCACTGGTCATTCGGCTCGATGTGGGCGCCGCAAAGGACGCGTTCAAGCTTTTTGAAACCATAAATAATCGCGGGCTCCGACTCAGCCCAACAGACATCATCAAGAACTTCGTTCTAGGCAACGCAGCCCGCTTCGATGTGGAGAAGTTGAAGGCCGCCCGGATAGCCTGGGCTGACCTCCTCGTCAGACTCGATGGGATTAATCCGGACGTCTTCTTCCGCTACTACCTCATGACGCAGATCGGAAGGCGGCTGACTCGTAGTGAGGTGGTGCCGACTTTCAAGAACTTTTTCATGCAGCGTGTGATCGAAGCACAAAAACTCCCCGACCGCCACCAGTACGAGGCCGAGGACGACGACGAGGACGAAGAGGACGAGCAGGCTATTACCGAGACTTCCGAAACGGGCGACGAGGAACCGACCCGGGAACCAGATCTGGCAGTGCGCGTCGCCGATTTGCCCTTCATCGACTTTCTTGGGCGCATGGTCCGCTACGCTTCGATTTTTGCCTCCCTGCTGAACTGCGAGACCGGGGTCGCGAAAATCGATCGCCGCCTCCGCAACCTGAAGATGATCAAGGCTGTCCAGACTTATGGATTCCTCACGCATCTGCGCGCCAAGGGCTGCGACGACAAAGCCTTCGCGCAAATTCTGAAGCTGACCGAAAGTTTTGTACTCAGGCGGCACACTTGCAGAGAACGGGCGAACGAGACGGAAGCGCTCTTTGCGAACCTTTCAGGTATCGATGTCTCCCATGCGTTAACCACAGTGAGAACCGCTTACCGCCGCCTTTGTCCAGATGACACGATCTTCCGCGAGGAATTCTCGCGCACTCGGTATGTCTCAAACATCATTGATAGAGCCCGATACTGCCTGGAACAGTTTGAGATCAGCAAGCATGGGAATCACGAAGAACTTCAGGTGCTGGGTGCCGAAGACGTTCATGTGGAGCACATTATCCCGCAGAAGATAAAGACCAAACGTTCAAGATCAGTATATGGCGATTGGCCGGAGTATCTTGGCGAAGGCGCGGTGAAGCGACACGCGGAGTATGTTTGCCGAATTGGTAATCTGACATTGTTTGCCGGTGAATTGAACATCTCTGCGTCGAACAATCCGTTCAGGAGAAAGAAGCCGGCGTACAAGGCGTCGACGCTGCTGCTGACGAAAGAAGTCGCAGAGATGAAGGCGTTTCGCTTTTCCCAAGTCGAGAAGCGCTCCGCGGAACTTGCGGAATTGGCAGTGAAACTATGGCCGGCGCCATGATGGTTGACCGCGGGTCTCGGTACGTTACCGACGGCCGACCGTGGACACCATGACGACGAGAACGACCGATCTTTTCCGTCACCTCACCGCTGACAAGGCGGCTCTGTACCGAACCATCATGGATGCGTTCGCCGCCGCCAAACGCCAGTATCGCCTGCAGCTGCGTCCCGACGAAGTGCTGGCCGAAGGCCGCTGGGAGCAGGCTCGCCCCACCCGCGAGGAACTCGCTCAGGCGCTCAACCAGCTCGCCGAATGGGGCAATCTTGAGTCGCAGCCTGACATGGCCCGCGTTGCGACCTTGAACGACTACTACCGCGCGCGATTCCTCTACCGGCTCTCCCATGGTGGTGAAGCTGTGGAGGCGGGTCTTGCCGTATTCGAGGAAACCCTGCGGCATCGTGCCGAACTGCAGACCGTGGCGCTGGAAGACATCGAGCGCAGCCTGCGGGCCCTGCGTCCGCTGCTCGATGCGCCGGCGCTCGATGTGGCCAAGGCGCACGAGATCCTGCGCGACCTGGTACGCGTGTTCGAGGACCTGGCGGCGAATGCGCAGGCCTTCATGGCGGGTGTGGCGCGCAGCCTCGAACTGCAGCAGGCCGATGCCGGCACCGTCGTGGCCTACAAGCGCCGGCTGATCGACTACCTCGATCGCTTCATGGGTGATCTGATCCGACGCTCCGATGTCATTGCCCATGCACTGCATTGCATGTCCGCCTCGATCGACACGGCGCTGCAGCAGGTCGCCGAGCGTGAGGCGCGCGATGCGGCCCCTGGTGACGATGGCGAGCGCGCCCAGGAAATGGGGCGGCGCGAGCAGGCCTGGCGCGAACGTTGGAAGGGATTGTGTGGCTGGTTTCTCGCCACCGGCAACGAGCGTCCGCAGGCGGAGCTGTTGCGCGCCCGCGCGCGCGCAGCCATTCCGCAGCTGCTGGCGGCTATCACTGCGGTGAATGAACGGCGCAGCGGACGCAGCGACCGCTCGGCGGACTTCCGGGTACTGGCGCAGTGGTTCGCCGACTGCCGGGCCGACGAGGAGGCGCATCGTCTGGCGCGCGCGGCATTCGCGCTGAATCCGGCGCGGCACTTCTCGCTCGAGGTGCAACCGGATGAGGATGTGCCAGCAAGCACCTCGTGGCTTCTGGCGCCACCTCTAACGGTGAACCCGCGCCTGCGCGAGTATGGCGAGGCCGCGCCACGCGGCCCGCTGCCGCGCCTGCGCGATCGCAGCAAGGAGCGCGCCTTGATGGCGCAACAACTGGCTGAGGAATCTGCCCAGGTGGAAGCCGCGCGGCGGCGTCTGGCCAGCGGCCGGCCCGTGCGTCTTTCGCAGATGGGCGAACTGGATGCACATGAATTCCGCCTGTTCCTCGCCCTGCTCGCCGAGGCGCTGGCCGAACAGGAGAATCCTGACGCACCGGTAGAGCGCCATACCGGCGATGGCCTGCTGCATATCCACCTGGAGCCCATGGCGCGCGATACGCACGCGCGGCTGCGCACGCCGGACGGGGTGTTCTCAGGCCGCGATCATGTGCTCACCATCCATGCTGCACTGGAGAATCCGTGAACGCCCGTGCGCTCGGTGATCTGCAACGCGCGCAGCAGCAGGATGAGTTCCGCCGCGCGTTGCGGGCGCTGCTGATGCAACCTTTGATGTCACCCATTCATGCGGATTTCGCGGCGGTGCGCCGCCAGGCGGGACGGTTGCGCGAATGGTTTGCGCGCGAGGCCGGCTGGCCGCTGCACGTGGATCGCGAAGGCGCGCGCCTGTACAAGCGGCCAGCGGATCTCACTGACGCCACCCGCGGCCTGCCGGGCTACGACCGCCGCCGCTACGTGCTGTTGTGCCTGGCCTGCGCGGTGCTCGAGCGGGCGGATCCGCAGATCACACTGCGGACACTTGGCGAACGCATCATGCGCGAGGCTGCCGAGCCAGCGCTGGTGGCACTGGATTACTCCTTCACCCTGCACAGCGCCGGCGAACGGCGCGAGCTGGTGGCGGTGTGCCGGACGTTGCTTGAACAGGGCGTGCTCGCGCGCGTGGCGGGCGATGAAGAACACTTCGTACTCGATGGCGGTGGGCAGCAGGGCGATGCGCTCTACGATGTGCAACGACGCCTGCTGGCCGGCGTGCTGGCTGCGGTACGCGGTCCCTCCACCTGGCCAGCCAGCGAGGCACCGGCCAATGCAACCGCACGGCTGCAGGCGCTGGTGGGCACTGCCGTCATGGACAGCGATCAGGCGCGACGCGACGCCCTGCGCCAGCAGCTTTCGCGTCGCCTGCTCGATGATCCGGTGCTATATGCCGACGCGCTGGCAACGGATGCACAGGCCTACTTCATCAACCAGCGCGGCGCCATGGCGGCACGTCTGTGCGAGGCCACCGGCCTGCTGCCCGAGCAGCGTGCCGAAGGTCTGGCACTGGTGGATGGCGCGGGTCAGCTCACCGACGTGGCAATGCCGGCGGAGGGCACCGACGCCCATGTCACACTGCTGATAGCCGGGCACCTCGCGCAGCGCTTGCGTGATGCAGGTGGTGCGGCCTTGCGCATTGGCCGCCCGGAAATCGTCATGTTCCTCAGCGGGGCGATCGAGCGCTACGGACGCTACTGGCGCAAATCCGCCCGCGCCACCGGCGCCGAGCACGAGCTGGCCGACATCGCGCTCACGCGCCTGCAGCAGCTGGCGCTCATCGTGCGCGACGGCGATGCCGTGCAGCCGCTGCCGGCCATCGCGCGCTTCCACCTGGGCGAAACGCAGGTACTGACTTCCACCGCTGTCGCTTCGCAGACCGCCCTGATATGACCGACCAGTTGCCTTCGATCGCGGCTACCGCCGGCGGCCGCTCGCCTCCACCGCTGCCGCAACCGCAACGTGAGCGCTGGCAGCCGCTGCGCATGGGCCTCACCGATCTTTTCCTCTACGACAGCGAGGAGTTCTGGTTCCACGACGGGCACCTGCTGCTGCGCGGGAACAACGGCACCGGCAAGTCCAAGGTGCTGTCGCTGACCCTGCCACTGCTGTTCGATGCGAACCTGCGTCCGGCGCGCGTCGAACCGGACGCCGATGGCGGCAAGAGAATGAGCTGGAACCTGCTGATGGGCAGCTATCCGCGCCGCATTGGCTACAGCTGGATCGAGTTCGGCCGCCGCGACAGCGAAGGCGTGGCGCATGTACTGACGCTGGGCGTGGGCCTGTCGGCCGTGGCCGGCCGTGCACATGTGGACAGCTGGTTCTTCCTGCTCGAAGGCGATGCCCTCACCTGCGCGCCGCGCCTGGGCGAGGACCTGTGGCTCACCAGTGTCCAACAGCGCGTGCTGACGCGCGAGCAGCTGCGCGAGGCCATCGGCGGCCGCGGCCAGATCTTCGACAGCGCAAAGGACTACCGCCGCGCCGTGGATGAGCGGCTGTTCCAGCTGGGCGAGCGTCGCTATGACGCGCTGATGGATACCCTGGTACAGCTGCGCCAGCCGCAGCTGTCGAAAAAGCCCGATGAAGCCGGGCTTTCCCATGCGCTGGGTGAATCCTTGCCGCCGCTGCAGAACGAGCTGCTGGCTGATGTGGCCGAAGCCCTCAACCAGCTGGAGGAGGATCGCCACCGGCTCGAGGACACCCGCCAGTTGCTCCGGGCGGTGACGCAGTTCGAGCAACGCTACCGCATTTACTCCGGCATGCTGGCACGTCGACAGGCGCGCACCCTGCGCCAGTCGCAGACCGGCTTCGACAATGCCAGCGCGGCACGCAATCAGGCACAGGCCGTGCTCGAGAAGGCGCAGCAGGACGAAGCCGCCGCCATCACCGCGCGCGATGGCGCCCATCGAGGCTGGATCGCGGCCCGCGAACGCGTGGATACGCTGCAGGCTGATCCGCGTAATCGCGATGCGCAGCAGCTGGCGCAGGCGCGCGAGGAAATGCAGCGGCGGCGCAACGCGGCCGAAGCGGCCGCATCGCGGCTCGAGGGCGCGCAGGAGAAGCTGCAGCGTGAGGTGCGCCTGCATGTGCAGCGCGATCAGCAGGCGGGCGCGGCGCGGGAGACGCTCGATGCAGTGCGCGCACAAGCTGCCCGGGCTTCCGGCGCCATCGGCATCGAGGCCCGCGTGGACGCGAACCCTCTGCTGGTGCTCGACGCCGACGCACTGGCCGATTCCCCCGCCACAACGCAGGCCGGCGCGCAGGCTTTGCAGGCGGCCGTGTCGCAGCGTCGCCAGGATCTGACGCTGCTGCGCCAGCGCCTTGCGGAACTCGGCCAGCAGCACACTGTCCACGCGCTGGCCGAAGCGAACCTGCGCGACCTGCGCCAGGAGTTCGATGCGGCGCTGGAAGATCGCCAACGGGCCGACCAGGATGCCGAGCGCGAGGGCACGGCGCTGGTGGAAGGCTGGTCGCGCCACAGTGCAGGACTGCAGCAGCTGCACCTTGATGCGGCCGGCATCCTCGATGATCTGGCAGTGTGGGCGGCGCGACCGGAGGGAGAAAACCCGGCGCGGCGCGCACTGGACAGCGCCTGGCAGGATGCGCTGTCCCGCTTCGCCGCGCGCTCCGCGGCGCTGGAGGCCGGTCAGGCGGCCCAACAAGCGCAACGCGCCGCACTCGACGCAGAACGCCAGCGGCTGGTCGATGGCGAAGATGCCGTGCCGCCCGAACCGGCGACGCGGGCACCAGGTGTGCGCGGCGCGCGTGCCGGTGCACCGCTGTGGCAGCTGGTGGATTTCCAGCCGCAGCTCAGCGCCACCGAACGTGCGGGGCTGGAGGCGGCACTGGAAGCCAGCGGACTACTCGATGCCTGGCTGTCGCCCGATGGCACGCTGCACGATGCGCAGGGACAGCCGCTTCTCGATACGCACTGGCTGCAGCGTGCGCCGGTGTCCGGCCCCAGCCTCAACGATGCGCTGTGCGCCGCGATGCCAGAGCACTCTCCCATCACTGGCGCGCAGCTCGCGAAGCTGCTGTCCTGCGTAGCCTGGGGCACACAGGAACCTGCGGGTGCCGAGAGCTGGGTGTCGCCGGAGGGACGCTTTCGCATCGGCAGCCTGGCCGGCGCCTGGCACAAACCCGAAGCACGTTACATTGGCCATGCCGCACGCGCGCGGGCCCGCGCGCTGCGCCTGCAGGAGATTGCCGCGGCGCTGGCCGAACTGGATGCTGCCGCGGCCGACCTTGCGCAGCAGGCGCACCAGGTGCAGGTCGAACGCGAGCTGGCCAGGCAGGAGCATGCTCGCGCGCCATCTGACCAGCCCCTGCTGGCGGCCATCGCGATGGCGGCTGCCGCTGGGGAACAGGCCGCGCGCACCAGGCAAAGGCTGGAACAAGCCGATGCGCGCCTCGCGCAGGCCAGTGAGTTGCTGCATGCCGCGCAGGAGCAGCTGCAGCGCGACGCCACCGATCTTCGGCTGCCCACCGACGCTGCACAGCTGCCTGCCGTCGAGCAGGCGCTGGAACACTTCGACGGATTGCGCTTCCAGCTGTCGCAGGCCGTTGGCAACTGGCGGCGCGAACGCGACGCGCTGATCGAACAAAGGCAGCGCGAAGAGGACGCCCGTGCGGTGGTGGAACAGGCCGACACCCAGCAGCACCAGTTGCGGGAAGAAGCCGACCAGGCCAGCGTGCGGTACAACACCCTGGAGCGCATGGTGGGCACAGACGTCGAGACCCTGCACCGGGAGCTGTCCGAAGCGCGCGACGCATCCCGCCGCATCGAGGCGGCGCTGGAGAAAGCCCAAGAGGCCTTGCGTCTGTCCGGGGAACACCGCGCCAGGACCGAAGCCGAAGCGCAGCAGAAAGAGCAGACCCTCGCCGAGCGCAGCATCGGACGCATGCAGGCTGCCGACGCATTGCAGCGTTTCGCCGCCACGGGTTTGCTGGCCTCGGCCTTGCCGCAGCTTGCACAGCCGGAACACTGGAGCATCGATCCTGCGCTCAACCTTGCACGCCGCATCGAGCAGGAGCTGCGGCAGCTTCCCGAGGATGAGGCCAGCTGGACCCGCATCGCCCGGCAGATCTCCCAGGACCTGGATGAGATGCAGCGCACGCTCACCGCCCTCGGCCACCGCGCCGTGTCCGAGCAGAATGACTCCGGGCTGATCGTGCACATCCAGTACCAGAACCGCACCGAGCGCCCGGACACCCTGGCCACGCGGCTGGAGGAGGACATCGCCGAACGCAGCGCGCTGCTGTCGGCGCGTGAGCGCGAAGTGCTGGAGAACCACCTGCAGGCGGAGATCGCCGCCGAAATCCAGAGGCTGATGCGCACCGCCAGCGAACGCGTCAATGCCATCAACGAGGAACTGCGCAAGCGTCCCACCAGCACTGGCGTGCGTTACCGCCTGAGATGGGAGCCGCTTTCGCCCGAGGAAGGCGCACCCGCAGGTCTGGAAGTCGCGCGCGAGCGGTTGCTCAACACCAGCGCCGACCTGTGGTCCGCCGAAGACCGCAGCGCCGTGGGCACGATGCTGCAGCAGCGCATTGCCGCCGAGCGCGCCCGCGCCGATGCCGGAGCCGGAGCCGCCGAGGGCAGTCTGGTCGACCAGTTGGCGCGCGCGCTCGATTACCGCCACTGGCATCGTTTCGCCGTGCAGCGCCTGCAGGATGGACAGTGGCGCAAGCTCTCCGGTCCCGCCTCCAGCGGCGAGCGCGCGCTGGGCCTCACCGTGCCGCTGTTCGCCGCCATCGCCAGCTTCTACGGACACGAGGGCAGCAGTCATGGTGCCAGCCGGCTGGCACCGCGCCTCATGCTGCTGGATGAAGCCTTCGCCGGCATCGACGATGCCGCGCGCGCCCATTGCATGGGACTGATCCGCGAGTTCGACCTGGATTTTGTGCTCACCAGCGAGCGCGAGTGGGGCTGCTACGCCGAACTGCCAGGAGTCGCCATCTGCCAGCTGCAGCGGCGCGAAGGTGTCGATGCGGTGTTCGTGTCGCGCTGGACCTGGGATGGCCGCGCGCCCGCAAGGCAGCCGGATCCGGACCGGCGGTTTCCTCCTTCATGAGCTGCGTCGCTTGCGATGAATGATGCGCGCGATGCACGGCTGCAGCGCCTGCTCGGCGCGCCCGAGCTGGTGCGCGTGCGCCAGCGGTTGCGGCGTCACTTCGAGCGCCTCGAACCCGGCGAGCATCCGCCGCGGCTTCGCCTGGGCGATCTGGATGCTCCGGCGCATGCCGCGCTGTGCCAGCTGACCGGCAGTCGGTCGCGCGTCGCGCGCTCGATGGTGCTCGACATCACGGAGCTGAATGCCCGCCTGCGCGCTGGTGGCCTGGCCGATTCGCTGCACGATGCACTGGAAAGACTGGACGGCCCCATCCTCCCCACCACCAGCCTGCGCCGCGAACGGCAGCGGCAGTGGGGCGCCATCGCCGCTACGCCGATCAACGATGCGCGCCTGCAGGCCTGGTTGCGCACGCCGGCCGCGCTCACGCTGCTGAAGAGGCTGGGCCGCGAGCCCACACGCGCCGCGCAATTGCTCGTCAGTGCCGAGGCCGTCCTGCGTCGCCTGCCCGCCGCCGGCCTGACGCGATCGCGGCTCGCGGCGGAGACGCTTGGTGATGCACACGCCCTTGATGGCGGAAGGCCGGTGGCTGCGGTGGTGCTGGCCGCGTGGCGTCATCAGGATGCAAAGCCCTTCACCGCATCAGCGGATTCACCCGTGCGCGCGCGCGATCTCTGGGCGCAGGCTGGCGTGCTGGTCAATGAACTCGCACGGCCGGCGCTGACCCTCAATCTGCCGCTTGCAGGCGAGAGCTCCCTCCACTGGGCGCGGGGCGAACCCGCGTGGCTTTCACTTCGACTGCTGCTGCGAGGTCAGCCCTCCTGGGGGCACCTGACCGGGCAGTACGTTTTTGTCTGCGAGAATCCGAACATCGTTGCCATCGCCGCCGATCAGCTGGGCGCTGCGTGCGCGCCGCTGGTGTGCACCGATGGCATGCCGGCGGCCGCGCAGCGTGCGCTGCTCGACCAGCTCGTCGATGGCGGTGCGCTGCTGAATTACCACGGCGATTTCGACTGGGCGGGAATCGGCATCGGCAACGTGGTCATGCGCCGGTGGCGCGCGCGGCCGTGGCGGTATGGGGTTGAGGACTATCTCGCGGCGGTGGACCGCACTGCCGCCGGGCAGCGCCATGCGCTGCACTCCGACATGCTGGAGGCTTGCTGGGATGCCGGGCTTGGTGCGGCGATGCGGGGCTCGGGGACGGCGATTGCGGAGGAGGCGGTGGTGGAGACGCTGCTGGAGGATTTGGGGAGGGGGTAGTCGCGCGCTTGTGGAAGTGGAGGACCAAAATCCCGTTGTTTCGGAACTTCGCGCCTCTACCTGCGACGCTCCCACCATTCCCGTCGTGCGTGTTCCGCCGCGACCGGAACCTCGCTCGCTCCTCAGACGAGGGCTTCGTTATAGAAGACTGAGATCACTCGAACCATCCAGTCGCGCCACAGAGACTTCAATGGGATGTGGTCCTGCAATCTCGACCATGGATGTGGAACCTCGCCAGTTCTGCGGAAACAGCGCAAGGCAGTGCCTGTCACTATTTCTCACGGAGGGATACAGGATGCCATGGATGCCTGCCGCCACACACATGCGGCCAAAGATCTGCGAGTTCGATGGCAATCCGTATTGAACGGGATCCACTCGCCAGTTTGTATGGAGAAGAGCGCGCTGCAGCGATGCGGCGCTGCGAATCAAGCCGGGCGCCCGCAGGCGCAGCCTCCGCGCGAGGGGCCCAACCTGAGGTGGCATCTGGATCCGACTCAGGATGTCCGAAACAGCGCGCAACGCGACGAGATCACCCACATCGATCAGCGTCTCCACACTGACATTCAGTTCTACGTGAGAGAACGAGGTCCCTTTCCGCAGCACCAGTTCATTTGCTGTGAGCGCTGACCCCGTCGCTGATTGCTCGACGCCAAAGCGTTCCCGGAACGCGGTGGGAAAGTCTTCAGCAACATACAACGCCGGAAATGGGGTATATGCGGCCGGGTTCAGTGCGCCACCAATGTTGAACCGCCCGCCGTCGCCCTTGAGGCTACCGATGACGGACAGTGGTCTGTTGGAGTACTGGTAATCGACGAGGCGTGCCCATGTCCGGAACTCTCGTGGCGCCGTAGATGCCTTTCGGATCGCGTCGATCAGCTGGGCAGAAAGCCTTGAGCGACGCGACTCCAGGCCGAAGAACATCTCATGGCTGAGATGTTCGAGATTTCGACCTGCTTCGCGCCATTTGGAAAGTGAGGCCTGTGTGAACTCCTCGAGCACCGCAATCGGCGGCAGGCCAGGCTCGGCCGCTCGCGGCGGAGTCGGTTTAGGAGGAGCGGGCTTTCGATGCCTTCGCTTCACCGCCGGCCCTTTTCACCTCTACCTGAATCGTGTCCGGCGTCGGTATCCCGTTGTCATTGAGTGCGTCCATCACTATACGACGCAGTTTTTCGTGCCGGCCGTACCGCACCATATCGCGCGGCGAGATATTGCCGAGCAATGGGTTCTTCGTCTGGAACCACAGCTGGGTCTTGGCTGCGTCGCCGTCGAAGAACTGGGCTACGAGGCTGCAGATCACCGCTATATCAGTCATATGTTCCAGCACCTCCTGCGGGATCTTGTGATCCCAGCGCACTGAGGCTGGAGAGACATCGGCGATGCGGGCGACCTCTCGCTTGTCGAGCGACAGGAATCTGGCCACGCCCTGGGCGTCGAGTCCATGATTCGCCCAGAAACCCAGGTGGTCGCGGGCAGGAACAGTGGAAAAAAGACTGGCCGCCATAGGAGGTGTCAAGTTGGATCAGGGGAAGTAGCTTACCAGTGACTTCCCTACCTGAACCACGATTCGACCACGAAATGCCCACGGCGAATCGCTGCGCAGGCAGCAACTGCGGTTCTCGGCAGCCTTGGCGACACGTCGGCTCTGACGCAGGAGGGTACCGCCCCGCGCGGCCGGCACCTCATCCCTTACGCCGCGCTCCCGCTTCACGGACGACACCGCGCTGACACTGGCCATGGCGCCCGCGCTTTTAGAGGGGGCCCAGACTCCACAAGCCACTTTGTGGAGCCCATGTTTGCTTCTGGACTCCGCAAAAAAGACTTTGCGCTCCCCTGAGCCCGCCTGCCAGTTAGTGCGCCAGCGGAGTCACCGCGGATTGCAGCTCCAGTGCGCCGCCACGCAGCTCTTTGCCATCAACCATGGCGCGAGCCTTGAGAATGGATTGCTGCGGAATCTGGAAGCTGACCAGCTGCGCGACGGCCGCGATGTTCAGGCAACGCGAAGCGGCCGAATCGTCGGGAGCGCTGACCAGCGCATCTGCATCCGCTCCACCATCTGGCGGGGACACAGTGGCTTCGAAAACCACTACATCGTCGCGGAGCAGTCTGAAGACCACGCTCTTTGGTGATGCACTTGCAGGCAGTCGCACGGTGAGAACGCAGCACAGCTTGATGAGTGTTGTCGGAAAGGCCGGCACGATCAGGTTGGGACCGTAGACCCCCAGGTACGAGAGCTTGTTGCCTACTTCCTGACGAACGTCATCGCAGAAAATCGCCATCATGAATGGCTCGGCGCTCAAGACGGTCTCGCTCCAACGTTGAGTGCGTCCAGAAGTTCCGCGGCAGTCACGTCGAATACTGACGCCAGCCGTGCCAGCGTGCTGACCTGCGGATCAATGTCACCTGCCTCAAGACGCGCAATGTAGGACTGGCTGGTGTTCATCCGGGTTGCCAGTTCCTTCTGCGACCAGCCTCTTTTGAGCCTGTACCAGGCGAGCGATCGCGGTTGTTTGGCGTAGTAGCTGTCGGCCACGGCCCGACGGCCTGCCGCGATCGCATCACGAGCGGCAGGGTCGTGTTCCGCTTCCTCGACCAGCTGATCAATGTCGAGGAATCCCGCCGGCAGCGGTGCGGGCACGGTGACCGGAGCGAGGACCACCACCGGTGTGCCGCGGGACTCCGGGACGGGCACAAGGCCGCGTCGAACCGACTCAGGTAATGCCGAGGCTGTCGTAGAGGGCGATGAGACGCTGAATACGGGGGTGGGTCTGGTCATATGCGATATCCCTGGGCGGAATGCCGAGGATGTAGAACATCTGCTGGCGCCGATCGAATGCATAGAGCACCCGGTAGCGCGCAGACATGCCTTTCAAGGTGAGCACCTTCACGCGCCATAGTCGCCTGCCTCGTTGATGCATCGAGACAACCTTGCGGACAGTGTAGTCCGCCGAGCCATCCTCACCGAACCAGTCTTCGGCCATTGTCTCAAGGAGTGCGGGATCGACTTTGGCCTGCTGCAGGAAGGCGAGGATCGCGCCGTGATCGGCGCAATCCCCGCATGCCAGGATGCTCTGGAGATCATTTGCTGCATCGCGATGGATGGCCAGGGAAGGCACGATACCAAGTATGGTATTAACGGAGCAAGAAGCGGGGTCACGTATTCACGGCTATGCTGTACTGTACGAATATACAGGCTCCGTGGAGGGCGCGACTATTACGCATTACCACCCAAGGTCCAGTCCACGCACAGCAGCTCCGCCTGCGCCAGTACCGTCTTCACCGCCTCCTCCTGCAGATCTGGCGGATAGCCAAAGCGGTTCAGGATTCGTTTCACCATCACCTTGATCTTCGCCCGCGCGCTCTCGCGCAGGGTCCAGTCGATGGTCACACTCTTGCGAACCTGGGTGATCAGCTCGGCAGCAATCACCTTCAGCTTGTCGTCCCCCATCGCGGTGAGGGCAGACTCGTTCGCGGCGAGGGCGTCATAGAACGCCTTCTCGTCTTCCGTCAGACCCATCTCCTCGCCCGCCTTGCTGGCGGCGTCCAGCTCCTTGGCGAGCTTGATCAGCTCCTCGATCACCTGCAGGGTGGAGATTGCGCGGTTGTGGTACCCGTTGAGGGTCTTCTTCAGCTTCTCGCTGAACACCTGGCTCTGCACCAGATTGCGCCGGGAGCGGACCTTGAGCTCGTCCCGCAGCAGCTTCTCCAGCAGTTCCGCGGCCACGTTCTTGTGCTTGAGGCCGCGCACCTCCGACAGGAACTGGTCGCTCAGGATGCTGATGTCGGGCCTGGCGAGGCCGGCGGCGGTGAAGACGTCGATCACCTCGCCGTCGGTGGTGATGGCGCTGCTCACCAGCTGGCGGATGGCGGCGTCGATCTGCTCGGGACTTCGGGTATTGGTGCCGCTGCGCTTGTTCAGCACCGCCTGCAGGGCCTGGAAGTACGACACGTCGTCGCGGATCTGCACCGCCTGTTCGCTGGAGGCGCACAGGGCGAAGGCGCTGGAGAGTTCCATCACCACCTGCACCCAGCGCTGCTTGCCGTCCTCCTGCGCGAGGATGTGCTCCTGCCCGGCGGGCAGGAGGGACAGGCGCTCGGTCGGCTTGCCGGTGGTCCACTTGTCCCAGTTGAAGCCGTGCAGCATGTCGCAGGCGATGCCGTGCTTCTCCAGCATCACGGCTATGGCCTGCGTGGTGTCGAAGGTCGGGTTCCCCTGGCCGCCGCTCTCGGTGTAGGTGGCCAGCGCCTGCTTGAGCTGGTAGGCCAGGCCGAGGTAGTCCACCACCAGGCCGCCGGGCTTGTTCTTGAACACGCGGTTCACGCGGGCGATGGCCTGCATCAGGCCGTGGCCCTGCATGGGCTTGTCGGCATACATGGTGTGCAGGCAGGGGGCGTCGAAGCCGGTCAGCCACATGTCGCGCACGATCACGATGCGGAACGGGTCCTTGGCGTCCTTGAAGCGGTTGGCGAGCTGGCGGCGCTTCTCCTTGTTGCGGATGTGCGGCTGCCAGGCGGGGCCGTCGTCGGCGCTACCGGTCATCACCACCTTCACGACGCAGGCCTTGCCCTTCTCGACTTCCGCGTCGTCGTCCTTGGCGCTGGCCCAGTCGGGGCGCAGGGTGATGATGGCGTTGTAGAGATCCACCGCGATGCGGCGGCTCATGCAGACGATCATCGCCTTGCCGTCCATCGCCTCCCAGCGCTTCTCGAAATGCGCCACCATGTCGGCGGCCACCAGCGCGATGCGCTTCGGGTCGCCCACCAGCGCCTCCAGCGCGGCCCACCTGGACTTGAGCTTCTCCTTCTTCGTCAGCTCCTCGCCTTCGGTGATCTCCTCGAACTCCGCGTCGAGCGTCGGCAGCTCGGCGGCGTTCAGGCTGAGCTTGGAAATGCGGCTCTCGTAGTAGATCGGCACCGTGGACTTGTCGGCGACGGCGCGCTGGATGTCGTAGATGGAGATGTAGTCGCCGAACACCGCCCGCGTGTTCGCGTCCGTCTTCTCGATGGGCGTGCCGGTGAAGCCGATGTACGAGGCATTCGGCAGGGCATCGCGCAGGTTGCTGGCGAAGCCGTAGGACATCTTGCCGGTCTTTTCGTTGACCTTGCCGCCGAATCCGTACTGGCTGCGATGCGCCTCGTCGGCGATGACGACGATGTTCTGCCGCGTGCTCAACGCGGGCATCGCCTCGCCTTGCTCGGGCATGAACTTGTGGATGGTGGTGAACACCACGCCGCCACTGGCCCGGTTCAGCAGTTCCCGTAGTTGATCGCGGCTGCCGGCCTGCACTGGAACCTGGCCCAGCATGTCCGCGCAGCGCTGGAACTGGCCGAAGAGCTGGTCATCCAGATCGTTGCGGTCGGTTAGCACCACCAGCGTCGGGTTCTGCAGGGCCGGATGCCGCACCATGCGCGCGGCGTAGAAGAGCATGGAGTAGCTCTTGCCCGAGCCCTGCGTGTGCCAGACCACACCGGCGCGGCGGTCGCCCGGCTTGCCGCCGTGCATCCGGCCCGCCCAGTAGGTGCCCGAGTCCTCCCGCACCGCCGTGCCGCTGGCGCGCACCGTCTCTTCCACCGCCGCGTTCACCGCGTGGAACTGGTGGTAGCCCGCGATGATCTTGTGCAGCGCGCCTGATTCCGGGTCTTCCTCGAAGAGGATGAAGTGATGCAGCAGGTCGAGGAAGCGACGTCGCTCGAACACCCCTCGTACGAGCACCTCCAGCTCCAAAGCGGTCTTCGGTGCGTCGCCTTCGCCATCGATGGTGCGCCAGACCTTGAACCACTCCTGGTTTGCCGTCAGCGAGCCGATGCGGGCGTACGTGCCATCGCTCACCACCAGCGCGGCGTTGTAGTGCAACAGCGAGGGGATCTCGGCCTTGTAGGTCTGCAGCTGCCGGTAGGCCGCCCAGACGTCCGCGTCTTCATCGGTCGCGTTCTTCAGCTCAATCAAGCCTAGCGGCAGGCCATTGAGGAAGACCACGATGTCCGGGCGCCGGTTGTGCTGCCCCTCGATCACCGTGAATTGGTTCACCGCGTACCAGTCGTTGGCCTGCACGTCATTGAAATTGACGAGGCGCACGCTGTCGCCGGCGATACCGCCATCCGTGCGCGGATATTCCACTGGCACGCCATTTCTCAGGAAGGCGTGGAAGGCCCTATTCATTTGGGTGAGTGAGGGTGTTGTTGCGCGCAGAACCTTGCGCAGGGCATCTTCCCTGGCATCCTCTGGGGCGGAAGGATTGAGTCTCTGAATCGCTTCGCGTAGGCGACCAACTAGAACAACATCGCTGAACGACTGTCGCTCTGCAGCCTGTTCGCCCGGCGCGATATGCGGCCCATTTCCAACCGCGTACCCCAGCTCTCCGAGCCATTCCAGACAAACGCCTTCAACGATAGCTTCGGTGAAGTTCATCTCTTTGCTGCTGCTCTAGGCGCAGCCACGTTTTCCGCAAGTGCTTCAGCGCATTCCGCCAGACGTTTCGCGTATTCTTCAGCCGGAACGCGAACCCAATTGCTATTGAATCGAAGTATCCAAAGAGCAAGCATGATTCCTGAGAACGCACCCGCGCCAGCCGATGCCTCATCAATTGTTCCGAGAGAGTTGTGAACCAGGTAGATGTGAGCACCACAAGCAAGGACACCGAGAAGTGATATGAGAATCCCAACAACGCGCAACCCCCAGACATTGCGACGATAGCCATAGCTGACGTTCTCTTTGAACAGCAGCGTGAACTTCTTCGTGTCTCGGGTATTAACGCGAAGGTAGTTCGACCACGCCGTATACACTGAATCTGCGGCCGCGGGATTCGCCCGTTCCTCTTCCGGCGTTGGAGCCTTTGCCTCCTTCACGAGTCCGGAAAGAATCTTGTGATAGCGAGACTTAGTGATGGGGTCGAGACGCGTATCGAGGTGCCTGAAGATGGTCATGGAAGGGACCCTCCCCCACTTCGCGAATAGAGAGGCTTCGCGCTTCTTCCCGGCGTCCCTTGCGAGTTGAGTTAGCAGAAACGCGCCACCGCATCCAAGAAGTCCTGCAAGCAAGGACTGGAGTCCGCTGAGCTTTGCCGTCAGCAGAGCCACTCCTGTTGCGATGATCGGCGAAATCAGGAGGAGTGCTGGATAAAGCCTAGCCTTCCTTTCGTAGCCATCAGTCACGATGCCTGCCAAGTCCATTTGCTGATCCTCTGCGAAGATAAGTCCGAGAACAGGGGGTTCTCAGCTAGCAGGCTTATTCAGAGTGCCAATATAGAAACTTCCGCAACAAGTCTTCGTGGCATCATGGGTGGTGAACGTACGCGCAAATTTCGAATTCTCGACATAAATGTCGATGCCTGCGTTGTGTGGTTCCATGACAATGTTTCCTGCCTGATTGTTTGTGATCTTCAGCAGTCCACGGCGAGTGTATTCCTCATAAGCCAAGTGCTCAGAATCTGCGCACCCGAAAAGTGTCAATCCGGGCTTCAGAGTATTGAGGAAGTCATGTGACCTATCAGAGTCCCTGCCGTGGTGGGGGGCGATTAGAACTGCACAGTTGGCAACTGAAGAAGAGTAATTCTTCAGAACAAAGTCAAATGTGGAGTCGTGTCCATCCCCTCCGAATACGATCTTCCCCCCGGCAGAGCGATATACGATCACATAGGAACCGTCGTTTGGGTCTTCCGATTCATTCGCTTTCTTCACAAGATCTGCATCGGGAGCGACGATATCAAGGCAATCTCCGCGTCCTTCTGGGTCTCCTTCGTTGGCGAAAGAGAACGTTCCCCCGGCCAAAGGGGTCACAACGGTTACGCCTTGTTGCTTTCCGTCTCTGACGGACACGTATTTGTCCCAGTCCTCCTCTCTGTACGGGCCGCCTTCGAAATTGGGCTTTTCCTTTCGAAGGCCGTTGTCCCAGAAATTCGAAATCCCGAATTCTGAGCATAACGCGTCAAATCCGTCGAA
Organism: uncultured Steroidobacteraceae bacterium; assembly: GCA_964417875.1. Taxonomy (GTDB): domain Bacteria; phylum Pseudomonadota; class Gammaproteobacteria; order Steroidobacterales; family Steroidobacteraceae; genus ZC4RG30. The sequence goes on from CAYQJU010000014.1 coordinate 18,130, forward strand.
ATGATCGCAGTCAGGATGGGTCAAGATGAAGCGAAACGGGGCCTTAATGCCATTTCTCTTCATGTACTCCACTGGATTCGTGGGACGTTGCCGCATTCCGTAGTTCCCGGGAGCCTGGGACGAAGGTGTCAGCGCCTCAAGGATGTCTGCCATCGACTTCTTTAGCTGTTCGTCAGTATTTCCAGCACAGATGTCGATTACTGTCACCCGTCCGCTGTTGTGCTCAATGATCGAGCAGTCTCCATTGCCAACGTTGAGGAAGTGGACCCGGGCCATGGCTGGATTTGCACCTATGCGTTGTAGGAGATTTGTGGCGGAGCCAAGTCTCCGCTCAGCAGTTTGGGCAGCAGCGCGTCTCGAAGGGCACCAAGCGTGCGCGACTGCCTCGAATTGATCCTTATTTGCTCAAATAAAGGTTCAACGGCCTTTCCAAAGGCATCGGCGATAGCTTTAGGAGGAATAAGGATGCGTATGCTGCGCACCATGTCTGAGTTGATCGCCGTTGCAATTGACGACGTGCTCCCTAGTTGGTCGTATCCGAAACCCTTCAGGTAGCAGTACAGATATAAGGAACAGATGCTGGTATCTGGATGCAAACGAAAGTGGGCGATTGCTTCGTTTGAAAGCATCTCCCCATCCGTGATAGCAACTCTGCCAATCGTGAGCTTGAAGCTCAGAACGACTGTGCTGCTGGGAATCGATTTCACCCGAAACTTGTCGACTGCCTCCCTCGTGAGGAATTCGGACGACCCGCTGATAAAGACCCCGGCAGTACCCAGATCTCGAATAGACATCCACGGGACGTCCGCAGGGTTCTTGGAGAACCACTGGTGCTCCTTGCGTGGCGGAGTCTTTCCAATCCCTACCACGGAAATGTCGCCGGCAGTCTTGACTTCCCAGCCTTTCGGAATCTGTCCGAGCTCAGAGGCTTGGAAGGCATCGGGAAACAATGCTGCTGTCTCTGGATCTGCCCCGTTTGGCAGGCGGCCATCGATCTTCGCGCGGACAGGGTCGAAATCCACGAACCAGCTCTGGAACAGCGCCCGCACCATCGCTTCAAGCGTCACATTCATCCGTCGGTTCAATTCGATCTTGTCGTCCAACGCCCCAAGCACCGCCGCGATAGCTTTCTGCTCGGCGAGAGATGGCAGGAGGACTGGAAGTGCCCGTATCGTCGGCAGATTCAAGCGCTCGGCGACTGAGCCGTCACGATAACCGTGAATGTGAGCTGCCATGATTGGCGAGTTCAGCCAATACCGAAGGAAGCTGAAATCGAGTTGACGTCTATCTGGCCGAATGAGAACCATGCGCTGACCAAGACAGACCCGAGTGTTCACGGGAACTTCAGCTGCGATGCCAAAATAGGTTCCTTCGCGACTATAGAGAAGGTCTCCATGACTCGGAGTTACGCGAGCGATTCGCTCCGCATACGTTTCTTCGGAAACGTGGCCTGCTTGGTCGGCCCGAAACACACCTGTGATGATGTCCTGTGTGCGGACTACGAAAGGTCCGATTTCGGTGAGCTTTGGTGTGGAATGTGGGCAATCGAAAATACCTTCACTAACATCGTCGAGGCGCGACCAAGTCCATCCGCTTGGCAGCTCGCCGTAGGCTGTCGGAATGTGGAGCGACTTGGTCTCCATTGCCATTATTCGTTTGTACCCACCAGAACAAGAGTCACACCAAGGACAACAGAGAGTATCTGGGATGTCCTGACTAACACCTCCCTCTGCTCCACTTGGTTTGGATTGAAATCCAACAATGGCAATGCGGCAGCTGTTGCCTTCGGCTCCTCCTTTCTGAGAAAGGATCGGACAACTTCTGCAGTCTTGTCGAAGAGATCCATCGTGTACGCCTTGTTTACGCGCTTCCAATCTTTGTGGCTTTCGCGATAGACGTCGCCCATTTCCTGCCCAGAGAAAGAGCGGTCGTGCCGTTTCATCTCAGAGTGTTGTATCCAGCCAGGCTGATTGGGCTGAAACGTGATGTAGTGTTGGTCCCCGTCGTTTATGTCGTCGCAGTCTGCGACAGGAATGATTCTTGACTGCCCAGTGAGCTGTTGACCCAAAAAAGCCGCGTGAAAATCATCCGCGGAATTGAATTCAGGTGCGACGTAGTACGTATGGGAATTGGCTACTGAGTGCGCTCGCAGCCTCTGATGCTGCCGATTTCTATCCTTCCGGTGAAATGCAAGGCGGTAGTAGGGCGTCGCGTAAGTGCCATCGGCAATGAATGAAGCATTACTGCGTGATAGGTAGTCCGTCAGTTTGAACTGGTAGTAGAAGTCGGTCGCCATTGTGGGCAAATGAGCGTCCCAACCCTCTTCTTGCTCCTGCTGCAAGCTGGGCAGAATAGGCGCGGCCCGGAGGTTTCCCCAATTGGCACGCGTCTGCTCGTAGAGGAACGCATATCCGTAAGTGAATTCAGATATCCCTATTGATGCCATGTGATCGATTCAAGGTTTGCTCTGATAGTCTTTTCTAGTCTCTTAGCCTCGGCGAACTGGAGGTTCAGTTCGGCGACGAGGCGCTGCATCTTTTCCTCGAAGGGTTCTCCGTCGTCATCGACTTCCTCGGCGCCGACGTAGCGCCCGGGTGTGAGGACGTAGCCGTGCGCGGCGATCTCGGCGGTGGTGGCGGCTTTGCAGAAGCCGGCAACGTCTTTGTATTTGCCCGCGTCCTTGTCTTCCCTCCAGGCGTGGTAGGTGGAAGCAATTTTCTCCAGGTCGGCGTCAGTCAACTCGCGGTGCACGCGGTCGACGAGGGTGCCGAGTCTGCGGGCATCAATGAACAACGTCTGTTTGCGTCGATCGCGGAATCCACGATTTGCATCCACATTCTTGTTCTTTGCCAGGAACCACAGACACACCGGAATTTGCGTGCTGTAGAAGAGCTGACCAGGCAGCGCGACCATGCAGTCCACCAGATCCGCCTCGATGATCGCGCGACGAATCTCCCCCTCCCCGGACTGATTGGACGACATGCTGCCATTGGCCAGCACGAAACCCGCATACCCATTCGGTGCGAGGTGATGAATGAAGTGCTGCACCCACGCGAAGTTCGCGTTGCCCTTCGGCGGCACGCCGAACTGCCTACGCACGTCGTCGTCCTTGCGGAACCAGTCGGAGTCGTTGAACGGCGGGTTGGCCAGCACATAGTCAGCGCGCAGGTCCGGATGCAGGTCTCGGCGGAAGGTGTCGGCGTGTTCGGGGCCGAAGTCCGCCTCGATGCCGCGGATGGCGAGGTTCATGATGGCGAGGCGCCGGGTGGTGGCGTTGCTCTCCTGGCCGTAGATGCTGATGTCGCCCAGCTTGCCGCCGTGGGATTCGACGAACTTCTCCGACTGCACGAACATACCGCCGGAGCCGCAGGCGGGGTCGTAGATGCGGCCCTTGTAGGGGGCGAGCATCTCGACCAGGCAGCGCACCACGCAGCTCGGCGTGTAGAACTGCCCGCCGTTCTTGCCCTCGGCGCTGGCGAAGCGGGTGAGGAAATACTCGTAGACGCGGCCGAGCAGGTCGACGGAGCGGTGAGTTTTCTCACCCTCGCTGGTGGCGGCGAGCTCGATGGTGGCGATGACGTCGATGAGTTCGCCGAGGCGCTGCTTGTCGAGGCCGGGGCGGGCGTAGTCCTTGGGCAGCACGCCCTTGAGGCGCGGGTTGTCGCGCTCGATGGCGACCATGGCGTCGTCCACGATCTTGCCGATGGTGGGCTGCTTGGCGCTGGCCTGCAGGTGCGACCAGCGGGATTCGGCGGGGACCCAGAAGACGTTTTCGGCTTTGTATTCGTCGGGGTCTTCGGGGTTGGCGCCGGCGTAGTCGCCCTCGCCCTGGATGAGCTTGGCGCGGTGTTCCTCGAAGGTGTCCGAGATGTATTTGAGGAAGATCAGGCCGAGGACGACGTGCTTGTACTCCGCCGCGTCCATGTTGTTGCGCAGCTTGTCGGCGGTGAGCCAGAGCTTGGCTTCGAAGCCGAGGGAGGCGGTGGATTTGGTGGCAGTGGATTTGCGTTTGGCCATGAGTGAATCAGATAGCGTCGTTTTGGTGGCATTTGGGCAGATTGACGGCGCGGCAATCGATACCCGGGCGGCGAAACTTGCCGGAATGGAGGAGCTGCCGGAACTTGAAGCCATCGTCACCCGCATCGTCGTCCTGCGCGGGTAGCGCGTGATGCTGGATTCGGACCTCGCGGTGCTCTACGGCGTCACCACCTCTCGACTGAACGAACAGGTTCTCCGTAACGGGCCCCGTTTTCCGCCAGACTTCATGTTCAGACTCTCGCGACAGGAGTGGGAGACGTTGTCGCAAATTGCGACAACGTCGCAGCGCAGCAGGCGGCAGGATCGTGCGCCCAACGCATTCACGGAGCACGGCTGCCTGATGGTCGCCAACGTTCTGCGCTCCGGTCGTGCTGTGGATGTCAGCGTCCTTGTCGTGCGCGCCTTCGTCCGCATGCGGTCGGCCCTTGCCGCGAATGCCGAACTGGCACTCCGCGTGGAAGAGCTCTCCCGGGAGGTCGAACGCCAGGGCGGAAAGCTGGCTGATCACCACGATGCCATTCAGGTGCTGCTCGATGAAATCCGGCGCCTCACTCGTTTCCCCGAACCGCCGAAACGCGGCATCGGGTTCACCGCTCCCTGGCCGGAGGGAAAGCAATGGTTCGCGTGGTTCGGTGGTCATCCGTGATGGGATCTCAAGACATCTGGCCGTTCTGGGAATATGGTTCTTCCGGCCGTGTAGGACTGTGCTGCACTTCGCCAACTGGATCAAGGGCTTGGTGCAACATGCGCCAGTGGCAACCTTCCTCTCCACCCCCGACTCCTCTCTTTCCCGCCCGACCGTAGGCGAACGCCGCTTCGCCGCCCGCCTTTCCCGCTTCCTCGAGGACGACTACCTCTGCTGGTACGAGCCCCCCATCGGCCCGCGCCATCAGCACCCCGACTTCTTGATCCTGCACCCCGCCCGCGGACTCTTGGTCCTCGAGGTGAAGGACTGGAACCTGTCCACTATCGGGAATCCTGGTCCACATTCCTTCACGCTGGACACAGCCGCCGGCCCGAAAGCGACCGGCAATCCACTGAGGCAGGCGCGGCAGTACGCGCAGGCCGTCGTGAACCTGCTGGAGCGAGACCTGCAGCTGACAAATCCACCAGGCACGCGGTTTGTGGGTCGCCTCAACTTCCCGTATGGCTATGGCGTGGTACTGACCCGCATCACGCGCCGTCAGTTTGAGACTTCAGGCCTCTGCGACGTCCTGCAACCCCACCTCGTCATCTGCAGCGACGAGATGACCGAATCCGTCGACGCCGAAGAGTTCCAGTCCCGCCTGTGGGCCATGTTCAACGTGCGCTTCGAGAGCAAACTGACGCTGCCGCAGGTGGAGCGCATCCGCTGGATCCTGTTTCCCGAGATCCGCATCCTGCAGCCTCAGCTTCCGATGGAAAGCGTCCAGAACACGCCGCAGGCGGGAGACGGCACCGACGCCAACGCCACCGACAACGCACCCATCCCCGACCTGCTGCAGGTCATGGACCTCGCCCAGGAGGAAATCGCCCGCAACCTCGGCGACGGCCACCGCGTGATCCACGGCGTCGCGGGCTCCGGCAAGACGCTGATCCTCGCCTATCGCTGCCGCTTCCTCGCCCGCACGCTGGCGAAGCCCATCCTGGTGCTGGTGTTCAACCGCTCGCTGGCCGCGTGGCTGAAGCACCAGTTCGAGGCGCAGGGCCTGGCCGGCCGTGTGACGGTGCGGCACTTCCACGGCTGGTGCCGTGACCAGCTGCTGCTCTATCACGAGCCGCTGCCGGCACCGGCGGACTCGGCGAATCATTATGCAGACGCACTGGTGCAGTCCGTCGTGCGCGGCGTGGACCGCGGCCAGATCCCGCGCGCGCAGTACGGCGCGGTGCTGATCGACGAGGGCCATGACTTCTCACCCGACTGGCTGAAGCTTGCGGTGCAGATGCTCGACCCCGAGAGCAATCACCTGCTGCTTCTCTACGACGATGCGCAATCGATCTATGGCGAGAAGCGCGCGCGTTCCTTCTCGTTCAAGAGCCTCGGCATCGCCGCGCAGGGACGCACGAAGATCCTGCGCCGCAACTATCGCAATACGCGCGAGATCCTCGACTGCGCCCGCACGTTCGCCAAGGAGCTGCTGGCGCCGGTGGATGCGGACGAGGATGGTGTGCCGCTGATCTTCCCGGAAGCCGGCGGCCGCGATGGCGCGCGGCCACGCTTCGCGCGGCTTGCATCGGTGAAGCTCGAAGCCGCGCACATCGCCCGCGAGCTGCGGTCGCAGCACGGCGCGGGCGTGCCATGGAACGAGATGGGCGTGTTCTACACCGTCCCGTTCGTCGCGAACGAGCTCGTGCGCGCGTTGCAGGAATCATCCATCCCCTTCGACTGGCTGAAGGACGCCGCGTCGAAATCCTTCGATCCTTCGCGCCAGGCGGTGAAGCTGATGACACCACACAGCAGCAAGGGGCTGCAGTACCGGGTGGCGATCATTGCTGGCATAGGTTGCTGGCCCTATCCCTCCGCACATCTCTCGGCCGCCGATCAGGCCCGTCTGCTGTATGTGGCAATGACCCGTGCCACGCACGAGCTTGTGCTGACGAGCAGCAAGCCGAGCCAGTTCAGCGAGCGACTGAAGGCGCTTTGCGCATAAGCGAATTCGCCCGGCTCGCATCGCTGTTCGTATCCCCGGGTTTCTGGTGCTTCTTGGCACTTAACGATGCAGTCATCCAGGCCCGGCCACCGAGACTGGCGATGAATGTACGCCGCCACTTGTATCGCGATGCGATACACCCTATCATGATAAAGACGTTCCGCCACAAGGGGCTGGAACTGTTCTTTCGCACCGGTTCGCGGAAGGGCATCTCCTCGGCACACACGGCGCGACTGCGGCTGCAGCTTGCCCGGCTGGACGGTGCCAGGTGCCCCCAGGACATGGACCTACCCGGCTGGCGCCTGCATCCGCTTCATGGAGCCTTGCGCGACCATTGGGCAGTGCGGGTGGACGGGAATTGGCGACTGACGTTCGCATTCGACGGAGGCGACGCCATCTTGGTCGACTATCAGGATTACCACTGACATGCGTCATCACGTTTCCATCATGCATAACCCTCCTCACCCCGGCGAAGTCTTGCGAGATGGTGTATTCGCGGATACTGGAGAAACCGTTACGTCCTTTGCACGCCGGTTGGGTGTATCGAGGGTCGCGCTGTCGCGTGTGCTGAACGGTCAGGCTGCAGTGAGTGCAGAGATGGCTCTTCGCCTGGCCGCCGCACTGGGTGGAACCGCCGAGTCGTGGCTTCACATGCAGGCCAGTTACGATCTTTGGCAGACGAGGCGGGCGCTGGGCAAAAAGATCGAGCGCATCGCGCGGGTGGGCGACTTGGGATAGGACAACTCCCGATAGCGGCAAGGAGCGGCAGCGAGCTATGATCGCTTTGCCTTCAATTGATCGATCGGATGATCGTATGACAACGCTCACGGTTTCCTCCACGTTCCAGATCGTCATCCCCACCCGCATGCGCGAGTCGTTGGGCATTCGCTCCGGAGACAAGCTGCACGCGATCGAACATCGCGGTCGCATCGAGCTGGTACCGCTGAAATCGATCAAGGCGGCTCGCGGCTTTCTGAAGGGCATCGAAACCAGCGTTCCGAGAGAACCAGACCGCACATAAACGTGGTGGATTCCTCCGCGTGACTGGAGTACTTCGGGGATGGCCTACTCGCCGCACCGTCGCTCGATTAACGCCCCTTCCTGCTCCTCACTCGCCATTCCCGGTTGATCCTGTTCAGATCAAACCCCTTCGGATCAAAACCGCCGCCAATCCACCGCATCATGTCCAGGTGCTCTTCATGCGCCGGATCCCGCATCGTCTCCAGGAACGCCTCATAGCCCAGCGGCCCGCCCACATCATCCGGGGGCCCGGCATTCTCGCCGGCCACACAGCGCGGCAATGGCAGGTCGTCGTCGTCGACTGCTGGGCTCGCACCGGACTCGGTCACGATGCGCAACGCCCAGTCATCTCCCATGTCATAGCGATAAAGGAACTCGTCGCGCCCGCGATCCTCGTCCGGCGCACTGCGCATCTCCTCGATCCACCAGGTCGGCGCCACCCGGTCGTTGCCGACCTGGAAATCATGGGCGTGCGTGTCGTTCCATCCCATGATCCATTGCAGATAGTTGTGCAGGGCCGCGAGCGTCGCCTGGTTCGACACGATGATGCGCCGCCAGACCAGCGGATTGACATGCTGCAGTTCGACGCGAAGTGTCACGGGTCTGGGTCTGGTCGGTGTGGGCATTGCTTCGCTCGTCGTTCTTGAGGGCGATTGTTCGCCCAGCGCAGGCCGGCCTGTGCCATCTTCGGGCGATCATCCGGCGCATGTAAACCGCTGCTCGAGTCGTGCGTTGATCCTTGAGCGTCCGGAACGGTTCCGTCGCACTTTCCTGTTCTGCCCAACCGGAGTCTCGATGCCTGGTCCCCGCCTCCTCCTCCGTGTCCTCCTCGTCCTCCCCCTGCTGCTTGCAGACACCGTCGCTGTCGCCGCCGAACGCGGCCCCCTGCGCGACCGCATCCGCGAGCGCGCCCTCAACCGCGTCGGCGAACGCCAGGTTGCCAACGCCCCGCCCGCCACCCGCCTGCGCGCCGGCACGCGCATCACCGCGCCCGGCCGCTATGAGATCCGCCTGCGCCACGACGGCCTCGAGCGCATGGCTATCATCCACGTGCCGCGCAGCTGGCGCGCCGACTCCCCCTCCCCGGTGCTGATGGCCCTGCACGGCGCCGGCGGCGGCGCGATCTACCAGGCCAATGACGAGAATTACGGCCTGATCACCAAGTCCGAGCAGGCCGGCTTCGTCGCCGTGTTCCCCAACGGCATCAGCAACGCCCGCTCGGGTCTGCTCGCCACCTGGAACGCCGGCAACTGCTGCGCCCGCGCGCGCGATGAGAACGTGGATGACGTCGGCTTCCTGAAGGCGGTCATCGCGGATCTGGGCCGCCGCCTGCGCATCGATGCGGCACGCGTCCATGCCGCCGGCATGTCGAACGGCGGCATGATGGCCTACCGCCTGGCCTGCGAGGCTTCCGATGTGTTCCACGGCATTGCCGCCGTGGCGGGCACTGACAATACCCGCACCTGTCAGCCGGCCTCGCGCACGCCGGTGCTGCACATCCATGCGCGCAATGACGACCGGGTTCTGTTCGAAGGCGGTGCGGGCGAGGTGTTCCGCAACGAGGCGCTGGTGTCGGATTTCACCTCGGTGCCCGCCACCATCGACAAATGGGTGAAGCTCAACGCGGCAGCGGCGACGCCGCGGCGGGTGCTGTCCGTGGAAGGCGCCTGGTGCGACCTGCACGACGGTCCTGCGCCGGTGAAGCTGTGCGTCACCAGCGACGGCGGTCACAGCTGGCCGGGCGGGAACAAGGCCCGGGGCGAGGCGCCTTCCACGGCGATCAGCGCCAATGACGTGCTGTGGGAGTTCTTCTCCAGCCTGCCGTCGCGGAAGTGATCGGTACGCTCCGCGGTCAACGGGTCCTGTCGGGACCCTCCGCGTCGGTCAGGATCCGCACCAGAGGTTCGTTGATGTAATAGCTGTGCCGGCCGACCTTCTGCTTGTCCAAAAATCCGTCCCTCGCCAGCGCATCCAGATAACGCGTAGCAGTAAGACGGGAGACTTTCAGGTCGGTCTGGACGAACTCTATCTTCGTATAAGGATGCGAGAAAAGGTTGTTGATCAGGTCCTGGCTGTAGAACTTGTACTTCGCACGGATGCGGTGCTTGTAATCCAGCAGCAGGGCCTTGATGGCCTGGATTGTCGTGATGCCTCCCCTGGCGCACTGCTCGACGGCCGAAAGCATGTACAGCACCCAGTCCTCCCAGACGTCCCGGTCCCTGACGCCTTGGAGGAGCCGGTAATAATCCGCCTTGGTGCGCACAATGGCCCGGCTCAGGTAAAGCACAGGGCCATCCAGCAAATCCTCTTTCACCAGATAGAGCACATTGACGATGCGCCCGGTGCGTCCGTTGCCGTCATAAAAGGGATGGATGCTTTCGAACTGGTGGTGGATCAGGGCCATCTTGATGAGCGGGTCCAGCGGCGATATCTGCGGGTCATTGATGAACCGGTTCAGGTCATCGAGCAGCTGCGGAAGACGGTCCGGCGATGGCGGTGTGTAGACGGTTCGTCCCGCTCCATCCTTGAGCACCGTTCCGGGTAGCTTTCGATAGCCTGGCCGGTCTTTCTCGAGCACGGCCTGGATGGAGGCGATCTGGTTGGTCGTCAGCAGGCGGGTTTGCTGCACAGAGGCATAGCCGACTCCGAGGGCCTGGCGATAACGGGCGACTTCCTTGGTGGCGGGGTTGGTAGCGGAATGCGCAAACGCCGCTTCACGAAACAGCTCGTCGTGGGTGGTGACGATGTTCTCGATTTCCGAGCTGTCCTTGGCCTCCTGCAACCCCAACGCGCTGATGAGGATGGTCTGATTGGGAACGGAGGAAGCCACTCCCTTGAGCTCGGCAAGTTTCCGATGGGCGCCGACGAGCCGGCGCAGGATGGGTGGAGTGTCGAACCGCGCTGGGTCGAGGCTCTCCAGGGCAGGAAGCGAAGTGTTCATTTATTGATGGTTTGTTTAATTGTTGAGCTGACGTGTATAGATATTGGCAGATTTGTATACATGTCGGAGCCGGTTTGTTGAGATTTGAGCCGGAGTTATAGATTCACGGGACATGTCTTCTTCACCGGGTAGCTTGCATACCAAGGTACCCGGCATTATCCTCGCCCCATGTCCGCCCTCCCCGAAGACGACCTCCGCCTCGACAACGTCCAAGCCCAGATGCGTAAGGGCGTGCTCGACTACTGCATCCTGCTGGTCATCGCGCGCAGCACCCAGGCCTATGCCTCGGACATCCTCGCCGCGCTGAAGTCCAGCAACCTGCTGGTGGTCGAGGGCACGGTCTACCCGCTGCTCGCCCGCCTGACGCGCGCGCAATACCTCTCCTATGCCTGGCTGGAGTCCCCCGCCGGACCGCCCCGCAAGTACTACAGCCTCACGCCACGCGGCCGCGAGGCACTGCGCCAGATGACCGACCAATGGCTGGCCTTCACCACTTCTGTCAACGCCCTGCGGGAAGCCCATGAAAAAGACGCATAGCGCCAACATCGGCGGCACGGTCTTCCACATCGAGGAAGACGCCTATGAAGCGCTGCAGGATTACCTGCAGTCCATCGAAGCGCATTTCCGCTTTCATCCGGATGTGGCCGAGATCATCGCGGACATCGAGGGTCGCATCGCCGAGCTGCTGCTGCGCGAGGCGACCACGGGGCAGGTGGTGCGCATGGCCGATGTGCAGCGGGTGATCGCGGCGATGGGCACCATCGAGCAGTTCGATGACGAGGTCGGCGCGACACCGCCACCGGCGGGCAGCAGCGAACCACGGCGGCTGTTCCGCGACCCGGACCAGAAAGTGATCGCCGGCGTCGCCTCCGGCCTCGCCAGTTTCGTGGGCCTGCCACCTTTGCTGGTGCGGCTGCTGTTCATTGCGCTGCTGCCGTTCTTCGGCACCGCGGTGGTGATCTACCTGCTGCTGTGGGCGCTGGTGCCGATGGCCCGCACCACCACCGACAAGCTGCAGATGCGCGGCCGACCGCTGACGCTGGCTTCGATCGACCGCGACCTGCGCGATGGCATCGCCGCGGCACTCCGGCCGGCCACGCGCGACTTCGCCGCCCGCAGCGTCGCGGGCGCCGGCTCGCTGATTCACCAGCTGGTGACGGGGCTGGTGCGCATGGTGAGGCGCGCGGCCGGCTTCTTCGTGGTGGCACTCACTTCGCTGGGCATCTTGGCGCTCAGCGCATTGCTGGTGATGGCGCTGGTGGATGCCGGCATGGTTCCGCCGGTGGCGGAGTTCTTCGCCGCCTTCGGCGCGCAGCAGGTGGCGTTCAAGGTGTTCGTCTGGCTGCTGGCGGTGATTCCGCTGGCGCTGATCCTGGTCGCTGCCCTGCGGCTGTTCCTCGACGTGACGCGCTTCAATGCACGCGGCATGGCGGCGCTGCTCGGCGTGTGGGTGATCGCGCTGCTGGCGACGGTGGGCATCTGGTCCAGCAACTATCCGCAGCTGCGCGAGTTCTGGTCCGACTATCCGGCGCGCGCCGAGGCGCGGCAGAACGTGGAGCGCCTGCGCACATTGATGGCGACCACCTCGCCGCTGACCGATGCGCAGGCCGAGGCGCTGCTCGCCACGATGACGGCCGAGCACAAGCGCCGCCGCAACGAGGCGCCATTCCTGGCGCGCAACTGGCAGGACCGGCGCTCACGATTGCAGATGCGCAGCGAACTGCTCACCGCGCAGCAGGAAAGCCATCGCCGCATCATCGCCGCGGCGCAGGCTTATCTTGATCCGCAGCAGCTGGCCGACATGGAAAACACGCTGGCGCGGCACCTGGCGCGCGAGCAGGCATCGCTGGAGGCGCTGCGCGAGCGGGTGGAGCGCGGCGGGGGCTGAGGGTCGCACGTTCCGGCGGAAGCGGCGCGGGCGGTGCTCAACTAGCCGTCAGGGATCAGACCACCGTCACGCCACCATCCACCAGCAGTCCCTGCCCCACCATGTAGCTGGCCTCGTCCGATGCGAGGAACAGCACCAGGCGCGCCACTTCTTCCGCCCGGCCCATGCGTCCCATCGGCACGGCGGACTGCAGCGCTTCGATGAGCCCGGGCACCTTCTTGCCATGCTCCATCAGCGGCGTGTCGATGATGCCCGGGCACACCGCATTCACACGGATGCCGTCGCCGACCACATCCAGCGCCGCGGCGCGCGTCAGTCCGAGCAGCGCATGTTTGGCCGCGACATATCCGGATCCGAGCTTCATCGCATGCGAGCTCGCGACGGAGGCCGTATTGACGATCGCTCCTCCGCCACCCTGTGCGCGCATCGCGCGGATCTGCGCCTTCATCGCGCGGAACACGGCCCGCACGTTGACGTTCATCACGCGATCCCAGGTGGCATCGGGATAGTCGGCGACATCGACGTTGTCGCCGACGATGCCGGCATTGTTGAAGGCCACGTCGAGGCAACCATGATGCTCGATGGCCGCACGCACCAGTGTGTCTGGCGCCGCTTCATCGGCCACATCGAGCGCCAGCGCATGCACCGAAGCGCCCCGATCCCGGCACAGCTGCGCCGTCTCCTGCAGCATTTCTGCCTTCAGGTCCGCGAGGACGAGACGCGCACCCTCCGCGGCAAATGCCACGGCACTGGCCCGCCCGATGCCGCCGGCGGCGCCGGTGACGAGAACCGATTTGTCGTTGAATCTCATGCCGCGATTATGCGGGCGCCCGCTCGCCCGCTGAACCGGCCGGGCTGCCGTGCAAAAGAAAATGGCGGAGCCCTCGCGGACCCCGCCATTCCTGCCCGAGCCTTTACGTCGTGTGGAAATTCATCCGCACGGCAACTGCATCGAGGCGTCCATCCGCTGGACACTGACCGCGCGCGTAGCATTTAACTTGCGCGCATGCTCCATGGCCTTCGTCGGCCATCACGGGACGGGTCTTAGCGACCGGCCTCGCGATCACCAGCCAATGCGCACGGAGTTGCGACCAGACCAGCGTGGGAATGTGCCATTGGATCACCTCCTTCAGTTGCCGTGGGCTCAAGACGGGCGCCTGCCGCCCACCTGAGCCGGGCGCCCCAGAAATTCACCGCAGAATGCCGGCTATGGAGGTGCAAGGGAAGAGTTCAAGCCCGATTCTGTCGAAACCGTATGGATTGGATCGCAACTATTTGCATTCCGTACCGTCAGACTCTGGACCGGCCACAAGAACAACGTCTGGGGGGCTTCAGGGGATGGGTTGGATCAATTTCGCGATGCGCCATCGCGGACCTCGGGCCGCATGGCCTGCGACGGGGGCGGCTGCCCTTTCTTTTGCGATGCTGTGGCTGGTTGGCCCTGTGGCCCGTGCCGCCGCGCCCCCCGCCCCGTCCGGCGCCGATGCAGCAGTAGGCACCCCGACCCTGGCCGCCGAAGACGACGGCATGCTCGAACTGGACGAACTGGTGGTCTTCGGCACGGACGGCCGCCGCGTCGACGGACTGCGCACCGAGACGCAGCTGGATGGTGCCGATGTGGCCGCCTATGGCGCCGACAGCATCGGCGAGTTGCTGACCCAGCTCACCGAGGACGTGGACGGCACCGAAGAGGGTCCGGTGGTGCTGGTCAACGGCAAGCCGGCCAATGGCATCGAAAGCGTCAATGACCTGCCGCCCGAAGCGGTGGATTCGGTGCAGGTGCTGCCGCCCGAGGCCGCCGCCGCGCTGGGCTATGAACCCACGCGCCGCGTGATCAACATCGTGCTGAAGAACAACTTCACCCAGGGGCAGGCCTATGCCTCGGTGCGCGGCGCCACCGCCGGCCGCGGCTTCAGCAGTCATGCAAATGTGGGGCTGGTGCGCGTGGATGGCGACCTGATGCGCAACCTGTCGCTGCGTGTCTCGAAGACCGAGCCGCTGCTCGAAGCGCATCGCGACATCGAGAGCCGGCTGGGCGGACTGCCCTATGACCTCGTCGGCAATGTGGTGTCGTGGCCCGGCGGCGGCAGCGAGATCGATCCGGCGCTGAGCGCAGCCGCCGGCGAGCCGGTCACCGTGCTCGGCCTGCCGGGCTGGCTGCAGGACCCGACGCTTGCGGCGATGCTGCCCGGCGCGAACCAGACCAACCTCAGTGATGTGGGCCGCTATCGCACGCTGGTGGCCGACCAGTACAGCATCCGCCTGAACGGCAGCATCGGCCTGCGGATCGGCGAAGAAACCAACCTCAACCTGAACATGAACGCCGAGCGCGGTGAGTCGGTGTCGCGCACCGGCGCGTCCACCGCGCTGCTGCATGTGCCGGCCTCCTCGCCGTTCTCGCCGTTCAGCCAGGATGTGGGCGTGGCGCGCTATCTCGGCGCGCCGCTGCGCCAGGAGAATGATCCGGTCAGCGCCAACATCTGGGCCAACGTGAACACGCAGATGGGACGCTGGCGCGTGCAGGGCAGCGCCAACTATTCCTATCGCGGCTCGACCTCGCTGATCGACCGGCGCGTCGACACGGCGGAACTGCAGGCGGCCATCGATGCGGGCATCGTGAATCCGTTCGCGCCGCTGCCGGCGGAACTGCTGGACACGGTGCTGACCGATCGCGCGCGCTCGCGCGGCCACAACAGCGGGCTGCGGCTGCAGGCCTCGGGCCGGCTGGCCGAGCTGCCGGCCGGCGATGCGAACCTTTCGGTGCGTACCGAGGTGCGCCGCAACCAGCAGCGCTCGCGCACCACCGGCCTCACGCCGCGCGCCACCAGCCGCACGCAGCAGGAGGAGCAGGCCTTTGCCTCGCTGAGCCTGCCGCTGTATCGCACCGCGCCGGAAGGCTTCCGCATCGGCACCGAGGTTTCCGGCAGCGCGCGCGATGTCTCCGTGGTCGGCACGCTGTTCAACTATGGCTATGGACTCAACTGGGGTCTTGGCAACCGCATCACGATGCGCGTCAGCCGCAACCACCAGAAGGTGGCGCCGCAGCCGGACGCGCTGACCAATCCGGTGGTCACCGTCGAGGATTTCCGCGCGTATGACTTCGTCCGCCAGGAGACCGTGCTGGTGCGCTACATCACCGGCGGCAATCCGGACCTCGAGGTGGAGCGTCGCCGTTCAACGCGCGTCGACTTCACGCTGCGGCCGTTCGAGGATGTGGACTTCATGTTGAACGCCGACTATCGCCGCACCATCGGGCGCGATGCGGTGTCGGGCCTGCCGGCCGTCAGCGAGGATGTGCAGGCGGCATTTCCCGACCGCTATCGTCGCGATGATGCGGGCCGGCTGATCGAGATCGATGCGCGGCTGGTGTCGTTCGCGCGCACCGAGACCGAGCGGCTGCGCTGGGGTGCGAACCTGCGGCGCACCTTCGGCGGCCTCGCGCCGGATGATGCCGCGGCGGATGACTTCGAAGCGGAAGAAGACGAATCCGGCTGGCGCCTGAACGCCAACTTCACGCACAGCGTGCAGCTCGCCAACCGCCGCCTCGCACGCACCGGCCTGCCCGAGCAGGACCTGCTCGACGGCGGCGCCGGCACCGGCAATGGCCAGTCCCGCCACACGCTGCAGTCGCGCATCGGCCTGTCGCACCAGGGCATCGGCATGCAGCTGCGCGCCAACTGGAAGAGCCGCGCGCGCATCACCGCCGGCACCACCGAGGATCCCAACCGCATCGTGTTCAGCCCGCTGCTGCGGGTGGATGTCTCGGCCTTCGCGAACCTGGACAGCGTGTTCGAAGGCAGCCCGTGGGCCGAGGGCGCGCGCCTGTCGCTGGGCGTGGACAACCTGTTCGATTCGCAGCAGCGCGTGCGGGATGAGGCCGGGATCACGCCGCTGCGGTATCAGCCGTACCTGATCAATGCGCTGGGGCGCACGGTGTCGGTGTCGTTCAGGAAGACGTACTGAGCGAGGGTGCGTCGCGCGGTCGCGCTGGCCGCCCGCCATGAGGCATGGCGAAGTGCCGCTCGCATTCGAAGCAGGCATGTGACGCGCGTACTTTGCGTTTGAGGCTGGCGCCCCGGCCCGCCCCGGCCCGCCCCGCCGAGCCCGCGCCACCGCGACCCGCCCGGCTCGCCCAGCCCGGCGCGCCCCGGCCAGGCCCGGCCGGGCCCTTCCAACCGCGACCGCCGACCGCGTCATTCTCCCCGGCGCGCAGCCGTGCTAAGTTGCCGGCACAACTGCGGAACAATTACAGGCCAGTCAGAACAGATGTCCCGCCCCGCCCCTCTGCAGCTCTCGCGAGCCGATCTCGATCGCCTGCGCAAACCCGTCCCGTTCCACAACCTGACCAAGATCCCGCTGTTCGTGGGTCTGATGGCGGCCCTGACCTGGATGGCCTGGGAATCCGAATCGTTGTGGGCGCTGATCCCGCTCTATATCGCGATCGGCTACCTGTGGATGGGCATGGTCACCTTCATGCACGACGCGCTGCACTACACGCTGTTCCAGTCGCGGGCGGCGAACTGGGCGTTCGGCATCCTGTGCATGCTGCCGATCTTCGCCACCTTCGTCGGGTTTCGCGAGGACCACATCGAGCATCACCGGCACAACCGCTCGCCGCGCGATCCGGACGCCTTCACGATGGGCAGGCGCGGCTTCGGCGACTTCGTGCTGTTCTATGCCTATGCGCTGATCGGCGGCGTGCTCAGCTTCATCCACTTCAACTTCATCTACCCGTTCCAGAAGTTCGGCGCGCGGCTGTGGGCCATCCAGCTGTTCGAGCTGACGCTGAAGGGCCTGGTGTACTGGCTGGTGCTGTCCGCGGCGGCGCGCCACGGCATGCTGGGCAAGGCGCTGGAAGTGTGGCTGTGGCCGGTGTTCGTGCTGTCGCTGCTCAATTCGATGCGCTTCATCGCCGAGCACTATGGCACGCCGTGGAATGCGGGCCAGATGGCCGGCACGCGCACGGTGGTGTCGAACCGCGTGCACTCGTTCTTCTGGAACAACATCAACTGGCACATCGGGCACCACGTCTATCCGACGGTGCCCTGGTACAACCTGCGCCGCCTGCATCGCCTGCTCGAACCGCAGATCCGCGAATGCGGTGCGCCGGTGGACAAGAGCTATCTTGCGGTCTACTGGGATGCGCTGCGCCGCGGACCGGAGTCCACCGAGAAGGTGGCCCAGGCGCTGGCCACAAAAAACCCCGCCGCGGCCAAGGCGCACGCGGCGGGGTGTGAGCAGCTCGTGCAGTCGGCTGGCTGACTCGCCAACCGACTCACTGACTGGTCTTTACTGGCGCGGCGGAGCACCCGCGCCCGGGCCACCGGCACCGCCGCCAGGGCCACCGGCACCAGGACCGCCACGCGGAGCGCCTGCACCCGGACCGCCCGCGCCCGGACCACCCCGCGGACCACCCATGCCCTGCATCGGCGCATTGGTGTCATTGCGGAAGCGGCCGACATAGGACGACTTGCCGACCACCTTGCCCTTCATCGCCTCGAGCAGCTCGGGGCGGCCGGCAGTGGCGGGCAGGTCGACCTTCGAGTTCAGCGCATAGAACTCGAACACATAGTGGTGGTAGCGCGGACCATTCGGTGCGCCCGGACCGGCATAGGCGGCGCTGCCGCGCATGCCACGGCTGGACGAACCCTCGGGCAGCTTGCCTTCCTCGATGGTCACGCTGCCGCCGCTGACGGGAATGTTCCACGCCATCCAGTGCATGTTGTCATCGGGGTTGCCACCCATGGCCACGTCGAGGTCGTGGAAGATCAGCGCCACGGTCTGCGCGGTGTCCGGAACGTTCGTGATCCTGAAGTCCGGCTGCGTGTTCGAGCCATACATCGAATATTTCAGCGGCACGATGCCGCCGTCTTCGAATGCCTTGCTCTCGACCAGCATCGGCGCAAGCCCGAAGCCGCCGCCGCGCGGCGGACCGCCGGGACCACCGGCTTGCATGGCCTGCGCCGTCATGCCGAACGCACACAGCGTCAGCAGCGCAGCACCCATCCTGAATGTGGCTTTCATGAAGAATCCCCCTCGTCCTGATGGAAAGAAAACCGGCGAAAAGTATATCTCAGCGCCGTGAACGCCAGCCGAACGGCCGGCTCCACTCAACGTGTCAGCGCGCGCTGACGCTGCACTTCCTGCAGTTCAGACAGTGCAAGGCCGGTTTGCCTCGAGACCTGCGCCAGCACGGCGTGGCCCGGATCCTTCGGCAGGCTGAGCTGGTGCAGTCGTTCCCACACGCGCACGCGCTTGTCGGGAGAGCTTGCGAAATCACGCTGGTCGAGCAGCGCCTGGTTGCGCACCTGCTCGGCCTCGAGGCGACGGCGTTCGATCTGGGCGCGCAGGTCGGTGGCGTAATCGGAATTGCTGGATGGCATCATGTTCGGTCTCCCGTGTGCGCCGCAGCGCTGATATGAATGGTGGCGCGGATCGGGCAGGCCGAACGTTGCTGGTGGGCTTCCAGGCGCTGGCCCGGACAGACGATGGTGAAACGTTGCACGCGCGGCGCGCGCTTGATGGTGCCGGCGAGGTTGGCGATCTGGCCTGCAAGATCGAACTCGCCATCGCAGCTGTGGCATGGACAGGCGTAACGGAACAGGCTGCGGGCCGCCGGGAAATGACTGTATGACTGCAATGATGGCGGTGTGCCGGTGCCATCGTCGAAGTCGAACTCGACCTTCACTTCTGAAAGCTGCGGATAGAGCTCCGACAACGGTGCTGCCTGCTTCTGTTCGAACCGCAGCCGCTCGCGGCTGTTTGCCGGCAGGGTGAAACGTGCGGGACGACTCACGTCGGCGCACTTGCAGGCGCGGCGGCCTGCTCGACTGGTGTGGCAGGCGCGTCGCCGGTTGCCGCATCACCCGCGGGACGTTCGCCCCGGCGCTGCAGCCGCTCGTTCTGCCGCTGCATGCGCGCGTTCTCGCGCTGGCGCTTCTGCTGCCTGAAATTCACTTTGGCCATGATCGTGCTCCCCGAAAAGCAAACGGGCCGGCTTGCGCCGGCCCGTTGGTTGGCTTGGCTTACCAGCGGTTTCCACCGCCGCCATATCCGCCGCCACCACCGCCGCCGCCGTAGCCGCCACGGCCACCGCCGCCGCCACCACCGCTGCGGCCGCCGCCACCGCCGGCACCGCGGGGCTTGTCCTGCGCCTCATTGACGCGCAGGGGACGACCGCCGAGGTCCTTGCCGTTGACGGCCTGGATGGCGCGCGCCGCATCGGCGCTGCTCATTTCGACGAAGCCGAAGCCGCGCGGGCGGCCGGTCTCGCGATCGCTGGGGAGGGCCACGGACTCGACCGTTCCGTGCTGTGCGAACAGCGCGCGAACCTGGTCTTCAGTGGCATTGAACGGCAGATTGCCGACGTAGATCTTGGCCATGTTATGTAACTTCTCTCTAAGACAATGAATAGACGAAATGGCAGGGAAACGGGTCGTAGAGAGCCGCTCACACAACGGCAGAAGACGATCCAGACACCTGACACCTGTTGATCGGCAGGCGTTTCGGCTCGAGCTGAAGCGCCTTTCCTGGCGCTGATGGACGAACGGACGAAGACGATCAGATGGCAGTCTAGCCCGGATTCCGGGGGTCAGGGAGCTATTTGGCGGGTCCGGGCGTAGGACAATGCCGCGTCCCGCGGCAGGCCAGTGGCTGACTTGGGCAGAATCGGCATCCGGATGCCCGATCAGCGAGGTTTTTTCGGGCCGCGAAGGCCAGGCGCTCCAGCCGCCCTACTTCCCGATGCAGAAGCTGCTGAAGATCTTCCCGAGCAGCTCGTCGCTGGTCACATCCCCCACCACCTCGCCCAGTTCGCGCTGCGTCTCGCGCAGCTCGAATGCGGCCAGTTCCGCCTGCTTGCCCCCCAGCTGCACGCTGGCGGCGTCGAGATGCGACAGCGCGCGCCGCAGCGCCTCGACATGACGCGCCCGCGCGGAGAAGGCGCCGCCGTTTTCCTCGGCGCCGGCCTTGGCCGCGATGTGGCGGCGCAGTTCATCCAGGCCCGCCCCGGTGGTGGCCGAGACGGGGAACGACGCCGGCGCGCCATTCACCGCGGGACTTGCCACCAGCGAGCGGCGCAGCAGGTCCACCTTGTTGTAGACCAGCGTCACCGGCACGCCCGGTGGCAGGCTGGCCTTTTCCTCTTCATGCGAACGTGCCTTCGGATCGGCCTTCGCGTCGATGACGAACAGCAGGTGATCGGCGCTGGTGATGGCCTCTCGCGCGCGGCGCATGCCTTCGGCCTCGATGGGATCCGCCGTCGCCGCCCGCAGACCGGCGGTGTCGATCAGCTCGACGGCCACGCCATTCACCTGCACGCGTTCGCGCAGCAGGTCGCGCGTGGTGCCGGCCACCTCGGTGACGATGGCCACATCGCGTCCGGCCAGGGCATTCATCAGCGTGCTCTTGCCGGCGTTGGGACGGCCTGCAATGGCCACGGTGAGGCCACGCGCCAGGATGGCGCCCTCCTCCGCCGCGCGCAGCACGGTGCGCAGGCGCTGCTGCACATCTTCGAGCCGTTCGCGCAGTTCCTGGCTGCCGAGGAAGTCGATCTCCTCCTCGGGAAAATCTATGGCCGCCTCGACATACACGCGCAGGCCGGTCAGTGCCGCGCGCGCGGCATTCACGCGCGCGCTGAACTCGCCCTGCATCGAACGCAATGCGGCCTGCGCCGCGCGATGCGAGCCGGCATTGATCAGGTCGGCGATGGCCTCTGCCTGCGTGAGATCGACCTTGTCGTTGAGGAAGGCGCGCTCGGTGAACTCGCCGGGACGCGCGCGCCGTGCACCCAGCTTCACCACCCGCTGGATCAGCGCCTCGACCGGGATGTCGCCGCCATGGCCGTGCAATTCCAGCGAGTGCTCGCCGGTGTAGCTTTGCGGCGCGATGAAATACAGCACCAGTCCGGCGTCGATCAGCTCACCGTTCTCGTCGCTCCAGCAGGTGAAGCGCGCATGCCGCGGCGGCGGCAGTTCTCCCAGCAGCGCACGACCGATGACAGGCACCTCATCGCCCGACACACGCACCACGGCCACGCCACCGCGTCCGGCCGGCGTGGCACAGGCGACGATGGTGTCGCGCTTCTTCAGTTGAGGCGCTCCATCAGTTGCGCGAGGCCTGCGCCGCCTCGATGCGGCGGTTGATGTTCCACTGCTGCGCGATGGTGAGCAGCGTGTTGGTCACCCAGTAGAGCACCAGGCCCGCGGGGAAGAACGCGAACATCACCGACATCACCAGCGGCAGGATCATGAACACCTTCGCCTGCACCGGATCGGCCGGCGTGGGCTGCAGCTTGTACTGCAGGAACATCGCGCCGGCCATGATGGCGGGCAGGATGAAGAACGGATCGCGCGAGGAGAGATCCTGGATCCAGCCGATGAACGGCGCCTGGCGCATCTCGACGCTCTCGAGCAGCACCCAGTAGAAGGCCAGGAACACCGGCAGCTGGATCAGCATCGGCAGGCAGCCGGCGGCCGGATTCACCTTCTCTTTCTTGTACAGCTCCATCATCGCCTGGCCGAGCTTCTGCCGGTCGTCCTTGTAGGTCTCCTGCAGCTGCTTCATGCGCGGCGCGACCAGTTTCATCTTCGCCATCGAGCGGCCCGAGGCCTCCGACAGCGGATAGAACACCAGCTTCAGCAGGAAGGTGACCGCGACGATGGCCCAGCCCCAGTTGTTGAACACGACATGCGCCTTCTCGAGCAGCCAGAACAGCGGCTTGGACAGGAAGGTCAGCATGCCGAAGTCCGCGGCGCGGTCGAGCTCGGGATGGATGGCCTCCAGCTGGCTCTGCAGCTTGGGGCCCACGAACAGGATCTGGCGGATGGTGTCCTGCGTGCCGGGCGCAATGGTGCGCGTCTCGCCAAGATCGGTGGCGCGGAACTCATCGCCGCGCACGCGCAGCGTGAAGCGGTGCTGCTCGCCCTGCGGCGGCACCAGCGCCGAGACGAAATGATGCTGGAGCGCCGCGAACCAGCCATTGGTGATCGCCTGGCTGAACTGCGCATCATCCGAATCGGTGATCTTCAGCTTCTCGTACTTGCGGCCGTCGTAATAGGCCGGACCGGTGAAGGAGTAGCTGTCGACGTTGAAATAGGAACGCTCGGCCGGCGGCATGTCGCGCTGGATCTGCGCATAGGGCGCCACGGCCCAGGGCATGCCACTGGCATTGCGGATCTCGTGCTCCACGTCGATGCGATAGCCGCCGCGGCGGAAGACCAGTGTCTTGCTGACCTCGATGCCCTCCGGCGAGGTCCACGTGAACGGCACGCGCAGCTCATCGACGCCGGGCTCCAGGGTGAAGCTGGTGAACGGGGTCTCGAAGACCGCCAGGTGCGTGGGGTAGCTGGCGCCCTCGCCGCCCGCGCCGGTCAGGCCGGTCTGCACCACGTACTGGTCGCCGGGACCGCTGTTGCGCAGCAGGCGCACCACTTCGTCCTCGCCCTTGGCGACCGGGTACTGCAGCAGGTCGGCGCGCACCAGGTTTGCGCCACGCAGGCTGATGTCCACGTCGAGCACGTCGGTGCGCACGTTGATGATGCGGTCGGTGGCGGCCGCGGGTGTGGCGGCGAGGCCGGGCGCCGGCGCGGCGGCCACGGGAACATCGCCATCGGCATCGGCGGCGGGCGCGGCTGCAGCGGGTGCCGCGGCGGGGGATTCCTCTGCCAGTGGCACTTCGGCGGCCAGCGGGTTGTCCCGCTTCTGCTGTTCCATGGCCATGCGCTCGGCCTCGGCCATCGCCGCATCGCGCGGTCCGAACTCGGCCATCCAGACTTGCACATTGACGAGCAGGATCAGCGCCAGGCCGATCCAGAGGAAAGTACGCGGATTTTTCATGGTACGGGGTCTATCCCGCCTTCATTGAAGGGGTGGCAACGCAGGAGTCTTCGGGTCGACAGCGACAGTCCCTTCAACGGTCCATGCCTTTCGATGGCCTCGCGGGCGTAGCAGGAACAGGAGGGATGGAAGCGGCAGCATTGGCCCAGATGAGGGCTAATGATGAGCTGATATCCCTTGATTAGCGCAATCAGGAAACGACGCATCGTTTTTGGATCTTCTTCCACAGTCCATCGAGGCTTTCGCGAAGCTGCGCATTATGCGCTGTCCGGGCGCCATTGCGCGCGCCGACGACCAGGTCGAGGCTGCCGATGTCGGCGGCGGCAAGCCGGAAGGACTCGCGGATCTGGCGCTTGATGCGGTTGCGCGCCACGGCATTGCCGACGGCCTTCGCGCCGATGGAAAGCCCGAGGCGCGGATGTCCCAGGGTGTTGGGCGCGGCATTCACCGAGAAGCAGTCGTCCACCACGCGCACGCGCAGCTTGTAGACGGCGTCGAAGGCGGCCTTGTTCAGCAGCCGCTGCGATCGGGAGAAACCTTGCCGGCGGGTGGGCGCGCTCATGGCGCCAGCCGGGCTTAGGGAATCAGGCGCTTGCGGCCCTTGGCGCGGCGACGGGCCAGGATCTTGCGACCATCGGCGGTTGCCATGCGGGCACGGAAGCCGTGCGTGCGGACACGCTTGATCTTGCTCGGCTGGAAAGTGCGCTTGGTTGCCATGGCTTGAAGGTCGGTGAAATCGGGGTGCGGCAGGGTAATGGCCACCCCGGGCGAAGTCAACCTGGGCATCCCCTCAGTGGCGGTTTCGCAGGGACGCGGCGCGGCGGGCCGCAGGAAGGATGGCAACCTGCGGCGGGGCGGGTAGACTCCCCCTCCCCCCTGATCCAAACGCCACCAAGAGCGCGCTCGCGAGCACGACGACTCATGACTGAACTGTGGCCGCAGGTGCTCGCGCACCTGAGCAACGAACTCCCTGAGCAGCAGGTCAACACCTGGCTGCGCCCGTTGCAGGCCGTGCAGGAAGACGGTGTGCTGCGACTGCTGGCACCGAACCGCTTTGCGGTGGACTGGGTGCAGAATCATGCGGCCGACCGCATCGACAGCCTGCTGCGCCAGAGTCAGGGGCGGGACCTGAAGCTGGTGGTGGAAATCGGTTCGCGCAGCACACGGGTGGATGGTGCCGCCGACAATGCGCGCCCTGCCCCGCCCGCATCACCGGGCCTTCGCTCCCCTGCCCTGATGCCGGCCGCGCAGATCGGCGTGCGGCTGAATCCGGAATCCACCTTCGACCGTTTCGTCGAAGGCAAGAGCAATCACTTCGCGAAGGCCGCGGCCATGCAGGTGGCCGAGAATCCCGGCAAGGCCTACAACCCGCTGTTCATCTACGGCGGCACGGGCCTGGGCAAGACGCACCTGATGCAGGCGGTCGGGCATGTGATCCGCGAGCGCGATCCTTCGGCACGCATCGCCTATGTGCATTCGGAGCGCTTCGTCGACAACATGGTGCAGGCGCTGCGCCACAACACGATGAACGAGTTCAAGACCTCGTACCGCTCGCTGTCTGCGCTGCTGATCGACGACATCCAGTTCTTCGCCAACAAGACGCAGTCGCAGGAAGAGTTCTTCCACACGTTCAACGCGCTGTTCGAAGGCCAGGCGCAGATCATCCTGACCTCCGACCGCTATCCCAAGGAAATTCCCGGCCTGGAAGAGCGCCTGAAGTCGCGCTTCGGCTGGGGACTGTCGGTGGCCATCGAGCCGCCGGAGCTGGAGACCTCGGTGGCGATCCTGATCTCCAAGGCGCAGGACGCGGGCATGGAACTGCCCGAGGAAGTGGCGTTCTTCATCGCCAAGCGCATCCGTTCGAACGTGCGCGAACTGGAAGGCGCGTTGCGCCGGATCATTGCCAATGCGCATTTCACCGGCCAGCCCATCACACTGGATTTTGCGCGTGAGGCGCTGAAGGACCTGCTGAACCTGCAGGCTCGGCTGGTGACCATCGAGAACATCCAGAAGACCGTGGCCGACTACTACAAGCTGCGGCTTTCGGACCTGCTGTCGGAGAAGCGCAGCCGTTCACTGGCGCGACCGCGGCAGATCGCGATGACGCTGGCGCGCGAGCTCACGCAGCTTTCGTTGCCCGAGATCGGCCAGGCCTTCGGCGGACGCGACCACACGACGGTGATGCATGCCTGCCAGCGCGTGCAGGGACTGCAGGAAGCAGACACGCGCGTGCGCGAGGATTACTCGAACCTGGTGCGCACGCTGACGGGCTGAAGGCCTGTGGACAACCCTGTGCACAAGGCCGTGCATGAAGCTGTGGAAAAGCGCGGGATACTTTTGGGGATGGATGATCCACATGAAGCCAACAGGTCCCGGACCTTTCATCCCCGGGGTTGTGGAGAAGAGATTGGACGCTAGAGGCATGTTCGGAAAGGAAGAAAGGATTTATCCTCAGCATCCACAGGCCCAATCACGACAGTGATTGTTTAAATAACAAGCAAGGTTCTTTCATGAAGTTCAGCGCGACTCGCGAGCAGATCCTCGGTCCGTTGCAGGCCGTCATCGGTGTGGTCGAGCGCAAGCAGACCATGCCTGTGCTGGCGAACGTGCTGCTGGCCGCCAAGGGCAACCGGTTATCGGTGACCGGCACCGATCTGGAGGTGGAGCTGGTGGCCTCTGGTGAGGTCAACGTGGCGCAGCCAGGCGAGATCACGGTGCCGGGGCGCAAGCTGCTCGAGATCGCCAAGTCCCTGCCTTCCGAGGCCACCATCACGCTGACGCTGGATGGCGAGAAGGTGAAGGTTTCGGCAGGGCGCAGCCGCTTCACGCTGTCGAGCCTGTCGGCCAGCGAGTTTCCGCTGGTGGAATCCATCAATGCCACGCAGACGCTGACGCTGCCGCAGGCCGAGCTCGGGCGGCTGATCGCCAAGACGCATTTCTCGATGGCGCAGCAGGACGTGCGATATTACCTGAACGGCACTTTGCTCGAAACGGACGGCAAAATGCTGCGAACGGTGGCGACCGACGGTCATCGTCTGGCAATTGCCGAGACGGCGCTGGCCGCGGGCGCACAGGTTCCCCAAGCGCAGCAGGTGATCGTGCCGCGCAAGGGTGTCCTGGAGCTGCAGCGTATCCTGGGCAACAGCGGCGAAGTGGAGATCGCGATCGGTAGCAACCATATTCGGCTACAGATCGGCGACATTCGCTTCACGTCCAAGCTGATCGATGGCAAGTTCCCGGAATATGGGCGCGTGATCCCTGCAAGTCCGACCAAGGTCGTGGTGGTTGATCGCGAGTCGATGCGTGCTGCATTGCAGCGTACGGCGATCCTGTCGAATGAGAAGTACCGGGGCGTCCGCGTCAGCCTGGTGAAGGATTCGGTGAAGCTGCAAGCCCACAATCCGGAGCAGGAAGAGGCGCAGGACGAGGTCGAGATCGACTACAAGGGCGACGAGATGGAGATCGGCTTCAACGTCACCTATCTGCTGGATGCGCTGACGGCGGTCGACACGGAGACCGTCGAGATCGGGCTCACCGACGCCAACAGCTCCTGCCTGATCCGCGCCCCCGGCACGACGGCCTCGCGTTACGTCGTGATGCCGATGCGGCTCTGAGCCGCATCGTTCCGCCAGTCCCGTGAGTCTGGCGTCCCTTCAGATCCGGGATCTGCGCTGCATCGGCGGGGCCGAGCTCTCCTTCGGTCCCGGTCTCAATTTGATCCATGGGCCCAACGGGTCCGGCAAGACGTCCATTCTCGAGGGCGCATTCCTGGTGGGGAGAGGGCGGTCGTTCCGCACGCGGCATACCGAGACGCTGATCGCGCGCGGTCGGCCTTCACTGCAGTTGTTCGCGACGACCCGCGATCCGGCGCATCGCATCGGGTTTGAGTATCGGCGGGACGAGGCCTATACGGCCCGTCTGGATGGGGAGGATGTTCGCGGGCTCGGTGAGTTGCCGACCGCGTTGTTCGTGGAGGTGATCGATCCCCAGGTGCATCGGTTGGTGGACGGCGCGCCATCGGAACGTCGAAGCTGGCTCGACTGGGGAGTGTTCCACGTGGAACATGGATTTCTGGATGGATGGTTCCGGTTCCGGCGTGCCCTGCGACAGCGGAACGCAGCTCTTAAAGGCGGGCAGGGGGTCGCTGTCTGGGATGCTGAGTTCGCGGCGGCCGGAGAGCAGGTGGCGGCGGGGCGCCGGGCGTGGTTCGAAAGTGTGGCGCCATTTCTGTTGTCTACCGTTTCGCGGCTGGCCGGTGTAAGCGTCACGGCGAGCTACTTCCAGGGATGGTCGAGCGGCCAGTCGCTGCTGGAAGCGTTGCGCGATTCGGTGGATAGGGACCGGGAGCGCGGCACCACCGGGGCAGGGCCACAGCGTGCAGATATCCAGCTGCGGGTGGAGGGGAAGTCCGCCCGGGACACCTTGTCGCGCGGGCAGCAGAAGCTGGTGGCCGCGGCGATGGTGCTGGCGCAGATGCACCGGTTGCGCGTCGAGCAATCCGTTCCGCCGACGCTGTTGCTCGATGATCCGGCGGCCGAGCTCGATGCGCAGCGGCTGGACTTGCTGGTGGAGATCGTCTCTGGGCTGCAGTGTCAGCTGATTGTCACGACGCTGGATCCGGACCGGAAGCTGTTCGGGGAACCGGATCAGGTGTTCCACGTGGAACAGGGCAGGGTGGTTCAGGTCGCCTAGGGCAGCTACCAACCGTGAGGGAGACGTAAGCGAGCCAGGGATGTGGCGGCTAGACCAAAGGGAAGGGGGGCGCACTCGCTCCAGGAGGCCGCGTGGACGAGTGCACCGAGGAACTCAACGTCTCACAGCCGGAGCGCAGGGGCTGAACAACATCCCTCCGGGAGAGCGCGGCACCCGCGGCGCGCGTCCCGCAGACGCTGCGCCGCCGGGGTCAGGGAACCTCAGGGGGTGGGAGGCCCACCCGCTCTCCAAGATTCCAATTCGTTATCCGAAAGTGTGAAAAGCCTCAATCCGGCGTGATCCGCGTCGCTGCCTTCAGGAACGCCTGCTCCTTCGTCTGCCCGCTCTGGCCGCCGTCCGGATCGCCGCCAAACTCATCGCGACGCACCGACCCGCCGTCCGGCCGGTCCTTGCGCCCGCCGGCCTGCTGCTGCCGCTCCGGAATCCGCGTCGCCTCATTGTCCGGCGGCGAGCCTTCCTCGCCACGCAGCGCATCGCGTGCGCGCTGCCAGTGCTCCTGCTCCTTGCCCTGCGGCTGCCCTTCCTCTTCCCAGTACCGATGCGCCAGGGACCGGATGCGCTCTTCCATTTCGGGGTTCATGTCAGCTCCCTACAGTGTTTGGGGGACGCACCATGCTAGGCAGTGCCACTCGCGAACACTGTCGGGAAGGAGAATCGCCCGCTGTCGGACGGGCACGGACCCCGCGTGTACGGGACCCGAAGGGCAGGGAATCAGGCCGCCTTACGGCGTCAGCACCACCTTGCGGCAGTCTTCCTGCTTCTCGTTGAAGATGCGATAGCCAGCTGCCGCATCGGCAAGCTTCATGCGATGCGTGATGATGATCTCCGGATCCAGCTCGCCGGCCTCGATGTGCCGCAGCACCGGTTCCATGTAGCGCTGCATGTGCGTCTGGCCCATGCGGAAGGTGAGCGCCTTGTCGAAGGCATCACCGAACAGGAAGCCATGGATGAAGCCGGCATACACGCCCGGCACGCTGATCACGCCGCCGCGCCGCACCGACGCGATGCACTGGCGCAGCGCCTTGCCGCTGCTGCCTTCCAGCTTCAGGTTGGCCAGCACCGTCTCGGTGGTGCTGCCCTTGGCCTCGAAGCCCACTGCATCGATCACTGCATCGGCACCTCGACCATGCGTGAAGTCGATGATGCATTCGGCCACATCATCCACCTCGTCGAAATTGATCGGCACTGCGCCATAGGTCTGCGCGGCGAAATCCAGCCGGTACTGGTGGTGATCGACGATGAACAGCGCCTCCGCGCCGAACAGCTTCGCGCAGGCGAGGCTGAGCAGTCCCACCGGCCCTGCGCCAAACACCGCAACGCTGCTGCCCTTCGTGATCTCCGCATTCACCACGGCCTGGTAGGCGGTGGGAAGGATGTCGCTGAGGAACAGCACCTTCTCGTCGGTCATGTTGTCCGGCACGCGCAGCGGACCGACATTGCCCTTGGGCACGCGCACGAACTCCGCCTGGCCGCCGGGCATGCCGCCATACAGGTGCGTGTAGCCGAACAATGCCGCGCCAGAGGGAATCTGCTTCTTGTTCAGCGCCGCGCCGCGACCCTCCATCACGCCGGTCTGCTCATTGGTGGTCTCGCAGGCTGAATACAGCTCGCGCGCGCAGAAGAAGCACTCGCCGCAGGCGATCACGAACGGAATCACCACCCGATCGCCACGGCGCACCCGGGTCACCTCGGGACCGGCCTCCTCAACGATGCCCATGAACTCGTGGCCGAGGATGTCGCCATCCTTCATGCCCGGCACCTTGCCGCGATACAGGTGCAGGTCCGAGCCACAGATCGCCGTAGCGGTGACGCGCAGGATCAGATCATCCGCAGCGCGAAGCGAAGGGTCGGGCACCTTCTCCACGCGCACATCCTGGACTCCATGCCACGTGAGTGCTTGCATCCTTGTCGGGCTCCCTGGGCTCAGTGCGGGGCGCGGCGCGGGTCCGGCGCGCCACCGGGCTCGGCCATGCGACGGTGCTGTTTTGCCAGCACGGCATCCGGCGTCACATGGGCGGCGGCAGCCTGCAGCTTGTTCTTCAGGCCGGCCACGACATCGCCTTCGCCCTTCATCATCGCGTCGAAGCCGATGCGCGCCACGTCGGCCGGATCCATCTTCGAATCGGACGCTGCGAAACGCGTGTCGAGCATGTCGGCCCGCTCGAAGAACTCCGTGTCGGTGGGCCCGGGCATCAGGCAGGTGACGCTGACGCCCGTATCCTTCAGCTCATTGCGCAGCGCCCACGAGAACGAATCGATGAAGGCCTTCGAGCCGTTGTAGACCGCCTGGAACGTGCCCGGCATCGTGCCGGCGATGGAGCCGGTGATCAGGATCCGGCCGCGGCCGGCGTGGCGCATCATGTTGCCGACGCGATGGATCAGCAGCAGGGTGCCGGTGACATTGGTGTCGATCACATGCCGCACCTCGTCGAAATCCTGGTCCAGGAAACCCTTGCCCAGGCCATGCCCGGCATTGGCCATCAGGATGTCCGGGATGCGACCGCGCAGCGCGGCGCAAAGCAGTTCCACACCGGCGGCCTCGGCCAGGTCCACCTCGAGGGCCTCGACGCCTGCGTCGCGGTCCTGCAGGTCGCGCTGCGCATCGCGCAGCGGGCGGTCGGCGGCAATCAACAGGTCGTAGCCGGCGTCCGCGCACCGCAGCGCAAGCGCAAGGCCGATGCCACTGGATGCGCCGGTCACGACGGCCAGCGGCCGGGAAGCAGATTGTGCGCCCATGTCGACCTCCAGGTTGCGGACGATCCAATCTCGCCAACTGCCGCCACAGCGACAGTAAGCGCGCGGCAGCAGGGGGTGTAGGAAAAGGCAACCCGGCCTCAGCCGCGGCGCGTCTGTGCCTTGAAGTCGCGCAGCAGTCCGATCAAGGCCGCCACGTCATAGGGCTTGGTCATGTAGGCCTGGAAGCCGGCATCCAGCGCACGCTGGCGATCCTCCTGGCGCGCATACGCGCTGACGGCAACGGCGGGCAGCTGCGTCGCATCCAGCCCCAGGTCCTGGCGCACGGTGCGGATGAACTGGTTGCCATCCATGGCCGGCAGGCCGATGTCGCTGACCAGCACGTCGAAGGCGGCCGCGCCAGGCCCGGCCCGCAGCAGCGCCAGCGCCTGGTCGGCGTTGTCCACCACGGTCACCTGCGCGGCGTGGTCGGTGAGAATGCGCCTCAGCAGCTCGTGCATGTCCGGCTGGTCTTCCACGGCCAGCACGCGGATGCCGCGCAGCGCATCGATGGCCACACCCTGCTCATGGATGGCGCCAGGCTGGCGCGTGGCGCGCTCGGCGAGCTGGCCGGGCAGCACCACGGTGAACAGCGAACCCTTGCCGGGCCCCTCGCTGTGCGCATGGATGGTGCCGCCATGCATCTCGACGATCTGCCTGGCGATCGACAGCCCGAGGCCCAGGCCGCCGCGGCGCCGGTCACGCACGCCGCCGGCCTGGGCGAAGCGGTGGAACAGGTGCGGCAGGAAATCCCGCTCGATGCCTTCCCCGGTGTCGAGCACGTCGATCAGCAACTGCCCGTCGGCGTGGCGGCAGCCGATGCGGATCGAGCCACCCTCCGGCGTGAACTTGATGGCATTGGACAGCAGGTTCAGGATCACCTGCCGCAGCCGCCCGGCGTCGGCGAGGATGCGCGGTGATTCGCCCTGCAGGTCGCAACCGAACTGGATGCCCTTGGTTTCCGCGGCCGGCCGCAGCGTCGAACACACCGAGCCGATCAGCTCGTGCAGGTCAAATACCTCTTCATCCAGCTCGAACTTGCCGCACACCATGCGGCTGGTATCGAGCAGGTCGGAGATCAGCCGTCCCAGCGACATGGCGTTGTCGCCGATCACGGTGAGGCCCTTGCGCAGCATGTCCGGGTCGTTGACGAACTGCTTCTGCAGCAGCCGCGCCCAGGTCACGATGCTCGACAGCGGCGTGCGCAGCTCGTGCGACAGCGTGGCGAGGATCTCGTCCTTGGCGCGCATCGCACGGTCCGCCTCGACGCGCGCGGCGCGCTCGGCCTCCAGCAGCGATGCGCGTTCGGCCGCCAGCGACTGGTATCGCCGCTCGCTCTCGCGCAGCTCAGCCTCGGTGGATTTTCGCTGCGAGATGTCGCTGAAGATGAGGGCCACGCAGTGCTTCGCGGCCGTGCCGACAGGGAAGGCGAGCACGTCATACCAGTGACGCATCTGGTGCGCGCGCAGTTCATAGCGCTCGGTCACGCCGGTGCGCGCCACGCGCCCCAGCGTGTCGAGCCACAGCTCCTCCGCATCAGGCGCCAGCTCGCGGATGCGCCGGCCTGCCACATGGCCAAGGTCGGTCAGTCGCGCGAAGGCCTCGTTGTGCTCGGCGAAGCGATAGTCCACCGCGCGACCGCTGTCGTCGAACAGCACCTCGACCACGCAGAAGCCCTCATCGAGCTGTTCGAACAGCTCGCCATAGCCCGGCGTGCTGCCGGCCGGCATGCGGGAACGGGAGGCTGTGGGCGAGGACTGCTGCGGCCGGCCGGATCGGCTTCCAGCACCTGGCGGGTCGTCCCCCGAGACTCCCTGCTCGACCATGTTGCCGCCGCCGGAAGGCTACGGTCCGGAGCGTTTCGGGTCGGGGTATGGACTCTGGACGGAGGAAGCCCTCCTGTACGCGCGGGGCATGGAGTTGCAGGCCTTCACCCAGGCGCGATAGCAGCAGACATGGAAATGCAGGTGAAGGTCGGGTTCGGTGTCGCTGCCCGGGGCGACTTCATAGCCGACATCGCCGCGTTCGATGGCGTGGTCGCACAGCGAGCAGACCTGGCCGCGTCCGGGACCGGCGAGCACCTTCGACATCAGCTCGCGTGGCAGGGATCCCTCGTGCAAGCGTGTCAGCGCTGCATCCATCAACCATTGTGGTGGCGCGACGGCCTCGGCACCTGGTGTGGTGGACTCCCTGAACGACGCCATCGGTCACGACTCCGGTCTTCCATCGAGGGACCCTGATCATGGCCAGACGCCACACGAAGCTCACTAACCTGCGTTATTCGTTCCTTCCAGTCCGAGCCGCATCCGCACCGAACGTGCCGACATCGCCGCTTCCTCTGCCGGCGCCGTTGCCGTGCCGGACGGCAGGTGCAGGTAGGACGGATCGAATCCGCCCGCGGCCTGCAGCGCCCTGCGGTCCAGCAGTTCCAGCCGGCCGCCATGCAGGCGCACCAGTCCCGCGCGGCGCATGCCCATCAGCGTGCGGTTGATGTGCACGGCCGACAGCGCCACCGCATCGCCCAGTTCCGTCTGCGTCAGCGGGAAGCGGCACTGGTTGTCATGCGCGAGGCCGACCGCCTCGAGCCGCCAGTAGACCTCGCACAGCAGATGCGCCACCCGCTCGTACGCGGTGCGGTAGCCGACGTTCAGCAGCCACTCGTGGGTGATGGACTCCTCCACCGCGGTCAGCCACCACAGCGCCCGGGCGAGGCGGGGATGGCGGTCCATCGCCGCCGCCAGTGCCGGCGGCGACACCAGCGAGGCGCGCACGGCACTGAGCGCGCCGATGGAATGATCCAGCCGGCCCAGCAGCAGCAGCCGCAGGTCGCACAGGTCACCGGGCAGCAGCAGGCCCAGGATCTGGCGCCGGCCGTCCGGCAGCAGCTTGCAGCGGCAGGCAAAGCCCTCGACGATCAGGTGGATGCCGTCCCCGGCGCGATGGCCGGGCAGCAGCTCCTCGCGCGGCGCGAAGGCGCGGTCGGTGCTGAGCGTGGTGGCCAGCGCCAGGCGCTCCTCGGATCCCAGCGGACAGAATTGCTGCAGGCGGCCGGTGAGCCGCTCGAGTCCTGAATTGATGACGACCGATCGCACCCTGCCCCGCTCAGGTGCCGTGCGGGCCGCCGCAGGCGGCGGGACAGGCCAGGGAGGGACAGGGGGGCGTCATCGCGGATCTCCGGTGGAGCAGTGCCCCACCTTATGCAGCGCGTCCGGTCCCCGAAATATGGAAAACCGTAATTCTTCCGTAGGGTTGTGCCTACGGAAGGTGAGCCCGAAGTGTGGATGGGGCAGGGGGCGAAGCCACTGCGAGGGGACGTCTGGTCGCCGCCATGCCCGCCTCTTTCGGCCCATGAATGCCGGGCCGCAGCGACGGCCTCAGGGCGTATAATAATAAGGAGCCAAACAGGGGTTCCCGATGACCGCCGAAGAAGCCTATACCTCCAGTCATATCAAGGTTCTCAAGGGCCTCGATGCAGTGCGCAAACGGCCCGGCATGTACATCGGCGACACCGACGATGGCACCGGCCTGCACCACATGGTGTTCGAGGTGGTCGACAACGCCGTCGACGAGGCGCTGGCCGGCCACTGCAGCCGCATCCAGGTGATCATCCACGCCGACGAGTCGATCACCGTGCGCGACAACGGCCGCGGCATCCCGGTGGACATCCACCCGGATGAGGGCCGCTCGGCGGCCGAGGTCATCATGACCGTGCT
>CAYQJU010000015.1:0-52067 GCA_964417875.1 uncultured Steroidobacteraceae bacterium
GGTCGGTGCGCAGCGACAGCGCATCCTCGCGCAGCGCGTAGTTGGTGCGCCGCGCTGGCGGCACGGTGGGATCGGTGTAACCGCCGGCCCAGGGCTCGATGCAGGTGTCGATGTACATCGCGCCGCGTTCCCAGCAGTGCTTGATCAGCGCCACGCTGGAAACATCCACGGACAGGTTGACGAGGAAATCGCCGCGACCCAGCACGCCGTCGAGCACGCGGCGGTAGTTCTCGCGCACCAGTGGCTCGACGATGAAGCGCACACCCAGCTGCTCGGCGATGTCGCGTCCGGCCTCATCGGCGGTGACGATGACGATGCGCGAGGCGGGAATGCCCACATGGCGCAGGATCAGGGGCAGCACGCCCTGCCCGATGCTGCCGAAGCCCACCATCACCATGCGGCCGGGGAAATCCACGTAAACCTGGTCTGTCATTTTCGTTGCTGTACCTCGGAGCGTTGATCAAGCTTCTGCCAACCTGGAGGCAGGGTCTTCTCGAAGCCGGGCAGGTCCTCGACGCGCCGCAGCCAGCGCGCAAGCTGCGGATAGTGCACCTCGGCCGGCAGGAAGCGGCTGGCCAGCTCGCTGGCGCCGGGCTGCAATAAGGCATGATGCAACACGCGGATGCAAGGAAAAATGGCGATGTCGGCGGCCGATGGCGCATCGCCGACGATCCAGTCGCCCTTTGACAGCCGCGCCTCGATGGTGCGCGCCTCGCGCGCCACCGTGTGCATCGCGCGCAGCAGCGCCGGCTCGCCGAAACGCGGCGCAGGTTTCGACAGCTCGCCCACCAGCCGCATCAGGTCCGCTTCGGTGTAGGCCTGGAACTCGTTGATCACGCGCATGATCACGCCGGCTTCCTCGGGGCTGTGGCCGAACAGCGGCGGCGCCGGATATTTCAGGTCGAGGTAATAGAGGACGGCCAGCGACTCGAACACCACGTAGTCGCCATCGCGCAGCACCGGCAGGCGCCCGCGCGGATTCATCGCCATCAGCTGCGGCGACTTGTGCTCCTGGAAGTCGGTCTGCAGCAGGTGGCCGCGCCAGTCGAGGCGCTTCATCTGCAGTGCCAGCAGCACGCGCCAGCAATATGGGCTTCCGCTGCCCCAGTAGACGTCGATCACCGGTGGATTGTAGCGATGAATTGTGCCGGCACGGCGGGCGGCGCGATGATGTGGCCATGCAACCTGATCCGCTGCCGCCATTGATCAGCGCCGGGGCGCTGCGCCAGTGCCTCCACGACCCGCAGCTGCTGGTGGTGGACTGCCGCTTCGAGCTCACCGACGCCGGCTTCGGCCGGCGTGCCTGGGCGGCAGGCCACCTGCCGGGCGCGCGCTTCGCATCGATGGAGGACGACCTGGCCGGCCCGCGTGGAGCGGGCGAGGGCCGCCATCCGCTGCCCTCGCCCGAAGCCTTCGCGCAGGTCCTGTCGCGCTGGGGTTTCACCGACCAGTCGCATGTGGTGGCGCATGACCAGGCCAGCGGCGCCGCGGCCGCGCGGCTGTGGTGGATGCTGCGGGCGCGCGGGCATGCGCGTGTGCAGGTACTGGACGGCGGCTGGCAGGCCTGGCTGGCAGCCGGCGGCGAGGTCGTGACGGACACGCCGCAGGTCACGCCGACGGTGGTCGGGGCGCGGCCCTTTGCCGGCGTGATGGAAGGCGATGCAGTGGCCGAAGCGGTGGCGCGCGAGCGCATCGTGGTGGTGGATGCGCGCGCGCCGGATCGCTTCGCGGGCCGCAACGAGCACATCGACCCGGTGGCCGGACATGTGCCGGGCGCGCTGAACCTGCCCTTCACCGCCAACCTCGACGCCGCAGGCCGCTGGCGCTCGCCGCAGGCGCTGCGTGAACTGTGGCAGCCGGTCCTGCAGCACGCCGCGGGCCGCCCGCTGGTCGCGATGTGCGGCTCGGGCATCACGGCATGCCACAATCTGCTGGCACTCGAGCTGGCCGGGCATCGCGACACGCGACTTTATGCCGGCAGCTGGAGTGGCTGGATCGCCGATCCGGCGCGACCCATTGCTACGGGAGAAGATGCTTGAACGCAGACATGCGCGGCCCGGCCGGCGCCACGGGCAATGGCTGGAGCATCGATGATGCACTGGAGCTCTACCAGATCCCCGCCTGGGGCCAGGGCTATTTCGCGGTCAATGCGAGTGGCAACCTGGTGGTGCGGCCGGACACCACTGCGCAGCACGAGATCGACCTGCAGGAAGTGGTGGCAGGCCTTGCCGAGCGCGACCTCAGCGCGCCGCTGGTGATCCGCTTCTCCGACATCCTGAAGCACCGCCTGCAGCGGCTGAACGATGCCTTCGCACAAGCCATCGCCGAGAACGACTACCGCAATCGCTACGCGGCGGTGTTTCCCATCAAGGTGAACCAGCAGCGCCTGGTGGTCGAAGAGGTGTTCCGCTACGGCAAGCCGCATGGCTTTGGCCTCGAGGTGGGATCAAAGCCTGAGCTGCTGGCCGTGATGGCGATGACCGAGGACTCGCCGGCGCGGGTGATCATCTGCAATGGCTTCAAGGATTCCAGCTACATCGAGGCGGTGATCCTCGCCACCAAGCTCGGGCGCACCATCATCCCGGTGGTGGAGAATTACTCGGAACTGGCGCTGATCCTGCGCCATGCCGAACAGCACCGCGTGCGGCCACGCATCGGCGTGCGCGTGAAGCTGGCCAGCGAGGGTTCGGGACGCTGGCGCCATTCGGCCGGCGACCGCTCGAAGTTCGGCCTGTTCGTCACCGAGATGCTCGACCTTCTGCGCACGCTAGAAGAGAAGGACATGCTCGACTGCCTGCAGCTGGTGCACTGCCATCCGGGCAGCCAGCTGCAGGACATCCGCCGCGTGAAGGAGGCCATCAACGAGCTGGCGCATGTCTATGTGGAGCTGGTGCGGCTGGGCGCCGGGCTGAAATACATCGACGTGGGCGGCGGCCTGGGCGTCGACTATGACGGCAGCGGCACCAATTTCCCCTCTTCGATGAACTACACGCTGGTGGAATATGCCAACGACGTGGTCTATCGCATCGCCAGCGTCTGCAATGCGCGCGGCGTGCCGCATCCGATGATCATCAGCGAGTCCGGCCGCGCCATCGCCGCGCACCACAGCGTGCTGGTGTTCAATGTGCTGGGCCGCTCGGCGCTCGACCGCTTCGCGGTATCGAAGGAAGACCTCGCGCTGCCGGCCGATGCGCCGCAGCCGATGCGCGATCTCGCCGAAGCCTACAAGGCCGTGGGGCCCCGGCGGCTCGTGGAGTGCTACCACGATGCGGTGACGGCGCGCGACGAAGTGCTGCAGATGTTCAAGCTGGGCCTGCTGCCGCTGGAACAGCGCGCGCTGGCCGAGCGGCTGTACTGGGCCACCTGCACGCGGGTGCGCGATGCGGCGCGGCGCCTGGACGAGATTCCCGAGGAACTGGCCGAGCTCGAGGGTGTGCTGTCCGACACCTATTTCTGCAATTTCTCGGTGTTCCAGTCACTGCCGGACAGCTGGGCCATCGACCAGCTGTTCCCCATCGTGCCCATCCACCGGCTGAACGAGGAGCCGGTGCGCAAGGCGGTGCTGGCCGACATCACCTGCGATTCGGACGGCAAGATCGACCGCTTCGTCAGCCTGCGCGATGTGAAGCGCACGCTGGAACTGCATCCGCTGCGCGATGGCGAGGACTATCACCTCGCCGCCTTCCTGGTGGGCGCCTACCAGGAGACCCTGGGCGACCTGCACAACCTGTTCGGCGACACGCATGTGGCGCACATCCGCCTGCACGATGAAGGCGGCTGGTGGATCGAGGAGATCGTCAAGGGCGACACCGCGAACCGGGTGCTCGAATACATGGAATACGATGTGGCCGAGCTGTATCCGGCGCTCGCCCGGGACTGCGAGCGCGCCGTGCGCGAGGGCCGCATGACAGTGGCGGAGAGCCAGGCGCTGAAGCGGTTTTACGAGAACGAGCTGAACGGCTACGCTTACCTGGAACCGTAGCTGCAATGCGCAACGCGAGGGCCACTGCGATGAACGGGCGCTGCCGCGGACTGGTTTCACTGGCGATGCTGCTGATGATGCTGGGAGGCTGCGCCGGCACACCCACGCGTGGCTCGGTGGCCACCGCGCTGGATGCCGCCATCGAAGGCGCGCACCGCCCCGCGTCAGACCGCGCCCGCGACCGCTTCCGCCATCCGCGCGAGACGCTGCTGTTCTTCGGGCTGCGCCCCAACCAGACCGTGGTCGAGATCACGCCCACCGGTGGCTGGTACACGCGCATCATCGCGCCGGTGCTGCGCGAAGACGGCCGCTACATCGCGGCGATGCCGCCGGTGGTCGCCGGCAATGCCGGCAGCGAGCGCTCGCGGCAGGCGTATCTCAACCTTCTCGCCGAACACCCGGCACGGTTCGACCGCGTCGAGGTCACCGACTTCGCAATTGGCGAGGGCACACTGGCTCCGCCGGGCAGCGTCGACCTGGTGCTGACCTTCCGCAATGTGCACAACTGGATGGCGCGCGGGCAGGCCGAGGCTGCGTTCCGCGACATGTACCGCGCCCTGAAGCCCGGCGGCACGCTGGGCGTGGTGGAGCATCGCGGCAACGAGGCCGTGCCGCAGGATCCGCGCGCGCGCAGCGGCTATGTGAACCAGCCATACGCCATCGCGCTGATCGAGGGCGTGGGCTTCCGCCTGGTGGGCACGGCCGAGATCAACGCCAACCCGAAGGACAGCAAGGACTACCCCGGCGGGGTGTGGACGCTGCCGCCGCGACTGGCGGGCGATGCGGCGGAGCGCGCCCGGCACGAGGCCATCGGCGAGAGCGACCGCTTCACGCTGAAGTTCGTGAAGCCCGAATAGGCGCCGCTACCACATGTCGCGCAGCTTGCCGGTGGCGTCGATCGCGATCGGCTCCTCGGCGCGCGACAGCCGCGAATCCGCGGCACGCGAGCCCGACCAGGAGGTCTGCTCGAAGCACTTCAGCAGTTTCTCGGTCACGAAGCGGCTGCGGCCGCCGTAGACATGCGCATCGCCGCGCGGCGCCTGCTGGGTCAGCGGGAACTTCAGCGGCTGCAGCAGCTGCAGGTGGTCGCGCGCACGCGTCATCGCCACATAGAGCAGGCGGCGTTCCTCGTCGATCTGCGCAGGCTTCGCGGCGAACTCGTTCGGGAAGCTGCCGTCCACCACGTTCAGCACATACACCGAATCCCATTCCATGCCCTTGGCCGAGTGCACGGTGGACAGCACCAAGTAGTCCTCATCCTGCGAGGGCTTGCCCGACAGGTCGCCGGTGGCCTGCGGCGGGTCGAGCGTCAGCTCGGTGATGAAGCGCTCG
This sequence comes from uncultured Steroidobacteraceae bacterium, assembly GCA_964417875.1. Lineage (GTDB taxonomy): Bacteria > Pseudomonadota > Gammaproteobacteria > Steroidobacterales > Steroidobacteraceae > ZC4RG30. The sequence goes on from CAYQJU010000015.1 coordinate 5,315, forward strand.
CGGCTGGCGTAGTGCTGCGAGAGCTGCTCGAGCTGGTCCAGGTCGCCGATGCGGGTGTGGAAATGCTCGAAGATGCGCTCCAGGTGGGGCTGGTACCACTCGCGCACCAGACGCAGCTGGCCGGGCCATGGGCGGCCCGGCGTGGCGAGCTTTTCCATCAGCGCCGCAAGGCGCGCGAACTCGCGCTCGGTGGCGCCAGGCACCTTGATGCCCGCCAGTGACTTCATGCCACCGCCGGTTTCGGCCAGCGCGTCCAGCACGGCGCGCGCATTCACTGGCCCCATGCCGGGCAGGATCTGCAGGGTGCGGAAAGCCGCCAGCGCATTGCGCGGATTGTCTGCCCAGCGCAGCACCGAGAGCATGTCCTTCACATGCGCGCCTTCGAGGAACTTCAGGCCGCCATACTTGACGAACGGGATCTTGCGCCGCGTGAGCTCCACCTCGAGCAGGTCGCTGTGGCCGCCACTGCGGAACAGCACCGCCTGGCGGCGCAGCGCCACGCCACTCTCGCGTCGCTGCAGCACCTGCATCGCCACGTATTCGGCCTGCGCGTCGAGGTCATCGACGGTCACATAGCGCGGCGCCGTGCCACCGGGGCGCGCCGCCAGCAGGTGCTTGCGGAACTGCCGCGGCGCATCGGCCATCAGCGCATTGGCGGCATCCAGCACGCTCTGCGTGGAGCGGTAGTTCTGGCCCAGCGGCACGATCTCCGCCGGCGGCGTGAAGCGTTCGGGAAAGCCGAGGATGTTCTCCACCGCGGCGGCGCGGAAGGAATAGATCGACTGCGCATCATCGCCGACCACCGTCAACCCGGCGCCATCGGGCTTCATGGCCAGGATGATGTCGGCCTGCAGCTTGTTGGTGTCCTGGTACTCATCGACCAGGATGTGGTCGAAATGCCCGCCCAGGTGGCGCGCCAGCTTCGGCTCGGAGACCAGGATGTGCCAGTAGAGCAGCAGGTCGTCGTAGTCGAGCAGTCCGAGCTTCTGCTTGCGCTCCACATAGGCGCGGAACAGCCGCACCAGGTCCGCCTCATGCGGCGCGCACCAGGCGAACTGGTCGCGCAGCGTGTCGGCCAGCGGCTTGCCGGTGTTCACGCGGTGCGAATAGATGGCAAGGCAGGTGTCCTTGCGCGGGAAGCGCTGGCCGGTTTCAGCCAGCCCCAGCTCGGTGCGCAGCTGGTCGAGTACATCGGCCGAGTCGCCGCGGTCGATGACGCTGAAGGCCGGATCGAGCTTCAGCTGCGGCGCATAGTGGCGCAGCAGCCGGTTGCCCAGCGAATGGAAGGTGCCGGTCCAGGTCAGCCGTTGCGCGATGGGGCGCGATTTTGCGCCCATGGTGTCATCCAGCGCCTGCTTGAGGATCTCCACCGCGCGCCGGCGCATCTCCATCGCGGCACGCCGCGTGAAGGTGAGCAGCATGATCCGCTGCGGATCGACGCCATTGAGCACCAGGTGTGCCACGCGATGCGCCAGCGTGCTGGTCTTGCCCGTGCCCGCGCCGGCGATGATCAGCAGCGGACCTGCGCGCAGCGGGCCCTCGGGCACCGGCTCGCCGTATCCGGCGGCCTTGCGCTGGGCGTTGTTCAGGGATTCGAGATGGCCGGGCAATGCAGACATAATCTTCGGCGCCACTATAGCCAAAGCCGCGCGGTGCCGCCTTGCACCACGCCCCAATGCCGCAAGGTGCGGAAAGGGAATGCATGAGTGCCGCCGAGACTGTATTTGCCGGAAACGTGATCCGCGTCGAGGTCGAGCAGGTGCTGCTGCCCAACGGGCACACCGCGCGCTATGAAATCGTGCGCCACCCGGGCGGCGCCGCGGTCGTGGCGCTGGATGATGCCGGTCGCGTCTGCCTGCTGCGCCAGTACCGCCCGGCCGGTGGCGGCTGGGTGTGGGAACTGCCGGCGGGCCGGCTCGAACCCGGTGAGCCGCCGGAGAGCACCGCCACGCGCGAACTGCTCGAGGAGGCCGGCTGCGAGGCACGGCAATGGGAGTCGCTGGGCAGCGTGCTGTCCTCGCCCGGCGTGTTCGACGAGACCATCCATCTGTATCTGGCGCAGGGCCTGGTGCAGCAGGAATCCCGCCACGAGCAGCACGAGGTCATCGAGGTGCACTGGGTTCCGCTGGCCGAAGCCCTGCGACAGGCCGTCGAGGGGCAGCTGCGGGACGCCAAAACTGTGATCGGCCTCATGCGCGCGGCAAACCGTACTGCAAAGTGATTTAACAACGGCTCGGTGCTGTTATCCTTTTTGGCATGAGCGCCGGAAGTAGAGACGACAAGTTCTCGATCTACGTCCCGAAGGGCGAATCGGCACCGGAAGCGCCCGATTACCTGGAGATCGTCGAGACCGACAAGGGCGGCAAGCCCAAGAGCCGCATGCAGGGCGGTGCCTACGATCCTTACCAGAAGCAGGATGCCGGCACGCCCGGCGACACGGCCCGCATCCGCCGGCCGCGCGTCGACCTGCGCAAGCTCTCCGAGTGGATCAAGACCACGCAGAAGGTGAAATCACTGCGCGAGGAAGATGTCACCGTGCAGGATAAAAAGCCGCCTGCCAGGGGCCTGTTCAAGAAGTGACCGGCCGGTGGCGCAGGCGCGCCGCGAGCCCCGGCAGGCCGCGCGGCAGCAGTGCCAGCGCCAGCACCACCGCGTGCACCCACCACAGTCCGGCCCAGGCGGGGGTCTCGCCGCGTTCCAGCAGCGACTTGCCGCTGGTGAGCAACCCTGCATGCAGCGCGAACAGCAGCACCGCCCACGGCACCCGGGCATGACGGCCCTGTCGCGGGGCGAGCACGCCCAGTGGCACCGCGACCAGCCCCAGCACCAGCACCGCAGCCACCCAGCCGATGCGCCAGTGCAGCTCGGCCTGCAGCCGCGGGTCATCTGATTCGAGCAGCGCACGGTTGCCGAGCTGGTCGGTGCGCGGCGCGCCGGGCAGGCGCGCCAGCGGCATCGGCAGCGTGACGCGCTGGCGTTCGAATTGCATCACGCGCCAGTCGAGCCTGCCGGGCGTGCCCTGGTGGCTGCGGCCATCGAACAGGTCCACCTCGAAGACACCGGCGGCCTCATCGAGGCGGTAGCGCGCCCGCTTTGCGAGCACGACCTGCATGCGCGGCGCGGCATCGCCGGCGGTGTGCAGCTCCCGCTCGATGAACACGTCCAGCAGCTCGCCCGCGTCGCCGTGCGCTTCGAAATGCAGCGTGGTGCCGGCCCCCACGGTGCGGAACGCGCCGGCCTCAAGCCCGCGCGTGACCTGCGTGCGCAGCGCTGCCATGCGCAGCTGCACCGCCTCGCGCGCGGCTGCCGGTCCATCGACGAAGGCCACCCAGGCGGCCAGCGCGGCCGCGGGCAGCACCACCGCGGCGGCCGCGATGTACAGCGCAGTGCGCGGCATGCCGCCAGCCTCGGCCGCGGCTACCTCGCTGTCCCAGCACAGTCGTCCCAGCGCCAGCACCACGCCCAGCATCACGGCCAGCGGCAGGATCACGCCGAGGTTGGTGCGCAGGGTGAGCCAGGCCAGGCGCAGCACCGTGGCGCCATCGATCTGCCCGTCGGCGGCGCGCCCCAGCACGAAGGAGAACTGGTAGATGACCAGCACGGCCAACAGCACCGCCGCGACGATCAGCGTCTGCGCGGCCATCTCCCGCGCCACGTGGCGCAAGTAGATTCCCGGCACGCGCGCAAGCATGGGCTACCAGGGCGCGTCGGCGCGGCGCGCGAAGCGGTACCAGGGATCTTCGCCCCCGCCGCGCACCACCACGCCCAGCGCGTCGCGCTGGATCTCAAGCACGTCCAGCCGGTCCGGATCGAGCTCGAGGCGCTGCTCGACGCGCAGTGTCTCGCCGTTGCCCGGCGCGCTGATGCGGCAGGTGTCGCGGCCGGTGGCCACGAATCCATCCTCGCCGCGGGTGAACACCAGATCGCAGCCCACGCGCGGGCGGATGTCCTCGGGCAGCAGGCTCTTGAACAGGTCGCGCCGCAGGTGCCCGTCGCGCCAGCGGATGGGCTCGGCAAAGTCGGCCTGCAGCAGCACGGCGCGCTCCGCGCCGTCGACGCCATCGAGGATGTACAGCTTCTGTGCCATCACGCGCTGCGCATCGTCGGCAGCCATTTCCTGCACGTAGTAGACATGCCGGCCCAGCATGGCGGCCTGCACCGGCGCGATCACCATGCGCAGCGGCACATGATCGCTGCTGGCGCGCGCCTGGGCGATGTTGTCATAGCTGCCGGGCAGCAGCGTGGCCAGTTCCGCGAGGAAGACCTCGTGGCGCTTCGGCTGGCTGGCGCAGGCCGCCACCAGCACCACCAGAAGCATCGCTGCACACAGCCTGTTGCTAGCTGCCATAGACCACCCGCCATTGCGCCGGATAAGTGAGACCGAGTTTGACGATGGAATCGAGCAGCGCCGGATAGTCGCGGCCGGCCTCGCCCGCGGCACGGGCGAAGTCCTCGTCGCGCGCCAGGTGCGGATTGGCGTTGGCTTCCAGCGCATAGACACTGCCATCGGGTTTCATGCGGAAATCCATGCGCGCATAGCCGGTGAGTCCCAGCGCGCGGAACATGCGGCGCGAGAGCTTCTCGAGCCGCGCGACCACGCCCGGGGGCAGGTCGCGTGCCGGCGCGCTGTCGATGCCATGGTGGGCGCGGTATTTCGGGTCCCACTTCACGCGTCGCGTGGCAATGGCGCTGGTCATGCTGCCGAAGCTCAGCTCCCACACCGGAAAGGTGGTGATGCGCTGGTTGCCGATCATGCCCACGTAGAGCTCGCGCCCCTCGATGTATTCCTCGACCAGCACGTCGCTCTTGTGCTGCTCGAGCACGAACTCGACGCGCTCCTTCAGCTGCGCGGCATCGGCCACCACCGAGGCCTGCGAGATGCCCAGCGAGGCGTCATCGGTGCTGGACTTCACGAACAGCGGATAGCGCAGGCGGCGCGGGATGCGGATGCGCTGGCCGCGCTGGAAGACCTGGAACTGCGGCGAGGGAATGCGATGCCAGGCGAACACCTGCTTGCACAGCGCCTTGTCGCGCGACAGCAGCAGGCCGCGCGGATTGCAGCCGGTATAGGGCTGGCGCAGCATCTCGAGGAAGGCCACCACGTGCTGGTCATAGGAGACGATGCCGTCGAATTCCTCGAGCAGGTTGAACACCACATCCGGCTGCCAGTCGGCGATGGTGGTGCGCAGCTCGGTGATGGTGTCGAGCACGCCCAGCGCGCGCACCTCGTGGCCGGAGGCCTTCAGCGTCTGGATCACGTCGAACTCGGTGCGCCATTCCTCGATGGCCTTCGGGTCCTGCCCTTCGAGGCTGTCGGGCGGCATCAGGCTCGGATGCAGGACCACCAGTACGCGCGATCGCTTCATAGGTTCAGTTCTGGACGCTCCCTCTCGCCGAACAGCCGCGCCATGCTGCCGAGCAGCCATCGCGCGTGGGGCAGTGCATCGCGCTGCGAGCCGCGCAGGTAAAGGCCCAGGGCCTCGGAGCGGTCGATCGCGATGTTCAGCACCTGTTCCAGATTGTACGCGTCCTCGGCGCCGCTGCCGGCCAGAAGCTCGCGTCGCCGCGAGCGCAGGAAGCGGCTGGCACGTGCCAGGCGGGGATTGGCCGGCTTGCGCGTGAACACGCGCAGCAGCAAGGTGTCGGTGGCTTCGCTGCACCAGTCCACCTGGCGCGCCAGCTTCTCGCGATAGTGCTCCGCCAGCGTGCGGCGGTTCTCGCCGAGCGGCTCGATGTGCGCACGGCTGCGCACCAGCGGTGTGGTGCCGGCCAGCTCGCGCATCAGTTCATCGACATAGCGCAGCTTGTCCCACGCCGGCCAGCTGGCATAGCTGCGGCGCCAGTCCGAATTGGGTTTCAGCCACACGGCGAAGGTCTCGGCGAAGTCCTCGGTGGGATGCGCCTGTGCATACCAGTGTCCCAGGTGCTGCACATAGCGGCGGCTGCCCGGGCGCGCGCGATACACCTCGGGATAACGCAGCGACGGCGGACCGAACAGCTCACGCCAGCGCGCCCGGCGCCGCAGCCGGTAGGCCGTGTCAATCGCATGGCCGACTTCATGGCGCAGGATGCGCATCATCCAGTTCTGGTTGCCGCCCTCCACCTCGCGCATCATGCGACGCTCCAGGCGCATCAGCCGCGGATGGGCCAGGTAGAACGGCACCGCGATGCCGGGCACGCCATCGGGCGAGAACCATTCCTCGGCCAGCCACATGTGCGGACGGAAGTTGAGGCCGCGCCGTTCCAGCTCGCCGTAGACGCGTGACAGGCGTTGCTGCAGCGGCGTGCCGCGCAGCCTGAGCCCCAGGTCCTTGAAGCGAACCTGCAGCAACTCGGTGTCGGTGAGTTCGGTCCAGTCGTGCGTGGTGCGCATCAGCCCGCCGGCGCGCGCGCCGCCTCCACCTTCCACTCCAGGATGTAGCGCTCCTGGGCCGTGGTCTCCGGCACCACCGGCCAGATGCGCGAGCGTGCATTCGGCTGCCACAGGCGGTTCAGTTCATCCAGCGCCTGCTGCGGTCCCAGCCCCTTCTCGCGCAGGTAGCAGCCGATCACGGTGCCGGTGCGCCCGTAGCCGGCACGGCAGTGCACGTACACCGCGCCCTTGCCGCGCAGGGCCGCGGCCAGCGTGCGCTGCACCTCGCGCATGCGCTGCTGCGTGTCCGGAATCGAATGGTCGGGAATCGACAGGCGATGCCAGGCCACGCCCTGTGGCAGCAGCGTGTCGTAGTCGGGCATCTCGCCGGCCTGCGTCAGGTCGATGAAGGTGCGCACGCCCGAGGCCAGCAGCAGCTGCACGCGCCGCGCGCGCGCCGCGCCGGCCTCCGCGCAGGGATGCTCGCCGGCCAGGAGCCGCGCCGGCTCCACCCAGTAGCTGTGCGCCAGTGGTGGCGGCGGCAGCTTCCTCATGCCGGCGGCCCGGCATCCAGGCCCGCGAAGTCGAACAGCGCCGGATCGGCCAGTGTCGCAGGCTCCACATTGCGCAGTGCCGTCAGCAGCGATTCGGTCCGGCCGGGATGCTCACGTTCCCATCCGGCCAGCATGCGCTTCACCTGCACCCGCTGCAGGTTCTGCTGCGAGCCGCACAGGTCGCAGGGAATGATCGGGAAGCCGCGCGCGCTGGCGTAGCGTGCGATATCGCGCTCGGGCACATAGGCCAGCGGACGGATCACGATGTGGCGGCCGTCCTCCGAGCGCAGCTTCGGCGCCATCGCCTTGAGCTTGCCGGCGTGGAACAGGTTCAGGAACAGCGTCTCGACGATGTCGTCGCGGTGGTGGCCCAGCGCGATGCGGGTGATGCCGTTCTCGGCCGCATAGCGGTACAGCGCGCCGCGCCGCATGCGCGAGCACAGGCTGCACATGGTGCGCCCCTCCGGGATCAGCCGCTTCACGACGCTGTAGGTGTCCTGTTCGATGATGTGGTGTTCCACGCCCAGCGAGGCCAGGTATTCCGGCAGCACATGCGCCGGGAAGCCGGGCTGCTTCTGGTCCAGGTTCACCGCCACCAGCGAGAACTTCACCGGCGCGCTGCGCTGCAGGGACAACAGCATGTCGAGCAGCGTGTAGGAGTCCTTGCCACCGGACACGCACACCATCACGCGATCGCCCTCGCGGATCATCGCGAAGTCCTCGATGGCCTTGCCCACCTGGCTGCGGATCTGCGCGGCCAGGCGCCGCTTGGTCGCGGACAGCGGCGGCAGTGCTGCCGGCGGTGCCTGTTCGAGCTGTTTGTAAGGGGTGGCGGCCATGTTGTTGTTGCCCGGCGCGACTGGCCCGGGCAGTGAAGGACCATTCTAGCCGGTCGGGGACGGGGAAGGATTCGGGGGGATTGGAGCCGGTGGAGAGCGCCGCGTACCGGCTTTGTGTCGTCAATTACCGCGAAGATCGCCGAACGGGGCCCGGCGACAGCGCGCCAGGGCGTGGTCAGGGCGCCGGGACGCGCCCCGCCGGCGCCGGCATCTGCGGCGCTTCCGGCTGCGGCCGGCGCGCCTCGCTGCCCTTCAGGCCGTCGATCAGCCGCGACAGGTACTGCGGCGAGCGCGTGTTGCGCGCGATCTTCACGTACAGCGCCGGCACCACGTACAGGGTCAGCACCACCGCGAACAGCGAGCCGAAGAACACCGTGGCGCCGATGGACTGGCGGCTCTCCGCGCCGGCGCCGGTGGCTACTGCCAGCGGCACCGCGCCGGCGGCCGTGGCCAGCGTGGTCATCACCACCGGCCGCAGGCGCGTGGCCGAGGCTTCGACGGTGGCTTCGAAGAACGCGGTGCCGCGATCGCGCAGCTGGTTGGCGAATTCCACGATCAGGATGCCGTTCTTGCTGGCGATGCCGATCAGCATCACCGCGCCGATCTGGCTGAAGATGTTGATCGAGGAGTCGAACAGCCACAGGCCGAACAGCGCGCCGGTGAGCGCCATCGGCACCGCCGCCAGGATCACCAGCGGATGCACGAAGCTCTCGAACTGCGCGGCCAGCACCAGGTAAACGATCAGCATCGCGAACGCGAAGGTCAGCATCAGGCCGCCGGAGGAACGCTTCAGCTCGCGCGACTCGCCGTCGTATTCGATCTGGACCGGCACCTCGCCGCGCTGCTGCTGCACCACGCCTTCGAGGTAGTCCAGCGCATCGCCCAGCGCGAAGCCGGGATTCAGGTTGGCGGTGACCATCACCGAACGCATGCGGTTGAAGCGCCGCAGTTCCGAGGCAGCACCGGTCTCCTGGATCTCCACCACACTGGCCAGCGGCACCAGCTGGCCGCTGCGGTCGGAGCGCACATAGATGTTGTCGAGGTCGGCCACCGAGGCGCGCTGTTCATCGCGCGCCTGCAGCACCACGTTGTATTCATCGCCGCCCATCAGGAAGGTGGTGACCACGCGCGAGCCGAGCATGGTTTCGAGCGAACGCGCCACCGCGGTCACCGACACGCCGAGGTCCGCGGCGCGGTTGCGGTTGATGCCCACCCGCAGCTGCGGCTGGCGCTCCTCGTAGTCCAGCTCGAGATTGGCGAGGCCGGGATGCTGCGAAGCCACCGCGATGACCTTCTCGGCCACGTCGGCCACATCGCGGTATTCCGGGCCCTGCAGCACCAGCTGCACCGGCTTGCCTGAACCGCCGAGACCGCCCGGCGTGCGCGGCACAACCCGCGCGCCGGGGATGTCGCGCGTGCGCTGCTGCAGCCTGGCCACGATCTGCTCGGCGCTGTCGGGCCGCTCGCCCCAGGCCTTCAGCGGCATGAACACCATGCCGTTGCTGACCGCGGACCGGTTTCCCCAGCTGCCGGTGCGACGGACCACGCGCGTGGCATTGCCGCGCTCGACCTCTTCCATTGCGATCTCCGACACCAGGTCGAGCTGGCGCTGCGTGTATTCCAGGCTCGCGCCCTCCGGCCCCTGCACCATGATCTGCACGCGGCCGCGATCCTCGCGCGGTGCAAGCTCGGATGGCAGGCGCATGCCCGACCAGGGCCAGCCCACCACCAGCAGCAGGATCATCGCCGCCGCCGAAAGGCCGGCCGCCGACAGCAGCAGCACCGGGCGCGCGCCCTGCAGTGTCCAGCGCAGCGAGCGGGCATAGCTGGCGTTGAGGGACTGGAAACCGCGGTCCACCGCCATCGCAAGGCGCCCGCGATGGATGCCGTTGGCGAAGAACTTCGAGGTCATCATCGGCGTCAGCGTCAGCGCCACCACCGCCGAGAACACCACCGCGGCGGCAATGGAAACGCCGAACTCGGAGAACAGCCGGCCGACATTGCCCTCCAGATAGGAGATCGGCAGGAACACCGACACCAGCACCATCGTGGTGGCGATCACCGCGAAGCCGATCTCGCGGCTGCCATTGATCGCGGCCAGCAGCGGCGGCTCGTTCAGCTCGATGCGCCGCACGATGTTCTCGAGCACCACGATGGCGTCATCGACCACCAGGCCGATGGCCAGCACCGCACCCAGCAGCGTCAATGTGTTGATCGAGTAGCCCAGCGCCGCCATGACCACCGCCGCGGCCAGGATGGCCACCGGAATGGTGGCGGCGGGGATCAGCGTGGCGCGGATCGTCCCCAGGAACAGGAAGATCACCACCAGCACGATGATGCCGGTCTCGGCCAGCACCAGCATCACCTTGCGCATCGACTCGCGGATGAACACCGAGTTGTCGATGTTCACCTCGAAGCTGATGTCCGAGGGCAGCCCTTCGCGGATCAGCGCCATCTCGCGCTTGATCGCGTCGGCCACCTCCAGGATGTTGGCGGTGGACAGCGGCGTGACCGGCATCAGCAGCGCAGGGCCCTGGTCCGTAGCCGAGCCGCCGCGCTGGTTCTCGGCCGCCAGCTGCACCTCGGCCACATCGCCCAGCCGCACCAGGTAGCCATCGGCACCACGCCCCACCACCAGGTCGCGGAATTCCTCCTCGGTCTGCATCGAGGTGTCGGTGCGCAGCGTGAACTCGCGCTGCACGGATTCGATGCGGCCGGCCGGCAACTCGATGTTCTCGCTGCGCAGCGCCGATTCGATGTCGCTGACCGTGACGCCGCGCGCGGCCATCGCCGAGCGGTCGAGCCAGACGCGCATCGCATAGCGGCGCGCGCCGGCAAGGAACACGCTGGCCACGCCGGGCACCGCGCCGACGCGGTCCACCAGGTAGCGCTCGGCATAGTCGGTGAGTTCCAGCCCGTTGCGGGTGTTGCTGGAGAGGATCACGTACAGCACCGGATCGGCGCCGCTGTCCACCTTCTCCACCTGCGGCGGGTCGGCCTCGTCGGGCAGGCGACCCATGATGCGCGTGACCCGGTCGCGCACGTCGTTGGCGGCGGAGTCGATGTCGCGCGACGGGGTGAACAGCACGTCGATGGTGGCGCGCTCGTCGCGGCTGCGCGAGATGACCTTGTCGACGCCCTCGAGGCCGGCCACCTCGTTCTCGATCAGCTGCGTGATGCGTGTTTCGATGACGCCGGCATTGGCGCCGCGATAGGTGACATCGACGCTGACCGCCGGCTGCTGGATGTCGGGATATTCGCGGATCGGCAGCCGCAGCGCGGCCATGATGCCGACGATCAGCAGCAGCAGCGACAGCACGGTGGCGAACACGGGCCGCCGGATCGACAGCTCCGAGATGGTCATGACGCGCGGCCGCCGGGCAGATCGTGACCGGCATCGACCGGCGCGCTGCCCGGACCTCCGCCGATCTCGGTCACCGGCGTGCCATCGCGCAGCTTCAGCGTGCCTTCGATCACCACCCGCTCGCCCTCGGCCACGCCGGCGGCGATCTCGACGAAGCCGGGCGCGCGCCGGCCCAGCGTGACCTCACGCTTGGCCACCACATCGCCTTCGACCACATAGACGAACTGCCGCGCCTGTTCCGGCACCAGCGCCTGTTCGGGCACCACCAGTGCCGGGCGCTGGTCCTGCGACAGGTCGACGGTGAGGAACATGCCCGGCTTGAGCGCGCCATCGCGGTTGGGCACGGTGGCGCGCACGATCACCGAGCGCGTGGCCGGATCGACGCGCGAGTCGACACTGGCGACGGTGCCGTCGAACTGGCGGCCCGCATAGGCCGAGGTCACCGCGCGGACCTTCTGCCCCGGCGCCAGCGCACCGACCTGGGTTTCCGGCACTGCGAAGTCCACCTTCATCGTGCGCGTGTCATCCAGCGTGGTGATCGCCGTGCCCGGACTGATCAGCGCGCCGAGGCTGACGCGGCGCAGGCCGACGCGGCCGGCGAATGGCGCGCGGATGTAGGTATCGGACAGGCGCGCCTGCGCGGCATCGACGCGCGCCTGGTTGGCCTTCATCGTCGCCTCGAGCTGCTCGTGCTGGGCGCGCGACAGCGCCTGCGTCGCGACCAGTTCGCGGCTGCGGTTCCACTGGCTGCGGCTTTCCTCGAAGGCGGCCGTGGCCGCGGCAAGATCGGCTGCCACGGTCTCGCGATCCAGTTCCACCAGCACCTGGCCGGCCTCGACCGTCTGGCCATCATTGAAGCGGATCGCCGTGACGATGTTGGTGGTCTTCGAGGAGATCTCGACCGATTCGTTGGCGTTGGCGGTACCGATGGCCTGCAGGCCGATCTCGATCTGCCGGCGCTCCACCGGCGCGGTCAGGACCGGAATGGCCGCCGGTGCGCGTGTGGCGCCGACGGCGAAGGTGTCGACCGGCGCATCATGCTTGGTCGCGTAGATGGCCCAGCTTGCACACGCCAGTGCGAGCAGGACGCTGACGGCGGTGGTTGCGGTGCGTGGGTCAGCCATGAGGCGCGCATTATTGCACCGGGCGTGCGCGCAAAGGCATGGCGTTGCCTGAATTGTGCTGTGTTCACTCGTCCGGCGCTGCGGCCGGCGCACCCGCCTGCAGCAGCATTTCGAGACCCGAAGGCGCGGCCCCGGTGCCGATCCACAGCACCGCGCCGTCGGCACTGACCGCCAGCGCGCGGCCCGCGGTGGCGATGGTCTGCGGCGCCTGCCCGGCGGTCATCGCCCGCGACCGGTGCAGGCCCAGCCGCAACCAGTCCGCCGGCGTGGCCTGCACGCAGCAATGCGCCGCGACCTGGTTGCCGCGGCGGTCGGTCATCAGTCGCGCATCCTCTTCGGCGAGGCGCGACCAAAGCTGCGTTTCCAGCACGGCGGCAAACGGCTGCGACTGTACTGTCGATGCGATGCCGGCGAGGAGCTGCGCGGCGGCGGCGCGGCGCTCCGTGGCGGTCGGCGAGAAGGCCAGCAGTGCCGCGCGGTCGAAGCCGGGTCCCGCGGCAAGGCGCGCCCGCACGCTGAATGGATTCAGCGGCGCTGGCGCCGGCGGCATGTCGATGCCGGCGGCGATGAGGTCGAGCAGCTCGCGCGGGGTCAGGGCGCCGCGCTGGTCCTGGCGCCAGGCTGCGATCCACGCGCCCACCGGCTGGTCGAGCAGTCCGGGATGCAGGTCCTGCAGTTCGGCGAACAGCGGTTCGAGCAGCGCCACCGACAGGCCACGGCCATCCACCGGCTGCGATTCATCGGTGCCCGGCGCGCGCCAGGCATCGGCGACACCATTGCGCACGCGCAGCAGCAGCTGCGTTGCGGCCTGCGTGGCTTCTGTCGCAAGGTCGGGTGCGGCGGAACCGAACTGCAGCGGCGCGGCGCCGCCGCCACGCACGATGGACCAGGGGCCGGGCAGCTGCTGCGGCCAGCCGGACTCGGCGGTATGCCAGGCCCAGGCCCGGCGCCAGAAGGGCCAGTTCGCTGCCAGCGCGCCCACACCGAGGGAGGCCGTCACGAGCACGATCACGGCCAGGATCACCAGCACACGCTGCATCCGCACATGATACCGCTACACTGGCCGGATGCCGCTTCGCATCTGTGCCATTGCCTCGGAAGTCGCACCTCTTGCCAAGACCGGCGGACTGGCCGATGTCGCCGGTGCACTGACCCGCGCGCTGCATGCCGCGGGCCATGACATCCGCCTGTTCATGCCGCTGTATGCGCAGCTGGACCGCAGCGCGCTGGTGATCGAGCCGGTGGCGCAGCTGCGCGGCATCACGCTGTCGCTGGGTGCGCACTCCCTTGTCTTCGACGTGCACCGGGCCGTGCTGCCCGGCAGCCAGGCGCCGCTGTATCTGGTGGATGCGCCAGCGCTGTATGAGCGGGGCAGCATCTATACCTCCGATGCGGACGAGCACCTGCGGTTCATCCTGCTCACGCATGCCGCGCTGCTGTGCTGCCAGCGCCTGGGCTTCGCGCCGCAGATCCTGCATTGCAATGACTGGCATACCGGCCTTGCGCCACTGCTGCTGAAGACCGTGTATGCCCGGGATGGGCTGTTCCGGGACACGCGCAGCCTGATGTCCATCCACAACCTCGCCTACCAGGGCGTGTTCGGCGCCGCGCAGATCGACGACACGGGACTGGGTGATGCAACGGGCCTGCTCGATGCCGGCGAGCGTGGCGCCGGCCGGGTGAACCTGCTGCGCGAGGGCATCGCGCATGCCGACGCCATCAGCACGGTCAGCCCCACCTATGCGCGCGAGATCCAGACGCCGGCCTATGGCTACGGGCTCGATGACCTGCTGCGGCGTCGCGCCGGTTTCCTGCACGGCATCCTGAACGGCGTGGACACCACCGAGTGGGACCCGGCCACCGATCGCTACCTGCCGCATCACTTCAGTGCCGGCGACATGGCCGGCAAGGCCACGCTGCGGCGCGAGTTTGCCCGGCAGCGCGGCCTGGCCCTGCCAGAGGCAGGCCGCGTGCCGCTGATCGGCATGATCAGCCGGCTGGCCTCGCAGAAGGGCTTCGACCTGGTGATGCAGGTGCTGCCGGCGCTGCTGCAGAAACACTCCTTTGCATGCGGTGTGCTGGGCAGCGGCGATGCGCGCTATGTGGAGTTCTTCCGTGACCTGGCCACGCGCTTTCCCGACCGGGTGAGCTTCTTCAATGGCTACAGCGAGGCCGAGGCGCACTGGATCGAGGCCGCCAGCGACATCTTCCTGATGCCGTCGAAATACGAGCCCTGCGGGCTGAACCAGATGTACAGCCAGCGCTATGGCACCGTGCCCATCGTGCGCGCCACTGGCGGCCTGGCCGATTCGGTACAGCACTTCGATCCGGCCACCGGGCGCGGCACCGGCGTGATGTTCAACGACTACGACGCCGGCGGACTGACCTGGGCGATCGAGACCGCCCTCGCATGGCATGCGGACGCTACGCTGTGGTCGCGCATCATCGCCAATGCGATGGCGCAGGATTTTTCCTGGCAGCGGCGGGTCGGGGAGTATGAGGCGCTGTTCGGGTCGATGCTGGCCGCGCCGCGCGCCTGACTAGCGCAGCTTCAGCTCGCCACGGTGCTCGAACGGAATGCTGCGCAGCAGCCCGCGCGCCAGGTGCACGCGACCCGAGAGGCGATATTCGGCCGTGCCGCTGCGCTCACCCAGCAGGCGCAGCACCGCCGCGGCCGCATTGGCGGAGACATCGAGGCTGAAGTCGGTCTCACCCAGCGCCGGCACGACGAAGTCGCGTTCTGATTCGCCGCTGGCGAAGGTCTCGCCCGACAGCTGCACCGCATAGCTGATGCCGCGCACCGGCAGTTCCACATCGTTGGGATTCTGCACGCGCATGCGCAGCCGAAGGTCTTGCCGCAGCAGGCTGGCGCCGACCAGCCCCACCTCGATCACCTGCAGTTGCGGTGGTTGCAGTCGCGTGGCCGCGCAGCCGCTGAAGCACAGCGCGAATGGAGCCAGCAGCAATGTCCTGCGTCGCATGGGGTCAGCCTGATCGACCGTAGAGCTGGTTCAGTTCGCAGAAGTATGCAGCAAGCTCCGGCGTCAGGGCCTCGAGCGGCAGCTGCCAGCTCCAGTTGCCCTTCGCGGTGCCCGGACGGTTCAGGCGCGCCTCGCTGCCCAGCTGCAAGAGGTCCTGCGCCGGCAACACGGCCATGCGCGCCACCGATGCCAGCGCCTGGCGCATCAGCGCGTGCACCACCTCGTGGTCGGCGCGCGCCAGGAAGCGGCGCACCTGGTCGCGTTGCTTCGCGCCCAGCGCGGCATACCAGCCGGCGGTGGTGTCGTTGTCATGCGTGCCGGTATAGGCGACCAGATCCGGCTCGTGCATGTGCGGCAGGTGCGGGTTGCGTCCATCGCCATCGAATGCGAACTGCAGCACGCGCATGCCGGGCAGCGCGAAGGCCTTGCGCAGCTCGATCACTTCATCGGTGATCAGGCCGAGGTCTTCGGCCACCAGTTCCAGCTGCGGCAGCTCGCGGCGCACGGTGGCAAGCAGCGCCTCGCCGGGCGCCTTGCGCCAGCGACCCTCACGCGCGGTGCGCGCGCTGGCGGGTATTTCCCAGTAGGCCTCGAGCGCGCGGAAGTGATCGATGCGCAGCACGTCGAAGCGCTCGGCCTGCAGCCCGAGCCGCAGCACCCAGAAGCGGAAGACATCGCGCCGCTGCGTCTCGAAGTCATACAGCGGATTGCCCCACAGCTGGCCATCCTCGGCGAAGTAGTCCGGCGGCACGCCGGACACGGCCTTCGGCGCGCCATTCACATCGAGCTGGAACTGGTCACGGAACACCCAGGTGGCCACCGAGTCTGGCGCCACATAGATGGGCAGGTCGCCGAACAGGTGCACGCCGCGGGAGGTGGCATATTCACGCAGCGCCTGCCATTGCAGGTCGAAGCGCCACTGCTGGCGTGCCAGTTCGCGGATCGGCGCGGCCAGCCGGCGCGCGGCTTCTGCAAGCGCGCCGGGCTTGCGATCGCGCAGCGGCAGCGGCCATTGCCACCAGGGCCTGCCGCCCTGCTCTGCCGCGATGGCCTCGAACAGCAGGTAGTCCTCGAGCCAGTCCTGCTGCCCTCTGCGCCATGCCTCGAAGTCTGTCTCGTTGCCCGGATCTGGCGCATGCCGGTCGAGCAACGCGGGATTGCCGGCGCGGTCGGAGCGCGCCCAGTAGGGCGAGCCGGATTCATCCACCGGCACCAGTGGCAGCAGCTGCCACACGGTGAAGCCGGCGTCGGCCAGCCAGTCGATGAAGCGGCGCGCGCGTGCGCCGAGTGCGCCTTCGTGCGCGCTGCACAGCGCGCTGGCCGGCAGCAGCACACCGGCGCGCCGCTGCGCCAGCACCAGGCCCTCGGGAAGCGTGTTCATGAGCGCCGCATCACGCCGCCGCCCTCCGGGTCTCCATGCCCGACGCTGATCGGCTGCTGCAGGCTTTCGGGCGGCTCGAGGTGCAGCGACTGGTAGAGACTGGTGAGCTGGTGGCGGAACAGCTGATCGAAGTCACGCACCGCGGCTGCGGGGTTATAGTCGCCAAACCACCAGTACCAGTCGGAGGCCTCGCAGGCGGCCAGCTGCTGTCCGGCACGCTGCAGTTCCGCTGGGCTCAACCGGCCCTGTGCCACCACTTCGTCATAGGCCTGCTTGGCTGCGCACAGCAGTTCCCAGCCGCGGTTCTTGTCCGGATCGCCCATCCACGTGGACAGCGTTCCATACACCCATGAACCGGCGCGAAGCCGCGGCAGCGCGGTGGCCGACGTGCCGCCCTGCCGCTGCGCATCGACGAATTCCGACAGCGTGGTCAACCGCAGCCGCGGATGTTCGGCGAGGCCGCGGTACAGCGCGTTCAGGAAGTACCAGCCATTGTGCGGGTAGTGTTCCCACGCATTCTCGCCATCGAGTGCCACCAGCACGATGCGATCCGCCTCGCCGGCGGTGCGCTCCTCGATGGCGGCGAGCTCATGCACGAAGTTCGCGGCGGCATCATCGCCATGCCACTTGCCATAGGTGAAGCCGATCAGGTCGGAGAGCGCATCGTGGCGGAAGAAGCAGTTCAGTTTCGAGTCCGGCAGGTGCCAGGCGCGGTTGAAGGTGCGCTCGGCGGCGTCATGCTGCTGCGGCACCTCGATGCCCGACAGCGCCAGGGATGGCGCGAGCACGCTGACGCTGGTGGCGAGGCTGTCGAATCCGGCAGCCTCGATCGCGGCCACCGCCGCCTCGCTGACGGCGCCTTCCGATGGCCAGCAGCAGCGCGGGCGCTGCCCGAACACGCGCTGGTGCACCTCGATGGCATGCTCGAGGTGCCAGCGGGCACGCGCGGCGCCGCCGGGATATTGCGCGGCATGCGGGCGCGGCGCATGGGGCTCGCTCTCGCGCGCCGCGCCGAAATCGATCAGCAGCGGCAGGATGGGATGGCTGTAGGGCGAGGTGGACAGCTCGCAGCGGCCGGACTCTGCCAGCGCGCGATAGCGCGGCAGCACCGTGGCCAGCAGCTGCGCGATCAGCTCCAGCAGCTCGCGCCGGTCGGCGGCATCGAAGCCGCCGGCCTTCTGCTCCAGGCGCGCCACCAGCGGATGCCTGCGGCGCACCGATTCCCCCATCCACGCCAGGTGATACCAGACGACCAGGTCGTGCAGGAAGGCATCGGAAACATAGTGGATGCGCGCCGTATCGTTCACCGCCTGCGCCATCTCCACCAGCGCAGCGAAGGCCTCGCGCGGGCGGACCACATTGTGCTCCTCGGCGCGCACGCAGGCCTGCAGCAGCGCCAGGCGCGCGGCTGGATCTGCGGGCAGCGATGCACCCTGCAGCGCGGCCAGCAGTGCATCGGGCAGCGGTGCGCCAGTATCGAGGCTGGCGCGCACCGCCGCGGCGAGATCCTCGATCTGTTCCACCAGCACCGGCGTGAAATTGACCACGGCGCGCGCGCCGTCGACCTCTTCCAGGTGCGCGGCCATGTCGGTGTAATCCTTGATGACATGCAGCCAGGTCCACGGCAGCACATAGCGGCCGGACAGCGCATCGCGGTATGGCGGCTGGTGCATGTGCCACAGCAGCACGACGGGCAGCCGCGTGTCGTTCATCCGGCGCGCGTGACTGCGAGCAACGCCTCGGGGGTGACCAGCACGATGCCCTGCGGCGACACATCGAAGCGCTCGCGGTCGCGGGCGGCATCGACGCCGATCTGCATGCCGTCGGGAATTTCGCAGTGCTCATCGATGATGGCGTTGCGGATGATGCAGCCGCGGCCGATGCGCACGCCCGGCATGATCACCGAGCGCTCCACCTGAGTGTGCTCCTCGATGCGCACCGCCGAGAACAGCAGCGACTCGCGTACCACGGCACCGGAAATGATGCAGCCCCCGGCCACCAGCGAGTTCACCGCCATGCCGGTGCGGTCGCTGTCGGAGAGCACGAACTTGGCGGGCGGCTGCTGCACCTGGTAGGTCCAGATCGGCCACTCCTCGTCATAGACGTTCAGCTCGGGCGAGACATGCACCAGCTCGATGTTGGCCTCGTAGAAGGCATCGACCGTGCCCACGTCGCGCCAGTAGTTCTGCGCCCGCGTGCGCACATTGCGGAACGGATAGGCGAACACCTGCATGGTGTCGATGGCCTTGGGGATGATGTTGCGGCCGAAGTCGTGGGCCGAAGCGGGATCTTCGGCATCTTCGGTCAGCAGCCGGTCGAGCAGGTCGGCGTTGAACACATAGATGCCCATCGACGCCAGCGCGATATCGTCATTGCCGGGCATCGGTTCCGGCTGCGGCGGCTTCTCGGTGAACTTGGTGACGCGGTTCCATTCGGTGACCGACAGCACGCCGAACGAGCGCGCCTCGGGCACCGGCACCTCGACCACGCCGACGGTGATGTCGGCGCCCTTCTCGACGTGGTAGGCGATCATCGGACCGTAGTCCATCTTGTAGATGTGGTCGCCGGCCAGCACCAGCACATGGCGCGGCCCGTGGCTGCGCACATACTCAAGGTTCTGGTAGACGGAGTCGGCCGTGCCGCGATACCAGTGCTGTCCTACCTGCTGCTGCGCGGGGATCACGTCGACGAATTCGCCGAACTCGCCGCGCAGGTAGCTCCAGCCGCGCTGCACGTGCTGGATCAGCGACTGTCCCTTGTACTGCGTGAGCAGGCAGACCTTGCGGATGCCGCTGTTCACGCAGTTGGACAGCACGAAATCGATGATGCGGAACTTGCCGCCGAAGGGAGTGGCCGGCTTGCAGCGATGCTCGGTGAGGCCGCGCAGGCGCTCGCCGCGCCCGCCAGCCATGATCATCGCCAGTGTGCCCCCGGTGAGCCGGCTGACATAGCGGCCCGATGTTGTTCGCGATGCAGTAACCATTGCCGGCTATATTTACCACAGGCGGACTACATTCATGGACCGGCTTGGTGACAGTTCCGGCCTACATCCATGTGATCACCACAGCAGGGAGCATCTCATCTCGCATTCGATTGCAGCGGCAATGGAGCGGATCGCCGCAGCCCGCCATCACGAGCCGCATGCATGGCTGGGCGTGCACCGGATGCAGGACTCTGCGGTTGTGCGCGCCCACCTTCCCGGCGCGCGCGAGGTGTCGCTCACCGACGGTCGCCGGCTGCGGCGCATCGGCGCCAGCGATTTCTTCGAACTGGCCGCGCAGGACCTCGACCCGCACCCGCATCTGGCCTGGACCGATGACGCCGGCCGGCGCCATCAGCGCGTGGATCCCTACAGCTTTGCGCCCAGCCTGGGCCCCGCCGACCTTGCGCTGTTTGCATCCGGCGGACATGCGGAAGCCTGGAAGATGATGGGTGCGCATGCAGCCACCTTCGATGGCGTCGCTGGCGTGCGCTTCGCAGTGTGGGCACCGGATGCAGAGCGGGTCAGCGTGGTCGGGCCGTTCTGCGACTGGGACGGGCGGCGCCTGCCCATGCGGGTGCTCGGATCCAGCGGCGTGTGGGAGCTGTTCGTGCCCGGCATCGAACTGGGCGCGCTGTACAAGTTCGAGCTGCGCAACCGCGCCACCGGCGAGATCCTGCTCAAGACCGACCCGTATGCCTTCGCGATGGAAATGCGCCCGGCCACCGCGGCCATCGTCTGCGATCCGCACGCCTTCCAGTGGAATGACGCGGCCTGGATGCAGGCCCGCGCGCAGCACGACTGGCTGCACGCGCCGATGTCCATCTATGAAGTGCATGCCGGTTCATGGAACCGTCATCCGGACGGTTCCTTCTTCAGCTGGCGCGAACTGGCCGCCCACCTGGTCCCTTACGTGAAGGCCCTCGGCTTCACGCACATCGAGCTGCTGCCGGTCACCGAGCATCCGCTGGATGATTCCTGGGGATACCAGACCACTGGCTACTTCGCGCCCACCAGCCGCTTCGGCTCGCCGGATGATTTCAGGTACTTCATCGACTGCTGCCACCGCGAGGGCGTCGGCGTGCTGCTCGACTGGGTGCCGGCCCATTTCCCGCGCGACGCGCATGGGCTGGCGCGCTTCGATGGCACGGCGCTGTATGAGTACGCCGATCCGCGCAAGGGCGAGCATGCCGACTGGGGCACCTTCATCTTCAATTACGAGCGGCACGAGGTGCGCACCTTCCTGCTGTCCAGCGCCTGCTACTGGCTGGAGCATTTTCACCTCGACGGCCTGCGCGTCGATGCGGTGGCCTCGATGCTGTACCTCGACTATGCGCGCGGCGCGCAGTGGGTCCCGAACCAGCATGGCGGACGCGAGAACCTCGAGGCGGTGGAATTCCTGCGCACGCTGAACGCCGTCACCCATGCGCGCGCGCCCGGCACGGTGATCATGGCGGAGGAATCCACCAGCTGGCCGATGGTGAGCCGGCCGGTGGAGAACGGCGGCCTCGGCTTCTCGATGAAGTGGAACATGGGCTGGATGCACGACACGCTCGACTACTTCGCGCGTGATCCGCTGTATCGCAGGTTCCACCAGAACGACCTGACCTTCGCGATGATGTATGCGTACAGCGAGAACTTCATCCTGCCGCTGTCGCACGACGAGGTGGTGCACCTGAAGCGCTCGCTGCTGGGGCGCATGCCCGGCGACCGCTGGCAGCAGCTGGCGAACCTGCGGCTGCTGTTCACCTACATGTGGATGCTGCCGGGCAAGAAGCTGCTGTTCATGGGCGGGGAATTCGCGCATCCCTGGGAGTGGGATTTCCACGTGGCGCTGCCCTGGTTCCTGCTCGAGCATGCCGAGCACCGCGGCGTGCAGCAGCTGGTGGGCGACCTGAACCGGCTGTATGTGGCGCAGCCGGCGCTGCATCGCCATGAATTCGAACCGCAGGGCTTCCAGTGGATCGACTGCAGCGACCGCGAGAACTCGGTGCTGTCGTTCCTGCGCTGCGGCGGCGATGCGCAGATCGTCGTGGTGCTGAACTTCACGCCGGCGCCGCGCCATGGCTACCGCATCGGCGTGCCGGCACAGGGCACCTGGCGCGTACTGCTGAATTCGGATTCAGCGTTCTATGGCGGCACGAACCTTGGCGGTCCTGTGGCGCCGGCCGAAGCCGTGCCGATGCATGGCCAGCCCTGCTCGATTGCCCTCGACCTGCCACCGCTGGCAGGCCTGGTGCTGGTCAGAGCGTCTTCATGAGCCCCATTTCAAGCGGATGTGTCAGCAGCGCATGCCAGGGATACACGCGCACCTGCAGCTCGTACTGACCGGTGCCGGGCGGTATCGCCGCGACACTGAACTCCGCGGTGCCATCCGCGGACACGGTACCGGTGACATCGAAGCGCGCCAGCCACTGGCCAGGCGGCTTGCCATGGCCGAATGAGCACAGTGGCGCCTGCTCGAAGCTGCCATCGGGCAGCAGCCGGCGCGCCTTGAACTCCACGCACAGGTCGGCAGGGTCAAGCCCCGCCAGCTGCAGCTTCGCGCGCATCACCAGCGGGCCTGCGGCGCCGGCGGCGCGCGGCGTCTCGCGCACCTCGAGGATCTGCACGCCTTCCCAGTGCTCGCGCACGCGGCGCTTCCAGGCGGCAAGTTCGGTGGCGGGACGCCCGCCGTCGGACAGCAGCCTGCGTCCCATCGCGCCGGCGGGACGGTAGAGGTTTTCCGCGTAGTCGCTGACCACGCGGCGCATGTTGAACCGCGGGATGACGCTGGCCATGGCATGGCGGCAGCGACGCACCCAGCCGGGCGACAACCCCTGCTCATTGCGCGCGTAATACAGCGGCACCACCTCGGCTTCGAGCGCGTCGAACACGGCTGCGGCATCCAGGTCGTCGCGCCGGGCCTCGTCCACCGCGTCGGCGCCCGGCAATCCCCAGCCGTTGGCACCATCGAAGGCCTCGGCCCACCAGCCATCCAGGATCGAAAGGTTCAGCCGGCCATTGATGGCCGCCTTGATGCCGGAAGTTCCCGATGCCTCCAGCGGCGCGACCGGATTGTTCAGCCAGACGTCGACGCCGGTGACCATCCAGCGCGCCAGCTGGATGTCGTAGTCCTCGAGGAACAGCACATGGCCGGCGAATTCCGGCGCCAGCATGATGCGCTTGATCTCGCGCAGCACCTGCTGGCCGGGCTGGTCGGCCGGATGTGCCTTGCCGGCGAACAGGAACAGCACCGGCCGCTGCTCGTTGGCGACCAGGCGGCGCAGGCGCACGCGGTCGCGCAGCAGCAGCGCGGCGCGCTTGTAGGTGGCGAAGCGGCGCGCGAAGCCGATGGTCAGTACATCGGGATTCTCGGGGTCGAGCAGGCGCGTGATGTTGGCCAGCTGCACCCGTCCCATGCCCTTCTGGTGATATTCGCGCTCCAGGCGCGCACGCACGCCGGCCAGCATGCGCGACTTGATGTTCTGCGCCGCGTGCCAGAACGGCTCGTCCGGCCAGCTGTCGGCCGCCTGCCAGCAGGCCGCCTCGCACAGGCGCTCGCGCCACTCGGGCAGGCGTTCGTCGAAGAAGCGCGCCCACACCGACGACAGGAACGTGGGCACGTGCACGCCATTGGTCACGTAGCCCACCGGGTTCTCATGCGCGGAGATGTCGGGCCAGTGGTCGGCGCACAGCTGCGAGGAGACTCCACCGTGGATGCGGCTGACGCCATTGATGCGCCGCGCGCCATGCAGCGCCAGGCGCGTCATGTTGAAGCGGCCGTCGATGCCCGGCGCACGCCCGAGCCCCAGCAGCCGCTGCATGTCGCCGCCCAGCTCACCCACCATGCCGGCGAAGTGCTGCACGAACAGGTGATCGGGGAAGGCGTCGTGGCCGGCGGCCACCGGCGTGTGCGTGGTGAACACGCACTGCGCGGCCACCGCCTCGAGTCCGGCCTCGAAGTCCATGCCTTCGGCCATGCGCTCGCGCAGCAGCTCCAGCGCGAGGAATGCGGCATGCCCCTCGTTCATGTGCCACACCGCCGGCGAGAGCCCCAGTGCGCGCAGCGCGCGCACGCCACCGATGCCCAGCACCATCTCCTGGCGGATGCGATGCGCCTCGTCGCCGCCATAGAGGCGGAAGGTGATGTCTCGGTCGTCCGGGCTGTTGGTCTCGACATTGGTGTCGAGCAGGTACACAGATACATGGCCGACCTGCACCTGCCACAGCCTTGCAGCCACCTGCCGGTCACCGATGGGCACCGACACGATCAGCCATTGCCCCTCTGCATCGCGCACGGCCTCCATCGGCAGATCGCGCGGATCCACATCGTGGAAGCCCGCGTGCTGCGTGCCGTCGCTATCGACGCTCTGCCGGAAATAGCCCTGTCGGTAGGCCAGCCCGACCGCAACGAATGCGAGCTGCTCGTCGCTGGCCGCCTTGCAGTGATCGCCGGCCAGCACGCCGAGGCCACCGGAATAGATCGGGAAACTCTCGTGGAAACCGTATTCGGCGCAGAAATAGGCCACGTTCGCGCCATCGCGCAGCGCGGCCTTCGCCTGGTAGCTGTCGTAAGCCTCGAGCGCGGCGTGGTAACGCGCCATGTAGTCCGGATCGACGGCGGCGGCATCCAGGGATTCCTGGCTCACACAGCGCAGCAGCAGTCGCGGATTGGCGTGGCTTTGACGCCACAGCGTGCGGTCGAGGTCCTCGAACAATGCCCGGGTGGGGCGATGCCAGCTATAGGACAGGTTGCCGGCGAGCTCTGTCAGCCGCGCAAGGGCCGGCGGGATGGCGGGCGAGATTTCCACTAGGCGCATGGGTCTAGTTTAGACATAGACTGTGGTGCCATGCGTGCTTCCCTGCTCCTTTCACTATTGGTGCTGGTCACAACCACTGCCGGCGGCGCGCAGTCTGCGGCCGACTTCCAGCCGCAGCAGCTGCGCAATTTCGAGCGGCGGCAGATCACCATCGAACGCCGTGATGGCCGCGACTCGCTGCTGGTCTGGCTGGCACTGACTCCGACGCAGCAACAGCAGGGATTGATGTG
Organism: uncultured Steroidobacteraceae bacterium; assembly: GCA_964417875.1. Lineage (GTDB taxonomy): Bacteria > Pseudomonadota > Gammaproteobacteria > Steroidobacterales > Steroidobacteraceae > ZC4RG30. The sequence goes on from CAYQJU010000015.1 coordinate 29,922, forward strand.
GATTCGCGCACTCCCGCGCGATGCAGGCATGCTCTTCATGCATGCAGCGCCCCGTCCTATGGACATGTGGATGAAGAACACCTATGTGTCGCTCGACATGCTGTTCTTCGATGCCGAAGGCCGCATCACTCACATCCATCGCAATGCCGAGCCGCAGTCGGAAGCCATCATTTCTTCGCGGGGCGAGGTCGGCGGAGTGCTCGAGCTGCTGGCCGGCGAGGCAGACCGGCGCGGCATCCGCCCCGGTGACCGCATCGCGCTGCCGCGCCTGCCCTGATCCTGACAAGGCCGCTGCCGCGGCGACATTTCTTCCTCCCCTTACGGGCGACTGTGCAACCGGCTGTGGAAGTAGGCAGCACGCAACACAGGCGTTAGCATTCGCGCCAGATCTCCCTCCCCCCGGGAGCAGTTCAGTGAGGAACGACCATGAAGAAATCAGTCCTGCGACTGGCCGTCTCGGCTGCCATCCTGGGCAGCGCGGTGCATGCGCATGCCGGCAGCGACGTCGGCCAGACCACGCTCGGCGTGGCCGGCATGTGGACGGAAACAGACTCCGACCGCGTCCTCGACGACGACTACGGCTTCAGCTACTCCATCGGCCACGCGATCAGCGAGCGCTGGGATTTCTCGCTGAATCTCTTCTCGGGCAACCATGACGATCTTGCGCCCGGTGCCACCTGGGATCGGGAGATCAAGGGCGCCACGCTCGACTTCGCGCGGGTGTTCGACCGCGAGTCGCGCGTCAGCCCGTTCATCCTGATGGGTGCGGGCATCGTGGACCAGCGCCGCATCGATGGTCCCGACAAGGAAGTGGCGGCCAAGCTGGGCGTCGGCCTCACCGCCGACCTGGTGGAGTTCGCGAACAACAGCAAGCTGCAGCTGAAGGGTGATGTGGCCGCACGCGGCTCGGTGGGCCGCGGCATCATCGACACGGTCGCGACGCTGGGCCTGCAGATGGCCTTCGGACGCGGAGCGGCCGAGCCGGTGGCGGCACCACCGCCTCCTCCGCCTCCCCCGCCGCCGCCGCCGCCTCCTCCGCCGCCACCCCCGCCCCCGGCTCCGCCGCCGCCTCCGCCTCCGCCGGCTGATTCGGATCGGGATGGCGTGATCGACGCCAATGACCGCTGCCCGAACACACCGGCCGGCGATCGCGTCGACAGCTCAGGCTGCAGCCTGACGGTGCGCCTGGAGGTGCTGTTCGACAACGACTCCGCGACGATCAATGCCGGGTCGCGTCCGGAGCTGGACCGCACCATCGCGTTCCTGCGCGACAACCCGTCGATCAATGGCGTCATCGAAGGGCACACCGACAGCGTCGGCGCCGAGGCCTACAACCAGCAGCTCTCGCAGCGGCGCGCCGATGCGGTGCTGAAGTACCTGGTGGATGGCGGCATCGCCGCGAACCGCCTGCGTGCCGAGGGCTTCGGCGAGACCCAGCCGGTGGCCGACAACGCCACCGCAGACGGTCGCGCGCAGAACCGGCGCGTGGTGCTGCGCCGGGCCAACTGATCGCGCGGGGCCTATGTCGGGCGGGTGCCGTCAACATACCAAACCGGCAGGTATGTTGACGGACCTGTCCACACTGGCGGCCCCGGATCAGTGATCAACCGGAGGGCCCGGGAGGAAACTCCCGGGCCTTCTTCTTTGGGCTGGGCGCGGATCCCCGCCCGGGCGCCGGATCAGAAGCGCGCGGTCACGCGCCCGTAGAACACGCGTCCACGCGGGTCGTAGAAGCGCGCGTCGTATCCCACCTGGAAGTTGGCGCTGGTCAGTGACAGCGGCGGATCCTTGTCGAACAGGTTCAGCACGCCCAGGTCCAGGTCGAGCCGATCGGTCACCTGCCAGCGCGACTGCCAGTCGAAGGTGGCATGGCTGTCCACATCCAGGCGCACATCGAGCGTGTCGCCATTGAAGTTGCCATCGGCATCGATGCCATCGACCGTGGTCAGCATGTCCGCGTAGCCGCTCTTGTAGTTGAGGGCCAGGCTGTGGCGCCAGGTGCCCATGTCCAGCGAGTTGATCAGGCGACCGCTCCACTTGAAGGTGGGTCCGCCCAGGTCACTGCTGTAGTCGCCGATGTTGGTGAAGTATTCCCCGCCCCGTTCCAGCTGCACCTTGTTGGTGAGCATGCGCGTGGCGATCAGCTGGGAGCTGAGCGGACCGATGGGCGTGTCCCACCTGCCCTGCAGGTTGAAGTCGATGCCGCTGTAGTACTCCTTGCCGGTGTTGCGGTTCGAATTGTCGAAGGCGAGGTAGACCACCTGCGTGACCGGATCGGTGTAGGTGGTCCAGGAATCCCGGTACTGCATCGGATTGTTGAACACGGCATTCTGCTCAAGGACGCCGAAGGCGTCCTTGATCGCCACCCACCAGTAGTCCGCACCAAAGGACATGCGCGAGGTGGCCTGGAACACCGCACCGACGGTGGCATTGCGCGATTTCTCGGGCACCAGATCCTGATTGCCGGAGGCGAACACATCGTACTGGTTCTGCGGCGGGCGGCACTGGGCGCCCAGCTCGGCGGCGATGGTGACCATTTCCGGATGGCAGTCCCACGGGTCGAAGGTGACGCCATAGCTGCGGCGCGTGGCGTTCATCTGCGGCACCGTGGGCGCCTTGAAGCCGGTGCCCCAGGAGCCGCGCAGCAGCCACTGATCGGTGGGCCGGATGCTGAATGCGGCCTTGAAGTTGGTGGTGTCGCCGACGTCGCTGTAATCATCGAAGCGCACCGCGCCGCTGAGCTCCAGCCAGTCCAGCGGCTCCACGATGGCCTCGGCGAATGCGCTCCACACCTTGCGCTGTGCATCGTAGGGTTCCTGGATGCCGGCGTCGCCGAAACGCTGGTCGCCGGTGCCCGGTCCATCGGGCGCCGGCGTTCCGGCCACGGGATCGGCAAGATTGCCCTGCGCAAACTGGCTGGCCTTCGAGGAGAACTTCTCGCGCGTCCAGCTCAATCCGGCAGCGAACAGCACCGGATTTCCGTTGGGCAATGCGAACAGCTCGCGCGAGGCCTGGGCCTGCGCCGAAAGCAGACGCGAGGTGCCGCCTTCCCAGTAGCCCTGGTAGTTGACGCCCTGCAGTGCCTGAAGGCCCGCCTCGGTCTGCGCACCCGGCGCCACGAACGGATCGATCAGTCCGCCCTGCAGCAGCGCATTGAACGAGTTGCCGCCCGGATAGCCGCCGATGTCGCCCTTCACATCGCTTTCGGAGTGGCTGAGCGCGAGGTCATAGGCCCAGTCGGACATCTCGCCGGTGAGGCCGGTGGAAAGATTGTAGAAGTCCGCACGATCATCGCTGATGCGCTGGCCCAGGTCCGAAACGCGGTAGTACGCCACCGTGTCTTCGGTGAACAGCGGCTCGCCGTCCTCACCGACCACCGGCGCCAGGTACTGGTTGAACAGCGGGCTGCCCGCGAAGATCGGCACCTGGCCCGGCACCGGCGCGATCTTCGCCAGCTGCGTGGTACGCGACCACAGGCCATCGATGAAGAAGCTGGCGGTGTCACTCAGGTTCATCTGGAACGATGCCGTGGCCGTGGTGCGCTCTCGCTCCGGATAGATCTGGATGTAGCGCACATGGTCGAAATAGCAGGCCTCGCCCACCGGTGCCGAATCCGGCGGACACACGCCGTCGGCCAGGAAGTCCAGACTGACCAGGGCGTCGTCATCGGTCACCACGTTGGCCGGGATGCTGGAAGGTGAGCCGTTGAAGAAGGTCCACATCGCGCCGTCGTACTCGAAATTGACGATCGAGGAATCGGCGAAGCTGCGGTCCACGGCGCGCAGTTCGTCGCGGCGCTGATGCGCCAGCGTGCCGAACAGGTTCCAGCCATCCACATCGAGATCGCCGATGCCGGCGGCCACGCTGACGCCGAACTCGTCGCCGTTCTTGCGCGGCATGTGGTAGTCGAGGCTGGCCTCGATGCCCTGCACATTGCGCCGCGTGATGAAGTTGACCACGCCGGCGATGGCGTCCGAGCCGTACAGCGCCGAGGCGCCCTCGGTGAGCACCTCGACCCGCTCGATGGCCGCGATGGGAATGGCGTTCAGGTCCATGCCGGCGGCAAAGCCGGTCAGGGTCTGGCCGCCGAACTGCGCCAGGCGGCGACCATTCAGCAGCACCAGCGTGCGCGTCTCGCCGATGTTGTGCACCGAGGCGCCGGAGAAGCCGAAGGTGCTGCCGCCGATGGACTCCGCCTCGACGGTGGCCCCCTGCAGCGCCGGCAGCCGCTGCACCAGGTCGGTGACCGAGGTGACGCCGGTGGCGGCGATGTTCTCCGCCGAGAACACCTGCACCGGCAGCGAGGCCTCGCCCTCGATGCGGCGGATGGCAGAGCCGGTGACGATGATCTCGTCGAGGATCAGACCGTCATCCCCGCCAATGGCCTCGGCCGCCTGCGTGGTGGTTGCGGGCATGGCGACCAGTCCCGCCGCCAGCGCCATCGCCAGGCTGCAAGCCGCAGTCCCCCGCAGTGCCGGCCGGCCGGGCGAACCCGGGCCGGAACCTCCGGCAGGCGGGAAGCATTCAAAGCGGTGGGGTGTTGCGTTCATGGGGCACCTCGCGGAAAGGGCTGGCCAGGGAAATCGGCGACGAAAATCCGGCAACGGGAGCAGTCGCGCCGTGGATCGGCGCGGAAAGCCTAGCGCCGGCCAATCCAGAAGAGCAACTATATGGTTAAGAACGCGACACTTTCGCCTCGGATCGCCACCCGTTCGCATCAATTTGCGGTGATTTCCTACAGTGTTTTGCGACCGCCTCCGACTGACCACCAGCCGTTGCAACCGCCCAACGCAACGGCCCCGCCCGGCATGTGGGCCGCGAACCTGCCGGAACTGTGCACGTTGCACGCGCAAGGCCTTGTCAAAACGGGCAAATTACGTCGCACCAATAAGTAACATCGCCGCGGCAATCGCCCCGGCGCGGAGCCTGCGCATGACCAGAAATCCCGCCCGTTCCCTGACCGCCATCGGCCTGCTGGCCGCAGCCGTTCCCGTTGCCCTTGGCCAGACGGCAGAAATGGACGGCGGCGCCCTGGAACTGGATGAAGTCGTGGTGACCGGGTCGCGCATCAGCCGCGCCCCGGCCGAAACGCCCCACCCACTGCTCAGCTTCGGCGCCGGCGCCATCAACGCCTCCGGCCTGACCAATGTCACCGACTACCTCACCGACATCCCCGCGCTGATCGGCTCCACCACCACGCTGGACACCTCCGGCTTCGGCTTCGGCATCGGCCGGGTGGGCCTGAACCTGCTGGACCTGCGCAACCTCGGCACCGACCGCACGCTGGTGCTGGTCAACGGCCGGCGGCACATCGCCGGCGAAGTCGGCTCGGCCGCCGTGGACATCAATTCCATCCCGGTGGACCTGCTGGAACGCATCGACGTGCTGACCGGCGGCATGTCGGCCATCTATGGCGCCGACGGCGTGTCGGGCGTGGTCAACTTCGTCACTCGCCGCGATTTCTCGGGCCTGTCGGTGCGCGGCCAGTCCGGACTTTCCGGGCTGGGGGATGCCGGCAGCGACCTGTTCTCGATCACCGCCGGCGAGAACTTTGCCGGCGGCGCCGGCAACGTGGCGCTGTCGTATGAATTCTCGCAGGACGACCGGGTGCGTTCATCGAGCCGCCCGCGTATCGGCGATCCGCTGCGGGCTTATGAATTTGCCCGCAATCCGCTCGATGATCCGGAGAACGACGACCCGGATCTCTACGACTATGTGGTGCTCAATGACCTGCGCTGGCTGGACAGCTCGCCGGATGGCGCCATCGATGCCGATGGCGACCTGGTGCCGGACTTCCGCGGCGGTGGCGGCGTCTATGACACCGGCGAGTACATCAGCGGCAGCGTGGCTCGCGGCGGCTCGAGCACGCCGGTCGCGGGCTATGACGGCGACCTGCGCGCGAAGACGCGCCGCCACGTGGTCAACCTGCTGGGCAGCTTCGAGGTCAGTGATTCGCTGCGGCTGTTCGCCGAGGGCAAGTACGCCAACAGCCAGGCCTGGAATGCCGGCCAGCCCACCTTCGGCTTCTACAATTTCATCAGCGAGGACAATCCGCTGATCCCGCAGCAGATCCGGGATGCGATGGTGCCGGGCGCCGTTCCGTACTGGTTCGATGAATACTTGGGCGAGACCGTCGGGGATGGCGTGTTCATGACCCGCGACCACCTGGACCTGGCGCGTCGCGGCGATCGCGTCACCCGCGAGACCCTGCGCAGCGTGGTGGGCATCGAAGGACGGCTGTCCGACACCGTGCGTTACGAGGCATCGCATACCTTCGGCCAGACCGAGGTGGAATATTCCGGCACGGACAACCGCATCGAGGACCGTTTCTTCGCCGCGCTCGACGTGGTCGATGAAGGCGCATTCCTCGGCGGCGCGCCCAGCGGCGTGCTCCGCTGCCGCATCGACCTGCAGCCGGCCGGCACGGTCATCAATCCGGAGAACATCCTGGCCGACATGCTGTTCGGCGGCGGTTTCATTCCCGGCGGCGATGGCTCGGGCACACCACAGACCTTCACCCCGGGCGAGAACAGCGGCTGCGTGCCACTGAACCTGTTCGGCGAGGGCGTGGCCGACCCGGCCGCACTGGAATGGATCAACACCGATGCGCGCACGCGTTCGCGCATGAGCCATCACGTGGTGTCCGGCTCGCTGTCGGGAGAACTGGACCTGATCACGCTGCCGGGCGGCCCGATGGGCTGGGCGGCCGGCGCGGAATACCGCAAGGAGAACAGCCGCTCGACGCCGGATGAATGGGTGCAGCAGGAGCTGCTCAGCGGCTATCCGCGCATCGCACCCGAGCGTGGCTCCTTCGATGTGAAGGAGGCATTTGGCGAGGTGAACCTGCCGCTGCTGCGTGACGCCCCGCTGGCCCACCGGCTGAGCGTCGGCGGCGCGGTGCGCCTGGCCGACTATTCGACCATCGGCAATGCCACCACGTGGAAGGCGGATGCAGTGTGGGCCCCGGTGCGCGACATCACCATGCGCGGCACCTGGTCGCAGGCCGTGCGCGCGCCGAACATCGGCGAGCTGTTCGCGCCGCTGAGCGGCACGTACGAGAGCGTGACCGATCCCTGTGACATCGGCGAGCTGACACTGGGCCCGGCGCCGGGCAACCGCCAGGCCAACTGCACCGAGCTTCTGACGCAGCTGGGCATCGACCCGGCCACTTTCCAGCCCAGCGACAGCGCGGTGGCTTCCGGCTCCATCCCGGGCGCGCTCGGCGGCAATCCGGAGCTCTCCGAGGAGACGGCAAAAAGCTGGACTGCCGGCTTCGTGCTCACGCCGCGCATGGTTCCGGGCCTCAGGCTCAGCCTCGACTGGTACCGCACTCGACTGAAGAGCGCGATCTCGTATGTCACTGCCGACGAGCTGGTGGCGCTGTGCGTGGACGCACCTTCGCTGGACAATGCCTTCTGCGAATCGATCACGCGCAATGCCTTCACCGGCTTCATCGACGGCTTCGAACTGCGCCCGCAGAACGTCGCGCGGTTCACGGCCGCAGGCGCGGACCTGGCGCTGGACTACAGCTTCACGCTGAATCCGGACTGGGGACGCTTCGCACTGCAGATGACCGCCGGCTACGTGAACGAGCTGACCTTCATCTCGATGCCCGGCGCCGAGGTGATCGATGACCGCCACCAGCCCTACATCCCGATGTATTCCGGCAGCAGCGACCTGACCTGGAGCCGCGGCGACTGGGACGTGAACTTCGGTACCAGCTATTTCAGCAAGACGCGCCGCTTCACGGCCGACACCATGGCGGCCCACCCGGACTATGTCGATCCGAAGTACGTCTGGTACAAGGCGAGCTGGTCGCATGACCTGCAGGTGGCCTACAGCCTGCGCGACCGGGGCCTGCGCTTCTACGGCGGCGCGAACAACCTGTTCAATGCCGGTCCGGATTTCCCCAGCGGGTCCTACCCGAACGGCTGGCTGGGGCGCTATTTCTACGCGGGCTTCAACTACGAGCTGGACCGCTGAGGCAACGGCCGGCTCTGGCCGGCCGCATTCCGGACCAGGGCCGGGCTCAGCCCGCCTGCAACTGCGCGGCGACGAGATCCACCTCGTCGCTGCTTCCCAGCAGCACGCAGGTGCGCTGGTGGATGTCGGTGGGCTGCACTTCCATGATGCGCTGGCCGGGCGCGGCCAGTGCCTTGCCGCCGGCCTGCTCCACCAGGAAGGCCATCGGATTGGCCTCGTACATCAGCCGCAGCTTGCCTTTCGGCGCCTTCTTCGTCGGCGGATACATGAACACGCCGCCCTGGATCATGATCCGGTGCACATCGCCCACCATCGCGCCCACATAGCGGCTGGAATAGCCGTTCTCCTGCGCCCAGTGCAGGTAGCGCTGGTAACCCTCGGGCAGTGACAGGCGATTGCCCTCGTTCAGTGAATAGCACTTGTTGCGCGGCGGGATCTTCAGCCCTTCGGCCACGCGCACGAAGGCGCCGATCGACGGGTCGAGCACGAACATGTCGACTCCGCTGCCGATGGTCAGCAGCATCACGGTGGAGGAGCCATACAGCACATAGCCTGCGGCCACCTGGCGCACGCCCGGCTGCAGCAGCGAGTCCTCCATCTTCGAGGAGCGCCGGTCCTTGCGCAGGATGCTGAAGATCGTGCCCACGCCGCCGGCGATGTCGAGGTTCGAGGAACCATCCAGCGGATCGAACATCACGCAGTAGCGCGTCTCGCCGTCGTTGGCCTCGCGCAGGATCACTGCCTGCTCGTTTTCCTCCGACGCCACCACGGCCACGCCCTGGCGACCCGCCAGGTTGCGCATCAGGATGTCGTCGGCGATGACATCGAGCTTCTGCTGGGTTTCGCCCTGCACGTTCTTTTCGCCGGCGCTGCCCAGCACGTCTTCAAGGCGCGCGCGGCGCACCTGCGCGGCGATCATCTTGGCCGAGATCGAGATCGCCGACAGCACCCAGGACAGTTCTCCCGTGGCTTCGGGGAAGCGCCGTTGCTGCTGCAGGATGTGCGACTGGATGGTGACGATGGGCCGGATGCCGGCCGTGCCGGAGCTGCTGGGTAGGGCGTTCATGCGAGTGATTATGGCCCGCAACGATTATCCTTGCCCGCCATGTGGCAATTCGGTGAAACGGAACTGGCGGCGCTGGCCCTGAGCCTGTCGGTGGCGCTGCGGGCCGTGGCCATCAACCTGCTGCCGGCGGTGCTCATCGCGTGGCTGCTGACGCGGCGCCGCTTTCCCGGCCGCATGCTGCTGGACGCCTTCGTGCACCTGCCGCTGGTGTTGCCGCCGGTGGTGGTGGGCTACCTGCTGCTGGTGCTGCTGGGCACGCGCGGCCCCATTGGCGCCTGGCTGGACCGCAGCTTCGACATCCAGCTCACCTTCTCCACCAATGGCGCGGCCGTGGCCACGGCGGTGATGTCGTTTCCGCTGATGGTGCGCGCAATGCGCATATCGCTGGAACATGTGGACACGGGCCTTGAAGAGGCCGCGCGCACGCTGGGCGCCTCGGCGTGGCGGCGCTTCGGCACCATCACATTGCCGCTGATGCTGCCCGGCGTGCTGGCCGGCGCGGTCACCGCCTTCGCCGCTGGCCTTGGCGAATTTGGCGCGGTGATCACCTTCGTGTCGAACATCCCCGGCGAGACCCGCACGCTGCCGCTGGCACTGTACACGGCGCTGCAGTCGCCCGATGGCGATGCCACCGCCGCGCGACTGGCCACGCTGTCGTTGTCGCTGGGACTTGCGGGGCTGCTGGCGGCCGAATTGCTGGCGCGCGGACTGCGCCGCTGGCTGGGCAAGTGATGCTGAGCGCGGATGTCACGCTGTCGCGCGGCGCGTTCGCGATGGACGCGCGCTTCGAGGCGCCCACGCCCGGCGTCACCGCGCTGTTCGGGCGCTCCGGCTGCGGCAAGACCACGCTGGTGAATGTGCTGGCCGGCCTGCTGCCGGCGCGCGGCCGCATCGCACTGGATGATGCGGTGTGGCTCGACAGCGCGCGCGGCATCGACGTGCCGGCCGAGCGGCGGCGCATCGGCTATGTCTTCCAGGACGCGCGGCTGTTTCCGCATTACACGGTGCGCGGCAACCTGCTGTATGCCGTGCCGCGCGGCACGGCGCCGAAGGGCTTCGATGATGTGGTCGAACTCCTGGGCGTCGCGCCGCTTCTCTCGCGGCGGCCCGGTTCGCTGTCGGGTGGCGAACGCCAGCGCGTGGCGCTGGGTCGCGCGCTGCTGTCCCGGCCGCGCCTGCTGCTGCTGGATGAGCCGCTGGCATCGCTGGATGTGTCACGCCGCGAAGAGGTACTGCCCTATCTTGAGCGCCTGCGCGATGCGTTCGCGATCCCGATGGTGTTCGTCAGCCACCAGTTCGACGAAGTGCTGCGCCTGGCCACGCACCTGGCCGTGCTCGACCAGGGGCGCGTGGTCGCCTCCGGCAGCATCGGTGCGGTGAGCCTTGCGCCGGCACTGCGCAGCATCGTCGGCGTCGATGCCGTGGGCGCGGTGGTGGAAGGTCGCGTCGAGCAGGTGCAGCCGGCACAGGGGCTTTCCGCCGTGCGCATCGGCACCGACAGCCGCCTTTTCGTCACTTCGACGCGCCTGTCGCCAGGACAGCGCGTGCGCCTGCAACTGCTGGCGCGCGACCTCATCCTCGCGGTGGAAGAACCCCGCGGGCTGTCGGTGCGCAACCAGCTGCGCGGCCGCGTGCAGTCGGTGACGCATGACCAGGGTGCCTGCCTCGTCGAGGTGGACATCGGGGGCGCGAAACTGCTGGCGCGCATCAGTGCGGCGGCGACGCGCGAGCTGCAGGTGGCGCCGGGCATGAAGCTGTGGGCGCTGGTCAAGGCGGTGTCGTTCAGTGCGCACCCCACCGGTGACGGCGAGCTGCCATCAGCGCAGGCCGGCATGACGCCGGCCGACAGTGCCAGTGTGCGGCTGGAAGAGCTGCCCCGGAACTAGGCCTCGCCGGCCCGCAGTCCCTGCGCGCTGCGCGCCTCGACCAGCAGCTTGTCGATCACGAGCCCGTCCATGTCGACCACTTCGATGGACAGGTCCCGCCACGCCAGCTTCTCGCCCGGCACCGGCAGCCGTCCCAGGTGCCACAGCACGAAGCCCGCCATGGTGTTGTAGTTGTCGCCGCGCGCCAGGTCCTTGCGTCCCAGTGCGCGCTCGGCCTCGTGGATGGGCAGGTGACCATCAATCAGCCAGCTGCCATCCTCGCGCTGCTGCACGGCGGCTGAATCGCGGCTGCCCATCTCGGGCATCTCGCCGGCGATGGCCTTCAGGATATCCGCCGGCGTCACCAGTCCCTCGATGCCGCCGTATTCATTGGTCACCACGCCCAGGTGCACGCTGGAGCGGCGGAAGGTTTCCAGCAGCCGGAATATGGAGATGCCCTCGGGCACATGCAGCGGCGGCTGGGTGTCGGCCTCCGGATCGATGTGCCCGCGGCGCAGGGCCTCACCCAGGTTCGCCAGCGAGATCACGCCGATCAGCTGCTCCAGTTCGCCGCGGCAGAGCAGGAAGCGCGCATGCCCGCTGCGGCTCGCCTCGTCCCACAGCGTGGGCACCGGCTCGGTGATGTCCAGCCACAGGATGTCGCCGCGCGGCACCATGATGGCGGTGATGTTGCGATCAGCCAGCCGCAGCACCGAGTCGATCATCTCCGCCTCGTGACGATGCAGCGTGCCGGTCTGCATGCCTTCGGTGGCCAGCGCGCGCACGTCGTCGTCGGTAATCCCGGACTGGCGCATGGCCACGGTGGGCAGCAGCTTCAGCAGCGCATCGGTGGAGCGCTGCAGCAGCCACACGATCGGCGCGCCGACGCGTGCGATGAACTGCATCGGCAGCGCCACCAGCACCGCCCAGCGGTCTGCATAGGCCATGGCGAGGCGCTTGGGCACCAGCTCGCCCAGCACGATGGAGAAGTAGGTCATCACCACGACGATGAGGCCGTAGGCCAGTTCCTGGGCGTAGGGGGCCAGCCGCGGGTCGATGCCGCTGAGCCAGCTGGCCAGGCCTTCTGAATAGGCCGCGCCGCTGTAGACGCCGGTCAGGATGCCCACCAGCGTGATGCCCACCTGCACCGACGAGAGCAGGCGGGTGGGATCATCGAGCAGTTGCAGCGCCGCGCGCGCACCGCGGTGCCCATCGTCGGCCAGCGCCTTCAGGCGGGAACGGCGCGAGGAGACCAGAGCCAGCTCCGCCGAGGCAAACAACCCGTTCAGGATGATCAGGCCAAGGATTACTGCGGCCTGGTGCATCGACTAGTCATGCGGACTTTCCATGCGAACTGGCATCATAGCGCGCTTTGGAGCCATTACTGCGGCGAGCCTGATGAAGCGCGTGCACACTTTCCGCGGCGTGGTGATGGACCGCCCGATCAAGACGCCCGCCCCCGCTGTTCCCGCCGGCCCGGCGCGCATCCGCGTGGCGCGCGAGACGGCCGGCCGCGGCGGCAAGGGGGTCACCGTGATCACCGGGTTGCCGCTGCGCGGCGAGGCGCTGGAAGAACTGGCCGGCCGCCTGAAACGTTGCTGCGGCGCAGGAGGCGGCGCGAAAGGCGACCGCATCGAGATCCAGGGCGAGCATCGCGACCGGCTCGTGGCCGAGCTGCAGAAGCTGGGATACGATGCGAAGCGGGCAGGCGGCTGACACCTCGCCTGCTTCCGGGAGCTCCGCGATGACCTCACGCCACCTGCTCCCGCGGCGCGGAACGCAGCGTCTTCTCAATGATGGTGCGCGTGATCCCCGGGGTCAGCCACCAGCGGACGCACCTCGACCATGACCGTGAATTCAGGCTGGCCGCCATCGAATTTCATGGTCAGCGGGATCTTCTGGCCAGCCACCAGCGGGGCCTTCAGCGCATTGAACATCACGTGCAGGCCACCCGGGTCCATGCGCAGCGTCTCGCCGGCACCGACCTCGAGCACCGCCATCGGCCACATGCGGGCCACACCCTCGGCGGTGATGCTGGTGCGATGGATGGTCACCTCGTCGCTGACCGGTGAGATGATCTTCAGCAGCTTGCGCTCCTCGCCAGCGGAATTGCTCAGCGTGAGGTAGGCGGCGCCCACCTTCGCCCCCGGCGTGGTGGCACGGGCCCAGGCCTCGAGCGCCTTCACCTCGGCGGCCGCGAACGGCGCCGCCCCCTGTGCCAGTGCCGCCACCAGCAGCGCGATGCCGCGCCTTCTGTTTGCCTTTTCCATGCGCGCCATTCTACCTCCCGGGCGGGTCTGCCTCTAAGCTTCGCACCCCATGATCAAGTTCGACGCCGTCACCCTGCGCCGCGGCCCGCGCGTGCTTTTCGCAGAGGCGAATTTCAGCATTTTCCGCGGCGAGAAGGTCGGCATCACGGGCGAGAACGGCAGCGGCAAGTCAAGCCTGCTGGCGATGGTGCGCGGCGCGCTGCAGCCGGACGCCGGCCAGATCGGGATGCCGGGCAACCTTGCGATGGCGCATGTGGCGCAGGAGCTGGACGCCGTCGAACGGCCGGCGATCGAGTTCGTGCTCGATGGCGATGAGGAACTGCGCGATGTGGAGGCCCAGGTGGCCGCGGCCGAAGCCGCGCCTGACGCGGACGGCACAAGGCTGGCGAACCTCTACACGCGCTATGCGGCCATCGGCGGCTATGACGCACGCGCGCGCGCCGCGCAGCTGATGCATGGCCTGGGTTTCAGCCCGGGCGATGAGACGCGGCTGGTGCGCGAATTCTCAGGCGGCTGGCGCGTGCGGCTGAACGTGGCGCGCGCGCTGATGTGCCGCTCGGACCTGCTGCTGCTCGACGAGCCCACCAACCACCTGGACCTGGATGCCATCGTCTGGCTGGAAGGCTGGCTGCGAGACTATGCCGGCACGCTGCTGCTGATCGCGCATGACCGCGAGTTCCTCGACCGCGTGGTGAACCGCATCGTCAACATCGAGCAGCAGCGCGCCACAATCTACAACGGCAACTACACCGCCTTCGAGACCACGCGCGCGGCGACGCTGGCGCAGCAGGGTGCGCTGTACGAGAAGCAGCAGCGCGAGATCGCGCACATGGAAGACTTCGTGCGCCGCTTTCGCGCCAAGGCCAGCAAGGCGCGCCAGGCGCAGAGCCGCATCAAGGCGCTGGAACGCATGCAGCGCATCGCCCCGGCGCATGTGGATTCGCCGTTCCAGTTCAGCTTTGCCGAACCTGTGCGCCTGCCGCGGCCACTGCTGGCCGTGAAGGACCAGCAGGCCGGCTATGGCGGGCGGCCACTGCTTTCCGGCGTGAGCCTGACGGTGTATCCAGGCGATCGCATCTCTCTGCTGGGACGCAACGGCGCAGGCAAGTCGACGCTGGTCAAGCTGCTGGCCGGCGAGCTGCCGGCGCTGGCGGGCACGCGCGATGACGCGCGTGATCTTGCGACGGGCTATTTCGCGCAGCACCAACTCGAGCAGCTGGATGAGGCCGCCTCGCCGCTGCTGCATCTGCAGCGGCTGGCGCAGCAGCTCGGCCAGCGGCCGTCGGAGCAGGAACAGCGCAACTTCCTGGCCAGCTACGGCTTCCCTGGCGACCGCGTGTTCGAGGCGGTGGGTCCGTTCTCCGGCGGCGAGAAGGCGCGCCTGGCGCTGGCGCTGGTGGCGTGGCGACGTCCCAACCTGCTGCTGCTGGACGAGCCCACCAACCACCTGGACCTGGAGATGCGCCAGGCCCTGGCGATGGCGCTGCAGGAATATGCCGGCGCGGTGATCATGGTGTCGCACGACCGGCATCTGCTGGCGACAGTCACCGACCGCTTCCTGCTGGTGGCCGATGGGCGCGTGGCGGATTTCGACGGGGACCTGGATGACTATGCGCGCTGGCTGACCGGTGGCCTGGATGCGGGCGCGGAGGCGCAGCCTGTGCCGGCGGCCACGTCGCCCACCGCATCGCGCGAGTCCGCCCAGCAGCGCCGCCGCGACAGCGCCGAACAGCGCAAGGCGCTGGCGCCGCTGCGCGCCCGCCTGGCGCGGGTGGAAAAGCGCATGCAGGAACTGGCGAGCGAAGCCGGCGAACTGGATGCACAGCTTGCGGATCCGGCGATCTACGAGCCTGCCGCGCGCGAGCGGCAGCGCGACCTGACCACCCGGCGCGCGCGCATCGCGCAGGAAACCGAAGAGGTGGAGACCGAGTGGCTGACCCTCAGCGAGGAGCTGGAGCGCGCCGCCGCCGGCTGATCAGGCCGTATCGTCGGGAATCAGGTGCCCGGCCCGCTCGCGCTTGGTGCGCAGGTAGCGCTGGTTGTGCTCGTTGGACGGCGCCAGCAGCGACTCCATCTCCTCCACGTCGATGCCGCGCGCACGCAGCTCGCGCACCTTGTGCGGGCTGTTGGTGAGCAGGCGGATGCGCGTGAAGCCGAGCTGGCGCAGCATCGCCGCGGCGATCGCATAGCTGCGCTCATCTGAACTGAAACCCAGGTGCCGGTCGGCATCGACGGTGTCGATGCCGACATCCTGCAGCTGGTAGGCGCGCAGCTTGTTCGCAAGCCCGATGCCGCGGCCTTCCTGCGCCAGGTACAGCAGCACGCCGCCGCCCTGGGCATGCAGGCGCTGCACGGCGGTCTGCAGCTGCTCGCCGCAGTCACAGCGCAGGCTGCCCAGCAGGTCGCCGGTGAAACAGGAGGAATGCGCGCGCACCGGCACCACCGATGCAGCATCCGGAGTGCCGATCACCACGGCCACGTGCTCGCTGGCATCGCGCCGGTCACGGAACAGCACCAGGCGGCTCATCACGCCCTGGCGCAGCGGCACGCCGGCCTCGCTGACGCGCACCAGGTCATCCGCGCCGGGCAATGCATAGCGCTCCACCTGGTCCAGGCGCACCGCGAGCACCGCCGCGGGCGCAGCGCCGGTCTGCACCCCGGTCACCAGCAATGCCGGCAGCAGCTGCGCGCTCTTGGCCAGCCGCACCGCCGCGGTGGTCAGCGCATCGGCGCAGTCGGCATGCGGCACCGGCTCGCCGATGGCCGCGCGCCAGCCATCCGCCTCCCAGTGGCCGCCCAGCTCGTGCAGCTGCGCGGCGGTGAGGCCCTCGGGCAGTGCCAGCAGCAGCACTTCGTCGGACTCGCAGGGCACGCGCAGCGCCGCGGCGCGCGCGCCGGTGACGGCCAGCGCCGTGCCGGGCTGCGCCAGTGCATGCGTCACCAGCGCCGCATTGGCGGTCTCGAGCGGCACCACCAGCCGCCAGGCTTCGCCGACTGCATCCTGCACGACGACGGCGCGGCCGCGGCGCAGCTCGGAGAGCGCGCGGTCCACCGCCACCAATGCGGCATCCCCCTGCGGTGGCTCGGCGGCACCGGGCAGGGTCGAAATTCGGGAACGGGTCATGCGCGAAGGGTACCGCAACCGCAACCGCCCGACGCCGACCCTGCGGTCAGGTGGTGCGGCGTCTCGGTGGCGGGGTGCCGAGAAAGCTCCAGCGCCGGCCTTCCCCGAGCAGGCGGGTGATCTCGCCCGGCGGCAGCGGTCGCACCAGCCCGAAGCCCTGTGCCTCGTCGCAGCCATGGCGACGCAGGAACGCCAGCTGCTGCGCGTTCTCGACGCCCTCGGCCACCACGCGCAGGTCGAGCGTGCGCGCCAGGCCGATGATGGCGGCGACGATGCGCGCATTGTTGGCATCCTCGAGCATGTCGCGGATGAACTCGCGGTCGATCTTCAGCGAGTCGAGCGGAAAGCGCTTCAGGTAGTGCAGGCTCGAATAGCCGGTGCCGAAGTCATCGAGCACCAGGCGGATGCCCTGCGCCTTGATGCGCTTCAAGGTGGCGATCGCACCCTCGGCATCGTGCATCAGCATCGATTCGTTCAGCTCGAACTCGAACAGGTGTGGATCGAGGCCGCTGGCTTCGATCGGCCGCGTCAGCGCCACATCCAGGTGATCCTGGCGGAACTGGCGCGCGGAGATGTTCACCGACACCGGCGGCGGCTCCAGGCCCGCGCCCTGCCACTGGAGGATCTGCGCGCAGACCATCGACACCACGCGTTCACCAACGGGGATGATGAGGCCGGTGTCCTCGAGCACGGCGATGAATTCGCGCGGCGCGACCAGATGTCCCTGCGGATGCCGCCAGCGCAGCAGCGCCTCGAGCCCTGCGATGCGACCCGTGCGAAGGTCGACCTTGGGCTGGTACTCCAGCTCGTACTCGTTGCGCTCCAGCGCCTCGCGCAGCTGGTTCTCCAGCTGCAGGCGCGCCAGCGCACGCTGCTGCAGCTCGGGCAGGTAGAACTGGTAGGCGTTGCGACCGGACTGCTTGGCCCGATACATCGCCAGGTCCGCGTTCTTCAGCAAAGTCTCAGGTTCGGATCCATCCGCCGGGAACAGGCTGATGCCGACGCTGCCGGAGACATACACGGTGTGTCCCTGGATGGTGAACGGTGTGGCCAGCGCATCGTTGATCTTCTGGCCGACGATGGCGGCATGATCCGGCTGCGCCAGCGGCGAGAGCACCAGCGCGAACTCATCGCCCGACAGCCGCCCGATGGTGTCGCCGGAGCGCACCGTGGACTTCAGCCGCTGCGCGATCTGCACCAGCAGCTCATCACCCACGCCATGGCCCAGCGTGTCGTTGACGGCCTTGAAGCGGTCGATGTCCACGAACAGCACGGCCACCGGCGTGTGCTCGCGTCCGGCGGCGTCGATGGCGTGTGCCAGCCGGTCCAGGTAGAGCGTGCGGTTCGGCAGGCCGGTCAGCGCATCGAATTGCGCCATGTAGGCCAGGCGATCCTCCGCCGACTTGCGGTCCATGTAGGCCGACACCGTGGTCGCAAGGTTCTGCACGAAAACCGCGGTGCTGGTGCCCGCCTCTTCAACGACATCCATCCACACCGAAAGCGTGCCATAGATGCCGTCGGTGCCGGCGATCTGCACTTCCACGCAGGGCTGCGGCGCCTGGCCCCCGGCGTCTTCGTCGTCGCCGAAGCCGGCCGCGTGCGTCGGCTCGGCGCCATGTTCCGGACGCAGCAGCAGGCGGCAGCGCTGCGGCTGCAGGCCTTCGCGCACCGCCTGCATCAGGCGACGCGTCAGCGCGTCGTAGGCCGGGTGGCCCAGCACGAACTGGCCGAAACGCGCCAGCACCGCGTACTGCGTGGCGGTCAGCAGCTGGATCTGGTTCGTGAACGAGGCCGTCTCCGACTCCACCGCTTCCGCATGCTCGCCAGTGCGCGGCGGCGCATCCGGGGGCGCCTCGTCGGCATGCATTCCGCCGCGACCTGTGGCCGCCGAGGTTGCAAGGTCGAGCTCCGGAGCAGGCCTGCGCGAACCACCGGACCAGCGGCCCGGGGTGATCACGGCGAGCGTGCGCAGGTGTTTGCCTTTCATCGGCTTGCCAGGTGGCTCATGCGTTGAGTTTGCCATCTGACTTCGGCCTCACCGCATGGGTTGATGGCATTCAGACGGCGGATTTGACCTAAGTTGCAGGAACTGTGACGCGTGTCGCGTTGCGTCCGGCGCAGGGTCGCTGGTGCACTTGGCCACAGTTCGCCTCCTGGAAAAAAACTGAGCCCGGAGGCGTGTGGGCGGCCATACCGGGCTCAGCGATACGGTGGATGTTCAAGTTGGCGACTGGCATCCACCGCAGGGCCAGATTGCTTGAGGAGGTGCGCCAGGGCCACACCCTGCCTGCCCGTCGGTGTGCGGGAATGCTCCTACATCGCGCGCGTGGCTGCCCCATTGCGGGCGTATCACACTGGAAAACACGGGCTTTCGCGTGCCGAATGAAGTCGCGACTACCCTGCGATTGCCTTGTGACGACTGCTTCAGATGTTGCGCGCAGTCCCGCGGATGCCGATATTGCAAAACACGGGCGTGCCGGAATCCGAATTTCCAGCCCCGCCCGATGCAGCCGATGTGTGCTTGGCCATGCCGTGCCAGAAGGAGGCGCAATGGAATCGCAGGATGAGGGCAGCGGGCGGAGCGGCGCGGGAGCGTCCGACCCGCAAGATGAAGGTGAGCAGCGGCGAAGTCGCGACGTCACGCAGCAGCTGGTGGACCTGTTCGGTGATGCCGACCAGACCAGCATTCGCATGCAGGGAAGCAAGTTCCACAGCGACACCGGCAAGTTCTCGAATGTGAAGGATGAGGATACGCGCGAGAAACTGCGGGGGGCCGGACTGCTGCACGAGTGAGGCTCATTCGGTCACCGGTGTTTCGGGGAGTCCATGTGTTATTCCGCCCAGGTTGAAGCTTCGTTCGCCGCGTACCGGCGCATGACCGGCGCCGAGCTCGATCTCGAGCAGTTCGAGGAGATCTTTGGCCAGCGTCTGCGTGATGCCGCGGTGAAGATCCCGCGCGCCATCGAGGCGTGGTTCGAGCGTCCCACTGACGCTGCGACACTGCGCCTGCGCAACCTGGTGCTGCAGCATCGGACTGCACGCCTTGCAGGTATCGACGCAGAGATCGCAAAGCAGAGGGCGCGGATTGCGCGGGCCGAGTCGAAGATGGCCGCGCGACCGACCCGCGCCGCCGCCGAGGACCTGCGCATCGCGCCGCGCAAGATCGCGGACTGCGAGCGCCGTCGCGCATTGCTTGCCGGCTGGCAGCCGGCCGACGGGGACGATCGCATCTTTCCGTTCATGCATGCGCCCATCGTGCTGATGGTGAATGGCCGGCCCGTGATCCGCCTCGCCCGCTACCACTGCCGGCAGGCAGGCCAGCCCGCCTCGATGGATCGCGAGCGCGACGGGTTGTACAACGCGCGCCGCGACAACCTGCAGCGCTACTGGCGCTCGCTGTTCGGCCGCACCCATGCGGTCATGCTCACGCGATCCTTCTTCGAGAACGTGGATCGCAACGGGCGCAATGCCGTGCTGCAGTTCAGGCCGGATGATGGCGAACTGATGCCGGTGGCCTGCGTGTATTCCGAATGGACCGATGCGGCATCAGGCGCGCGGCTGCTCTCATTCGCAGCCATCACCGATGCGCCACCACCCGAAGTGGCCGCGACGGGGCACGACCGTTGTCCGGTGAATCTGAAACCGGAACACATCCAGTCCTGGCTGACACCACAAGGGCGCGATGCAGCCGGGCTGGATGCACTGCTCGAGGATCGGCAGCGGCCGTTCTATGCGCACGAGGTGCTGGCTGCCTGAGTGCCTCGCTGCGGCCCGCGTTCAGTGCGGATCGCGATCGGTGCGGATCAGCGCCATCGTCAGCGTCGCCGCGAGGGCGGCCAGCGTCACGCCGATGACCAGCGGCGTCCATGTCCATTGTGCGCGCCACGCCACCAGCAACACCGATGACCAGGCCAGCGTCAGCGCGATCCACTTCACCGCCGGACGCAGTGCGCGACGCTGCTCGAAACGCCGCGCTTCGTGCAGGGCGCCCTGCAGGACGGGCACCTTTTCGATCCAGCCGGTCAGACGCCGGGAGGAGCGGGCGAAGGCCCAGAGGGCGACGATGAGGAACGGCGTGGTGGGCAGGCCAGGCAGCACCGCGCCGAGCAAAGCAAGGCCGGTGGCGGCGGTCCCGACAATCAGCAGCAGCAGCTTGCGCATGGTTGTCTGGCATTACGCCAGCCGAGCGCCGGCCGTCAATCCGGAAACACCCCGCGCACTCCCATCGTTGTCAGCCAGACTTCCGCTGCGTGCCGCCAGCAGCAAGTCGCAGACTTCGCGGACGGCGCCCGCTCCGGCCGGCAATGCGGTCACATAGTCCGCGCGGGCCCGGACTGCGTCCAGCGCATCCGCCGGGCAGCAGGCAACACCAGCCGCTTCGAAGGCCGGCAGGTCGGTCATGTCGTCTCCGACGTAGACGAGGTCTTCCAGCGCGCAGCCCCACTGGGCGACCAGCGCCTCAAGGGCCGCCCGAGCGCTTCTGGAACTTCACATAGCCGCACTTGGCAAAGGCCGCCGCGATGACAATCATCTCGCGCGCGATCTCCATCTTGCCCATGTGGTTGCACCCGATCTCGGCGACCACTACCGGCGGCTGCCTGCTGTTCATCGATTCACCCCTGCCGAGTCATGGGACGCAGGTTAACAACCGAGCCTGTCGCGAAACTTGCGGCCGGCGCGAAGTCGTCGGAATGGACAGAAGCTGGAGTGGTGCCCAGGGCCGGAATCGAACCAGCGACACGCGGATTTTCAATGTTCCGCTTGGGTCGCTTTTTTAACCCTGATTGGCTCTAACTTACTGATCCATCAAGGATTTATCCGAACAACCCGGCAAATGCAGACACTTTAGCCTACCAAGTCAATAATAACGGCTAAATTTAAAATCAAATCAACAAGTTAGCCAAGACTACCGCAAAATCCGCTCCGCGAGTACCGAAAAATCGGTCCCCAAAATGGGTCACAGGTTCTGCAATTGTTGCGCGGCCACGCTTTAGTCCCTCCGCGAAGAATCTACAGGCAGCGACAGCCCTGTCCAATTCGCGATTCGCTCAAGAGTCCACTTCATTGCCCTTTCTTGGAAGGGGAAGTTGGAACGCACCAGTCTTACTTGGCGGAAATGGCCCGTCGCACGGTGGCAAAAAAGGGGATCAATCCTCTTTTGCGCAAGTCGCCAAGTGACAATCGGGCTTGCTAGCCCCTGATTGGTAGAGGAGTTGAACGCGCTCAACTTCCCTGGCGAATGGGTTGTCTGCATCGTGCACGGAATGGAATCATTCCATCTGTGCACGCGTACACAAGTCGCACTCACGCGGTAGCTAGTAATGGATTCTTGGATCCGACAAGCGGCTCGATTCCACTAGCGGGGCGCTGTAAAGTCCCATAACTGAGTCTTTAGGGGTCGAAATGAGGGGTAAGAGCTCACATATGGGCCACGTGAGCTATACGATAACGGATGAGCTCAGCGACGAGGCAGCCCTCCTCGAGCTAGGAAAGCGCTTCGCAGCTGTTCGAATCCAGCAGCGGTTCACCCAAGCTCAACTCGGCGAGATGGCTAATGTTTCCCTCAATACGATCAAGCGCTTCGAGTCTGGCCAAAGCATCGACCTCCGAAACTTCATTCGGGTGCTGCGTGGCTTAGGTAGGAGTGCGGCTCTAAATGTTGTCCTGCCGGAAGTGGGACCAAGTCCAATCGACCTCTTGAGACTTGCGGGGAAGAGGAGAAAGAGAGTGCGGCCAAGCAATACCAGCCTCCAACCTGTAGCAAAGGCGTCGTGGAAATGGGGGGATGAGCGGTGACGGCTCTCCCGGGCGCCTACGCCCGAGCTGCCACGTATGTCA
>CAYQJU010000016.1:0-51721 GCA_964417875.1 uncultured Steroidobacteraceae bacterium
GCGGGGACGCCTGGCGCAACTGCCTGCCGGATGTGTATTCGATCCGCAATACCACGGCCCTGCGGCAGGCGCGGCCGATGATCCACGAAGTGAAGGTCAGTCGCGCCGACCTGCTTGCGGACATTGCGGATGCGGGCAAGCGCAGCGCGTACCAGGCCTTGTCCTCCGGGTTCTATTACGTGATGCCGGCCGGGCTTGCCGCGCTGTCCGAAATCCCGTTCGACTGCGGGGTGATGTATGCCGAGGACGCGCGCCTGGTGGTGGCGCGTCCCGCGGAACACCGGCCGGTGATGCCGGGCTTTGGCGAGTGGATGGCAATTGCCCGGCGCGGCGCCGAACGCTTCGATCCGCCGGATTCCCAGCTGTTGCTGGAATGATCCGGCGGTCGTCGCGGCGCTTTAGAGGAACACGCCGCCTGCAGCCTCGATGCGCTGGCCGTTGATCCAGTGCGTCTCGTCCGAAAGCAGCACAGCCATGACCGGCCCGATGTCATCCGCCCTGCCGACGCGGCCCAGCGCGGTGGATGAAGCGATCGCGCGGTTCAGATCCACATTGTCGCGCACCGCGCCACCACCGAAGTCGGTGGCGATGGCGCCTGGGGCAATCACGTTCACGCCAATGCCGCGCGGCCCCAGTTCCTGCGCCAGGTAGCGCGTGAAGGTCTCGATGGAGGCCTTCATCGATGCATAGGCGGCGTAACCCGTCATCGCAAAGCGCGTCAGTCCACTCGACACGTTCAGGATGCGACCTCCATCCTCGATCAGCGGCAGCAGCGCCTGCGTGAGGAAGAACGTGCCCTTCAGGTGCACGTTCACCATCTGGTCGAACTGCGCAGCGGTCGTGCTGGCGATCGGCGCGTTCACGCCGGCGCCGGCATTGTTCAGCAGGTAGCGGATGCGGTCGCAGCCGAAGTGCGTGGCGAGCTTCTCGCGCAGCGACTCGACAAAGGCGGGAATGCCGTCGGGGCGCCCGAGGTCCAGCTGCAGCGCGGCGGCCCTGCGACCCTGCGCCTCGAGCTCGGCAACGAGCTTCGTCGCCTCCTGCGCATTGCCGCGGAAGGTAAAGACGATATCCACGCCGCGGGCCGCCAAGGCCAGGGCAGCGCTGCGACCGAGGCCACGGTTGGCGCCGGTGATCAATGCGATGGGGTTGTTCACGGTGCTCTCCAGTTCAGTGAAGGGGGTGGAAAGCAGCGTATTGATCGGCTTCGTTCCGATAAATCATCCCTCGATGGACATACTGTTTTCTTTTCGATGACAATTGTCCGATGGACCGACTGGACTGGCTGCGGGTGTTCGTCCGCGTCGCCGAACTGGGCAGCTTCACGCGCGCCGCGGAGTCGCTGGGCATGCAGAAAGGCACGGCCTCGGCCACGGTGCAGCAGCTGGAAAACGTGCTGGGCGCCCGCCTGCTCCACCGCACCACGCGGCGCGTCGAGCTCACGCAGGATGGCCGCGCCTGCTACGAACGCGCCCGCGACCTGCTCAGCGAGGCGGATGAGCTCGGCGCGCTGTTCCAGCAATCCCCGCAGCGGCTCGGCGGCCGGCTGCGCATCGACATGTCCGTGGGGCTGGCGCAGAACCACGTGATTCCGCGCCTGCCGGAATTCACCAATCCGCATCCGGACCTCACCGTGGAGATCAGCGCCACCGACCGCCGCGTGGACCTGCTGCGCGAAGGCTTCGACTGCGTGGTGCGCGTGGGGACGGTGATGGATCCGGGCGTGGTCGTGCGGCCACTGGGGCGGGCGCGCGTGGTCACGCTGGCGAGCGCTGAGTACCTGGCGCGCCATGGCACGCCCCGCACGCTGGAAGACATGGCCGGCCACCGGCTGATCCACTACTCGCCGCACTTCGGCAGCCAGGCGGAAGGATGGGAATATTTCGATGGCGCGCAATACCGCCAGTTGTCGCTTGCCGGCTCGATCACCGTGAACAGCGCGGCCGCCTACGATGCGGCCTGCAAGGCCGGCTATGGCCTGATCCAGGTGCCGGTGTTCGGCGACCGGGATGTCGCCACGTCAGGCCTGGTGCAGGTGATGCCGCAGTTCGACGCCGAACCGATGCCGGTGTCGCTGCTCTACGTGCACCGGCGTCACCTGCCGCTGCGGGTGCGCGCCTTCATGGACTGGGTGGCGGCGCTGCTGCGTCCGCTGCTGATCGATCCGCGCTGAGCCCGGCCGGTGCGCCCCTGCGGCGAGGGATGCACGGAAACGGCGGCGATGCCTAAGGACGCGGTCGACGCGTCGGCTTGCCCGTCGCCACCTTCTTGCGCGCCACGCGCTTGGCGACGTTTCGCTGCCCGGCCTTCTTCTTCGCCTTCAGCTTGCGCTCCGCCGCCTCGCGCTGTTCGCGATTGCCAAACGGGTTGGCATCGGTGCGCAGTTCGAGCATCACCGGGCAGGCATAAAGGTCGAAGGCCTCGCGGAACACATTCGACAGGTAGCGCCGATAGGAATCGGGCGTCTGCTGCGTCTGGTTGCCGTGGATGATGATGCGCGGCGGATTGCGCCCGCCCTGGTGGGCATAGCGCAGCTTGATGCGGCGGCCGCGCACCAGCGGCGGCTGGTGCGCCTCGAGCGCCTTTTCGAGCACCTTCGACAGCTGCGGCGTGGGCATCTCGCGCATCGAGGCCTCGTAGGCCCGGATGGCGGCGCCTGCCAGGTCGCCGACGCCGGTGCCATGGCGCGCGGAGATGAAATGGATCGGCGCGAACGGCACAAAGTCGAGCCGCAGCGAAAGGTCGTTGCGCACCTGCTCGCGGCGGTCCATCGGGATGCCATCCCACTTGTTCACCGCCAGCAGCAGCGCGCGGCCCTTCTGCAGCGCAAGTCCCAGCACTGAGGCGTCCTGCTCGGCGATGCCCTGGTGCGCATCGAGCACGAGGATGACCACATGCGCGGCCGCAATCGCCTGCAGCGTGCGCGCCACGCTGGCGCGCTCGACGGCGTCCTCGACGCGGGCGCGGCGCCGCACGCCGGCGGTGTCGATCAGCGTGAAGCGCCGGCCGTCGCGCTCGAAGGGAACAAAGATGGAATCGCGCGTGGTGCCCGGCAGGTCGGTGGCGATCACGCGCTCCTCGCCGATCAGGCGATTCACCAGCGTGGACTTGCCCACATTGGGGCGCCCGATCACCGCGATGCGGATGGAATCATCGGCCTCATTGAACCCGTCGGCGGATTCATCGACGGCCTCGATCCCCTCCAGCGCGCTGGCGAGCAGCGCCGCGCAGCCCTGCCCGGACTGCGCCGCGATGGCATGCCATTCCTGGAAGCCCAGGCGGTGGAATTCGGCGGCGAACACGCCGGCATCCACGCCCTCGGCCTTGTTCACCGCCAGCACCACCGGCTTGCCGGAGCGATGCAGCAGCCGCGCGACTTCGCGATCGTCGGCGGTGAGACCGGAGCGGCCATCGACCACCAGCACCAGCCGGTCGGCCTCGGCGATGGCGCGCTGAGTCTGCTCGCGCATCTGCTGCTCGACGGTGGAGCGCGGACTGACCACCACGCCGCCGGTGTCGACCACCACGCAGGGGATGTCGCCGCCGCGGCCATAGCCGTACTGGCGGTCGCGCGTGACGCCCGGCACGTCGGCGACGATGGCGTCGCGCGTGCCGGTCAGCGTGTTGAAAAGGGTGGACTTGCCGACGTTGGGCCGCCCCACCAGCGCAACGATCGGCAACATCGTGCGTGCGTCCGTCAGAGGCCCGGACGCGTGCGGGTCGGCGTGCGGGTGGCCGGGGTCCTGCCCCCGCCGCCGCCACCGCCATCGACGCCGCTGGCGCCGCGCACCACCGCGCCGCTGGCCTCATCACCCACTGCCTTGATGCGCAGCGCGGCGAGGCGCCCCTCGACATCGAGCATGAACAGCATGTCGTCGACCACCACCGGCTGGGTGATCACGCGCCCGCTCAGCGGCCGGATGCGCGCGGCAAGCGTGCCGCTTTCCTTGTCGAGGAAATGCACATAGCCCTCCAGGTCGGCCACGGCCACCAGCGGACCGAGCACTGACGGGGGCGACAGGCGGCGTCGCACCAGGGCCTCCTGGCGCCAGACCTCGATGCCGTCGAGGCGACCAAGCTTCACCACCGCACCCTCGGCGGTGCTGGTGTAGAAGCCGGTGTCGTCGAGGTCGAGCCCGGCATAGCTGGACAGCTCGCGCGTCCACAGCACCTCGCCGGACTGGACATCGATGCTGGCCGCGCGGCCCTGGTAGGTGACCACGTAGACATTGTTGTCGCGCGCCATCAGTTCGGTGTCGATGTCGACCAGCCGCTCCAGCTCGCTGCGGCCGGTGGGCGGCGCGATGGTGAGTTCCCACACCGTGGCGCCGTCGCTGAGCTGCGTGGCCAGCACGCGGCCATTGTCGAAGCCGGCCACGGCCAGCTGGCCGGTGATCAGCGGCCGCGAGGTGCCGCGCAGCGACAGGCGCGGCACTTCTTCTTCGAGGCTCCACAGCTGCGTGCCGTCGCTGGCGCGCAGGGCCACCAGGCGTCCGTCGACCATGCGCACCAGCACGGTGCCGCGCGCCACAGAGGGCGCGGCCAGGATCTCGCTGTTGATGCGCGTCTTCCAGCGCTCCTCGCCGGTGGTGGCATCGAGCGCGACCACATCGCCACTGTTGGAACCGACCACCACGAGGTTGTCGCCGGCACCCGGACCGCCGGTGAGCGGCAGGCGCGTGTTGGTGCGCCACAGGCGCCGTCCATCGGCGCGGTTGAAGGCCACCACATCTCCGCCGTGGCCGGCGGCGACGATGGCCTCGCCGATCGCTGCCACGCCGAGGCCCAGCCGCAGGCGCGGGTCGGGTTTGGGCATGCTGGCGCTCCAAACCCGCTCGATGTCGGCGGTGCTGCGGAACTCGGTCAGCTCGGCCGGCGGCAGCGTGTCGTTCGACGCGCAGCCGGCCAGCCACGCCAGCAGCATCAAAGGTGCGAGGCGCGGCAGATGCTTCATGGCGTGGCGGTCGCCGGTTCTGCTGCGGCGGCGGGCGCCGCTTCGCTAGCCGCGGGTGCGGGTGAGGCGGCTGGCGTTGCCGCGGGCGCCGGCGCGCCCGGCAGTGGCGCGCCAGGCAGCGACGGACCGGACAGGTCGGCGATCTTCAGGTCGAGCAGTTCACCCACGCCGCCCGGTTCCAGCTCGACGGCCGGCAGCTGCGCGCGCGCAGCCTGGTATTCCGCCAGCGCCGCCTCGCGCTCGCCCCGGGCCAGCAGCACATCGCCGCGCACTTCCAGGCGCGCCGCCTCGTGCTCGCCCATCGACGCGGTGCCCAGTGTCTCGAGCGCCGCATCGTGCAGGCCCTGCGAGAGCTGCACGCGTGCCAGGCGCAGCCGCGCGATCGGCCGCAGGTATTCATCGGGCGAGCTGGTGGCCGCACGGCGCAGGCGCTCGGCGGCCCGGTCCAGCTCGTTCTGCTCCACGTGCACAGTGGCGGCCACCATGTCGGCGGCGGTCACATAGACCGAATCCGGATGTTCGCGGCGCAGCGTCTCGATCAGTGCAAAGGCCTCGTCGCGGCGTCCGGCATCGAGGGTGACCAGCACGTTCTGGTAGACGGCGCCGGCGGCCTGCGACTGCTTCTCGCCGCGATCCTGCCACCACTTCCACCCGAACCAGGCCAGCAGCATCACTGCGGTGAGCGTCAGCACGGACACGCCATTGGTGCGCACCCAGGCTTTCATGCGTTCCCACTGTTCCTCTTCGGACAACAATTCCACTTATCCCACCCCTTGCTGCAAGTCCTACAGTGTATCGAGTACGTCGGGCAGGCGCGCCGCCAGCTCGTCGAGGGTCACCTCGACCTGCGCGGTCCCGTCCTGCCGCAGCGGCTTCAGCGCCGCGGCGCCCCGCTCCAGTTCGTCATCCCCCAGCACCAGCGCCAGGCGGGCACCGCTGCGGTCGGCGCGGCGGAACTGCGCCTTGAAGTTGCCGCCGCCCTGGTTCATCTCGAAGGCCAGCGCCGGCAGCGCATCGCGCAGCCGCTCGACCAGCGCGATGCCGGCGCGCGTGGCGCGCTCGCCGGCGGCGATCACGTAGACATCGGGGGATGGCGGCGGCGGCAGCGTGCCGGCCTGGCGGATCAGCTCGACCACGCGCTCCACGCCCATCGCAAAGCCGATGCCCGGGGTTGGATCGCCTCCCAGCATCGGGATCAGCCCGTCGTAGCGGCCGCCGGAGCAGATGGCATCCTGCGCGCCCAGCGCGTCGGTGACCCACTCGAACACAGTGCGCGAGTAATAGTCGAGGCCGCGCACCAGGCGCGGGTCGATCACGTATTCCACACCGATGCCGGCCAGCATCGCGCACAGGCCGTCGAAGTGTTCGCGCGACTCGTCGTCCAGGTGCTCGGTGAGCAGAGGCGCGCCGCTGATCATCGCCTGCATCGCCGGATTCTTGCTGTCGAGGATGCGCAGCGGATTGCCGGTCAGGCGGCGGCGGCTGTCCTCGTCGAGCACATCGGCATGCTGGTTGAAATATTCCACCAGCTTGTCGCGATAGGCGCGACGCGACGCGGGCGTGCCCAGCGAGTTGATCTTCAGCTTCACGCGCGAGATGCCCAGCTGCTTCCACAGCCGCGCGCTCATCGCGATGACCTCGGCGTCGATGTCGGGGCCGGCGAAGCCGAAGCACTCCACGTCGATCTGGTGGAACTGGCGGTAGCGGCCCTTCTGCGGCCGCTCGTGGCGGAACATGGGACCTGAGGTCCACAGCTTCAGCCGTGCGCCGCGCAGCATGCCGTTCTCGATCACCGCACGCACCATGCCGGCGGTGCCCTCGGGCCGCAGCGTCAGGCTGTCGCCACCGGAGTCGGTGAAGGTGTACATCTCCTTCTCGACGATGTCGGTGTATTCACCGATGGCGCGCTTGAACAGTGCCGTGTGTTCCACCACCGGCACGCGCATTTCCTGGAAACCATACGCGGCGAACAGCTCGCGCGTGACTTTTTCCAGGTGCTGCCAGGCGCCGATATCGGCGGGCAGCACATCGTTCATGCCGCGGATGGCGGCGAGGCGATCGGCACTCAATTCAGCTTGACTCCACTAGCCCACCAGATGGCCACGGCCAGCGCCAGCACCACCGCCAACACGATCAGCGGCCAGCGGCGGCGCGGCGGCCGCGCGGTGCCGGGACGGTGCGGCCCGGTGGTGAGGTCAGGCGGTTCGGCGCTGAGGGCTTCATAGCGGCCGGTGGCAGAAGGCTCGCCGACCAGGTCGGCATAGTGGCGCAGGTGGCCACGCACATAGACCGGAGGCCCGAGCTGCTTGAACTCGCCGGTTTCCAGGGCGTCGATCACTTTCTCGTCGACATGCAGCTGTTCGGCAGCCTGCGCCACCCCGAGGCCCATCCGCTCGCGCGCCGCGCGAAGCTGCTTGCCGATGGAACCGGATTCCTCTTCACTCACGCGCCGCGGACCTCGCACACGAACCGATCACCTGGGGCAGCAGCACCAGCGTCTCGCGCGAGCTGCCGAAATCGCTGCGCAGCTTGCGCGAGTAGACCTCGGCGGCGCTGCAGTCACCCTGCGACACCGCGGCACGCACGCCGAGCAGCAGCACCGTGGCCGAATTGCGCATCGACTGGAAGTTGTCGACGGCGCGACGCGCGGCGGCCGGATTGCCGAGCGTGATCTGCACGTCGGCCAGCTGCACCACGGCGTCGATCCAGTCCGGCTGCTTGGCCAGCGCGGTTTCGAAATAGCGCACCGCATCGGCATGGCGCTTCTGGTCGCGCAGGCACATTCCGGCGTTGGTGGCGGCCGCGGGCTGGCGGTTGTAGAGCGGGTTGTGCATCAGCTTCTCGTACTCGGCCAGTGCGCGGTCGACCTCGCCGCTGGTGCACAGGAAGGTGGCATAGCCATTGACGATCTCGAGCTTGTCGGGCGCCAGCTGCATGGCATTGCGATAGTGCCGGTCGGCCTCGCGCGGCTGGTCGAGGCGGTTGTAGAGCTCGCCGAGCGCGAACTGCACCTCGGGGTTGCGCCCATCCTGGCGCTCGGCACGCTCGAGCCTTTCCTTGGCCATGGCCATGTTGCCCTGGTTCATGTAGGCCACGCCGAGCTTCACATTGGCATCGGCGGCGGCCGCGGCATCGACCGGGCGTCCGCCGCCGGTAACACAGCCGCCCAGCAGCACCGCGGCCAGGAACGCCACCGACAGCGCAGCGCGGCTCATGCCCGGGCTCCGGGCACTGCGGCCGGAGCCTGCGCCACCACCGGCACCGCGACGGGCTTGCTGCCCAGGCGCGAGCGGGTGCGGTCGATCACGCGGCCGGCCAGCTGGCCGCAGGCCGCATCGATGTCATCGCCGCGGGTTTTCCTGATTGTCGCCATGACTCCACCTTTCAGTACCTGGTCGAGGAAGGTCCGGATGGCTTCGGGCCGCGAGCGACGATAGCCGGTTCCCGGAAAGGGATTGAATGGAATCAGGTTGACCTTGGCCGGATGCCCCCGCAGCAGCCGCGCCAGCGCGCGGGCCTGGGCCGGAGAATCGTTCACGCCATCGAGCATCACGTATTCGAAGGTGATGCTGCGGCCATTGGCCTCGTCGATGTACTGCCAGCAGGCTTCGAGCAGCTCTGCGATGTTGTGCCGGCGGTTGATCGGCACCAGCTGGTTGCGCAGCTCGTCGTCGGGCGCGTGCAACGACACGGCCAGCGCCACGTTGACCTCTTCGGCAAGCTTGTAGATCTGCGGCACCAGGCCGCTGGTGGAAAGCGTCAGGCGGCGGCGCGAGAAATCGAGCCCGAGTTCATCGAGCAGGATGCGCAGCGCCGGCACCACATTGCGGAAATTCGCCAGCGGCTCGCCCATGCCCATCAGCACCACGTTGCTGATGATGCGGTCGTCACCGGCCTTGAAGCCGAGCTCGCGCTGCGCGAGCAGCACCTGGCCGATGATCTCCGCAGTGGCAAGATTGCTGTTGAAGCCCTGCTGCGCCGTGGAGCAGAAGCTGCAGTCCATCGCGCAGCCCACCTGCGAGGAGATGCACAGCGTGGCCCTTCCCACCTCGGGGATGTAGACCATCTCGATGCCCTGGTTGGTGCCATGTCCGGCCTTCAGCATCCACTTGACGGTGCCGTCGGCCGCATCCTGGCGCGTGATGATCTCGGGCAGGCGGATCCCGGCCAGTTCCTTCAGCTCGGCGCGGAAGGACTTGGCCAGGTCGGTCATCGCGTCGAAATCCGTTTCGGCGCGCTTGTAGATCCACTGGAAAAGCTGACGCGCGCGAAAGGCCTTGCCGCCACGCTCGATGCACCAGGCTTCGAGTTCGGGGCGGGTCAGGCCCAACAGGTTGATGCGCGCGTCAGCCATCGCGTCAGCGGGAGTGGATTTCGGTCTGGCGGAAGAAATACGCGATCTCGATCGCGGCGTTCTCGAGCGAGTCGGAACCGTGCACCGTGTTCGCCTCGATGCTCTCGGCGAGATCGGCGCGGATGGTGCCCTTGTCCGCCTTCTTCGGATCGGTGGCGCCCATGATCTCGCGGTTCTTCGCCACGGCGTTCTCGCCCTCGAGAACCTGCAGCACCACGGGGCCGGAGATCATGTAGGTGACCAGGTCGTTGAAGAACGGGCGCGCCTTGTGCACGGCATAGAAGCCCTCGGCCTCGGCACGCGACAGGTGCGTGAGGCGGGAGGCCACGATCGTGAGGCCGGCTGCCTCGAAGCGGCGATAGATCTCGCCGATCAGGTTACGGGCCACGCCATCGGGCTTGATGATCGAAAAAGTGCGCTCGAGCGCCATGGGGAAAGTACTCCGGCAGTTGTGAAAAAGTGCCGGATTTTACCTGTTGCAAGCCCGCGCCGGCAAATTCCGGGACTGCGGAAGTGCCGGTTTCTTAAAGCTTTTTCAGATGCTGAAACTTTCGCCGCAGCCGCACTCGCCCTTCACGTTGGGGTTCTGGAAGCGAAATGACTCGTTCAGCCCGTGTTTCACGAAGTCGACGGTGGTGCCGTCGATGAGGGCCAGCGCGTCCGGATCGACGAACACCTTGATGCCGCGATCCTCGAAAACCACGTCGTTCGCGGCCGCCTGGTCGGCGTAGTCGATGACATAGGCGAAGCCGGAACAGCCGGTCTTGCGCACGCCCAGCTTCAGTCCCAGCCCCTTGCCGCGGGCGGCAAGATACTTCTGGACTCGGTCGGCGGCGGCGGCGGTCAGCGAAATGGCCATAATTCAGCTCACGGGGCGCAGTGCGTTCAGTGCATCCTCGATAATGAGCATTCGGCCAAGTTTTTCAATGGGTGCCTGCACGGCCTGCCGCCAGAGGTCCGGCGTGCCCAGCTCGATGAAGTGCAGCGTCTGACCGCGCATCTGCTCGCACAGAAGGCTGCAGGCGGCAGCGGTGTGCGGGCAGCCGTAACACTGTGCTTCGGCCTGGCGGATCACATCGGCTTCCACACGCACTGCAAAGCGCACCCAGGCGCCCAGGCGCTCGGCCCCGGCCTCGCCCAGCCACCACTCGCCCGTCTGGCCGGCATGCGGCGCGGGGCGCGCCGGCGACGCCTGCCACAGGCGCTGGTGCGCGCGGCGCACGGCGGCGATGGCCGCCTCGATGTGCGCGGCGGTGGTGTCGTGGCCGAAGCTGAAGCGCAGCGAGCTCTGCGCCTGCTCGGTGTCGCGGCCCAGCGCGCGCAGCACCTGCGAGGGCTCGCCGCTCTGCGAGCTGCAGGCCGAGCCGGTCGAAAGCGCAAGCTGGGGCAGGCCGCGGAACAGGCTCTCGCCCTCCACGCCGGCGAAGGTGATGTTCAGGATGTGCGGCGCGCCCGGGCGGCCATTGCGCAGCACGCCGGGCAGGTCCGAGAGTCCCTGCCAGAGCCGTTCGCGCAGCTGCGTGAGGCGCGCCATCTCCTGCTCTCGGCGCTCGCGCACCAGCCGGCAGGCCAGCCCGAAGCCCACGATCTGGTGCGTGGCCAGCGTGCCGGCGCGCAGCCCGCGTTCATGGCCACCACCCAGCATCTGTGGCCGCAGCTGCATGCGGTGCGCGGGCGCGACGTAAAGCGCGCCGATGCCCTGCGGGCCGCCGAGCTTGTGGGCGGTGAAGCCCAGCAGCGCGATGCCGGCGGTGGACAGCGGCAGCTTGCCGGCGGATTGCGCGGCATCCACATGCAGCGGCACGCCGTGCGCGGCGCACACCTTGGCCAGCGCGTCGAGGTCCTGCGCCACGCCGGTTTCGTTGTTCACATGCAGCAGCGAGACGAGCCCGGTGTCCGGGCGCAGCGCCGCCTGCAGCGCCTCCGGCTGCAGCAGCCCTTGCGCATCGGGCTTGAGCAGGCTGAGCGTTGCGCCCTCGATGACCAGCGCGCGCAGCGGTTCGAGCACCGAGCGGTGTTCGGTGGCCAGCGACACCAGGTGCGGCTTCGCGCCGGCCGCAAGGCGCGCGCGGGCCGTGCCGGTGATGGCGAGGTTGTTCGACTCGGTGGCGCCGGAGGTGAACAGGATGTCGGCCGCATCGCAGCCCACCAGCGCCGCCACGTCGGCACGCGCCTGCTCGATCAGGTCGAGGGCGCGATGGCCGGCGGGATGGTCCGCGGCCGCATTGCCCAGGCGCATCGCCAGCACCTCGGCCATGCGCGCGGCCACCTCCGGCAGCACCGGCGTGGTGGCCGCATGGTCCAGGTAGATGGGGTCTTCCGTGACGCTCATGCCGTTGCGCGCGGACGCCCCATCAATGGCCCTCCCCGGCGCGACGCCGGCGATTCTGCACGGCGGTGAGGATGCCGCGCAGGATGTTCACCTCGTTGGCATCGAGTTCGGCGCGGTTGAACATGCGCCGGATGCGGCCCATCAGGTGCGTGCCGCTCTGCGTGCGGTCGCGGAAATCCGCCTCGGTCATCACGGCCTCGAGGTGGGCGAAGAACATTTCCATCTGCTGCGGCGTGGCCAGCGGTGCCTCGCGCTGCGCCGGCATGGCCGGCAGCTGCGCGGCCATGCGGATCTCGTAGGCGATCAGCTGCGCGGCCATCGCGATGTTCAGCGATTCGTAGGCGGGATTGGCCGGGATGCGCAGCAGTGCATGCGCCGAGAGCAGGTGCTCGTTCGACAGGCCGAAGCGCTCGGTGCCGAACACCACCGCCACGGCGCCCGCGCCGCTGCGCGCCGCTTCGACGATGCGGCCGGCGGCCTCGCGCGCCTCGTGCACGCGGAAGTACTGCTCGCGCGTGCGCGCGGTGGTGGCGAACACCAGGCCGCAGTCGGCAATCGCCTCGGGCAGTGTTGCGGCCACGCGCGCCCGCGCCAGCAGATCGTCGGCGCCGGAGGCACGTGCGGTTGCCTCCGGATGCGGAAATTCGCGGGGATTCACCAGCACCAGCTCGGCGAGGCCCATGTTCTTCATTGCGCGTGCCACCGCCCCGATGTTGCCGGGATGGGAAGTGTCGACCAGCACGAAGCGGATGGGCAGATCATTCATGGACGGTCAGCATGTAGGAATCCGGGGACGGGCGCTGTGCGCGCCTCTGCTATTCTAGCGCGCCGTTGCCGATGGCCCGCGAGACCGATCCATGCATCCCTACCTGAACACCGCCATCAAGGCCGCGCGTCGCGCCGGCGACATCATCATCCGCGGCTTCACGCGCTTCGAAGGCGTCGAATCCACCGTCAAGGGCCACAACGACTTCGTCACCAGCGTCGATCATGCCGCCGAGGCGGCCATCATCGAGACGCTGCGCAATGCCTATCCCAGCCATGGCTACCTCGCCGAAGAAAGCGGCGAGACGCGCGGTGATTCGAACATCGTGTGGATCATCGATCCGCTGGATGGCACCACCAATTTCATGCACGGCTATCCGCATTTCGCGGTGTCCATTGCCTGCCAGATCGACGGCCGCATCGAGCATGGCGTGATCTACGACCCGATGCGGCAGGAGATCTTCACCGGCTCGCGCGGCAGCGGCGCCTTCCTCGAGAACCGCCGTCTGCGCGTCAGCAGCCGCCGCTCGCTGGATGGCGCGCTGATCGGCACCGGCTTCCCCTATCGCGACAACCTGCACCTGCTCGATGCATACCTCGGCATGTTCAAGGCGGTGACGCAGCGCGCGGCCGGCCTGCGGCGCCCGGGCGCTGCCGCGCTCGACCTGGCCTATGTGGCCGCGGGCCGCATCGACGGGTTCTGGGAATTCGGGCTGCGCGCCTGGGATACGGCGGCGGGCACGCTGCTGATCCGCGAGGCCGGCGGCCTGATTGCGACGCTCGACGGCGCCGAATACAAGCAGAACGGCAACATCGTCGCGGGCACGCCGCGGGTGTTCAACGAGCTGCTCGAGACGCTGGCGCCACACCTGACGACCGAGCTGCGCGAGATGGGGCTCTAGCAGCCCGGCGCATGGATGTTGCGGCGGGCACCGCTCGCCTCCCGCAGCAGCAGTGCATGCCAGCCGGTGCGATAGGTTTCATAACCCGGCGATGCCGCATGGCAGATGAGCACCGGGCGGCCGCCGACCTGCGTGGAAACCACGCCGCGACGACCCCGGAACAGCGCGGTGCGTTCAGGGAAATCAAGCACGGCCTGGTTGCCGGGCCGCGTGTCGGCAAGGATGCGGCCGGAAGCATCCACCAGGCAGGCGCGGGTTCGCGCGCGCTCTGCGTCTGACAGCGGCAGCTGCTCCACCACCGTCTGCCCCAGTGCGCGCCACTTGAACAGGATGCCCAGCACGCCCAGCGGCGCGCGGTGCGGCGCATCCGGATCGCGCACCGCGCAGGACCAGGCCAGCACGCTCTGGCCATCCACCACTTCAGAATCGTGCATCGACTGGAAGCCGAACTCGCTGCCGCTGCGCGTGGCCATCGCCGAGCGGAACCATTCGCTGCCTTCGACACGCGCGCCCGCGCTGCGATAGCGCGCCGGCCGGCCGTTGCAGACCACCTGCCCGCGCGTGTCGGCGATGACCAGGTCGGCATAGACGGTATAGGAGTCGAGGATCTGCCCCAGCCGGCGGGCCGCATGGCGCAGTGATTCGGGTGATGGCTGCAACAGGGCGCGCGCCACGGCAGGCTCGGTGGCCCACCAGCGCACATCGCAGCTGCGCTCATAGAGGTTGCGGTCGACGATGTCGATGGCGCTGAAGGCCAGGTCGCACAGGCGGCTCGCGACCACGTCTTCGTTCAGCACGCGCAACACGGCATCCAGGTCCGCGCCGCGGTCCTGCGATTCACGGATCAGGCTGGATGCGGCATCGCGCATGTTGCCGGAAAGACGTGTCAGCTCCTGGCCCACCACGCCAAAGCCTGCGCCGGCGGCACCGGCGCGCGCCGCCTCGATGCGCGCGTTCATCGACAGCAGGTGGATGCCGCGGTTGATCTCCTGCATGCGGTCCACCGCGCCGATCACATGCGCGCGCATGTCCTGCGACAGTGCCACCACGCGCGCGATCATTTCTTCGTTGGAGAGTCCGCCCGACTCCGCTTCGTTGTGTGCGACAACCACTGCCTTTCTGCCCGAACGATTTCCCGCTGTCCTGATGGATTCTCACGCATACGACTGCAGCCGGACTGTGCGATGTCGCGCAAGCACGGAAAAATCAGGCGTTTTGAGCATGTTGAATGGTTTGGCCTTTCAACCTCTGCAGAGGTTAGACTCTCGTCCATGCCCATTGCAGCTCATCATGCCGTGGACTTTCCCGGTCGCGTCGTCATGCTCGGATGCGGCAGCATCGGCCAGGGTGTCCTGCCGCTGCTTCGCCGCCATGTGCGCCTTGCAGGCGAGGATTCACTGGTGGTGCTCTCCGCCGACGAGCAGGGTCGCGGCCTGGCGCGCGAGTGCGGCGCGGACTTCGTGCATGCCCACCTGACGCCCGGCAACCATGCGCGCCTGCTGGGGCGCTATGTGCGTCCCGGCGACCTGGTGCTGAACCTGTCGGTGAATGTGTCCAGCACCGACGTGATCCGTTTCTGCGCGGCGCGCAATGCGCTGTATGTCGACAGCTCCATCGAGCCCTGGCCCGGTGTCTACGACAATCCCATGGTCGAGATGCGCGGGCGCACCAACTTCGTGATCCGCGAGAAGGCGCTGCAGCTGCGCGCCGAGCTCGGGCCAGACGCTCCCACCGCGGTGGTCGACCATGGCGCCAATCCGGGCCTGGTGTCGCACTTCGTCAAGCGCGCGCTGCTCGACCTCGACAGCACGCTGCGCGGCGGCACCACGAAGCCCGCCACCGATGTGGAATGGGCGCAGCTGTCGCGCGACCTGGGCATCCAGGTGATCCAGATCGCCGAGCGCGACACGCAGGCCAGCGATCGTCCCAAGCGCCATGGCGAGTTCATCAACACCTGGTCCATCGAAGGCTTCGTCAGCGAGCTGATGCAGCCGGTGGAGCTTTCCATCGGCACGCACGAGGAAAAGCTGCCGCGACGCGCGCGCGAGCATCGTTCCGGCTCGCGCACGCTGTACCTGCCGCGCCCCGGCTGCGGCACCTTCGCCCGCGCGTGGACCCCATCGGTGGGCGGCTACCAGGGCATGCTGATCACGCACGACGAGGTGTTCTCGATCGCCGACCTGCTGACGCTGCGCGAAGCGGGCCGCATCGCCTATCGCCCCAGCGTGATGTTCGTGTACCACCCCTGCGACGACGCCATGCTGTCGGCCATGGAACTGGAAGGCCGCGGCTGGAAGATGCAGTCATCAAGCCGCCGGCTGGGCGAAGACATCGTCGCCGGCATGGATGAGCTCGGCGTGCTGCTGGCCGGTCATTCGCGCAATGCCTACTGGTATGGCTCGCAGCTCACCATCGAAGACTCGCGCCGCAACCTGCCCCATGCCAACGCCACCACGATGCAGGTGGTCGCCGGCGCGCTGTCCGCCACGGTGTGGGCCATCCGCCACCCGCGGCGCGGCCTGATCGAGCCGGACCAGATGGATTTCGAGGAATGCCTGGCCATCGCCGAGCCCTATCTGGGCAAGATGCATGGCGAGTTCACCACGTGGACGCCGCTGCAGGGTCGCGGCGAGCTGTTTCCGGAAAAGCTCGACGTGGACAACCCCTGGCAGCTGCAGAACATCCGCGGGCGGCAGTGGGTGGCGTAATATCGGGCGCCAGGCTTGAACGGTTCCAGGGACGGGGCGTGGATGGCAAATGGGAGAGCGGGCTGGATAGCCGCGGTCACTGGCCTCGCAATAGGCGCAGCCATCATGATTTTCCTGGGGCATGGCCCTCCGGCCATTCCGTCCTCCGAACGCTCTGCATTGCAGGCCTATGATTCGGGCCTGGGTGGCCTCGACATCACCAGCTCTTCCGACGATTCCCGCGAACCCAATGTCCAGAGCAACTACATTGCCGGGATAGAAATGGCGGGCGGGGAATCGGGTCCTTTCCGTTACTGCCCGGAGCGGCAGTGCGGGGAGGAACCGCCACGTCCATTCCCGAAAAGGTGACGGCGCTCGTATCCCTGGAACACGTCACCGTGGAGATCAAGGCTCACGCGCAGGAAGCAGGTCATCAGCAGCTGGCTGAAACCGTCGCCACGGCGATCGACACCGCCATCAAGAGCTTCTGGCCGGATGAATCCATCTACGTTGATGTGGAACTTCACCAGGTCCCGCCCAGCAGCTTCGACATGGCGAGGCAGATCCAGTGGCGGGAAGGCCGCCCGCACTATCTCACGCTGTTCATCGATTCGAAGGCAGACCCGGCACGCCAGGCCTACATTGCCGTGCACGAGCTCTACCACGTGCTCGCCATCCGCTGGCGTCTCGGTGGCAAGGCCATACGCGTCAGCGGATCGCGATGGCTGGCGGCCCTCCACGAAGAGGTCACGGCGAGCCTCCTGGCGGACTGCAGCGAGCTGCTGCGCACGCGGCGCCTTCCGCTGGCCCCGCCGAAGGTCGTTCTAACCATCGTCAATCGCGATGGAAAGTCTTTTGGCCTGCAAGGCAAGCTCTCCGCCGCACAACGCGCATCGGCCATCGAGGTCGCTGCGGGATCCAACCCACCGAGTCCGCTGGCAGACCTGTTTCACTACACGGCGCTGCGGATCTTGCAACCGGAGAAGAACGAGATCCCGCTCGACGGGCGCAGCGGCGAAGACCTGCTGGAGTTGTGCGAGATGGCTGTGAAAGACCCCCGGACCCTGGAACACTGGTTCCGGCAACAGGCCTGAAGAATCGGTCCTGTCAACGGCGCGTGTGATAGTTCGCGATCGCCAGCCCGCACGCCACGCTGGTGAACGGATCGTGCCCCTCGACGCGACCCGGGAACAATGATTCCAGCAGGGCACGCACCGCGACGATCTCCGAAGTTCCACCCGTACGGATCACCGCGTCCACCTCACCCGCCGTGATGCAGGCCCTTTCCAGTGCGATCTCCACGCACTCACGCGTGCGTGCCACCACCGGTTCGAGGATGGCATCGAAACGCGCACGCGTGAACGGGACATTGAGGTTCAGCTCCGGGATGTCGATGCTGGTTTCCTCGCGGCTCGAAAGCTCGATCTTGGCGCGGCGGATGGCCTGGAAACAGTTGTAGCTGTAGTTGAACGTGATCAGGTCGAGCAGGCGCTGGAACTTCACCGCCGCAGGCCCGCCGCGCGCGATGCGGTCCACCACCATCGCGCGGGTCTGGTTCTGGTTCAGCAGGAAGGTGGTGGGCCAGTTGATGATGCGCGCCTCGAACTCGTGGAACGGGAACAGCGTGTCGATGGTCCGGCCTTCCACCTCGCGCACCCAGCGCTCGCCCTTGCCGAGCTCGGGGAACAGCATCTGCTCGAAGATCAGCTGGTCGATGCGGTCGCCACCCAGCGCCATGCCATGGGTGGACAGCACCTCGAAGCGGTCGCCATCGAAGCCCACCACGGCAAGATCGAGCGTGCCACCGCCGAAATCCACCGTCAGCGCGATGCCCTGCCGGTGCTGCGTGCCGTGCAGCCAGGACAGCGTGGCCGCCACCGGCTCGGGATTGAACTGCGCCACGGCCAGCCCCGCATGGGTATAGGCCTCGCTGAGGCGCGCCACCGCCACCGCGTCGCGATTGCCGGCGCGGCCCTCGAAGGTCACCGGCCGGCCGGCATGCAGGGGCGGCACCGGTGATCCCACCGCCGCCTGCAGCCGCTCGCGGATGTGCACCAGGATCGGCGTCAGCAGCGCGACCAGGCGATAGTTGCGTTCGAACACCGACAGGCGCTCGGTGTCCGGATCGCCGAGCAGGCGCTTGAGACCCAGGAACAGCCGGCCCGGCAAGGTGCGGTCCTGCAGCGGGCCATACACCACATTGCGGTCGGTCTGCAGGCGCGAGATGTCCTCGCCGGTTGCGTTGCCGGTCACCGACGAGGCCGATTCGCCCAGCACCTCGGCCACCAGCTCCACGCGACGGCCGCGGTTCTCCTCCACATAGCGTTCGATCGCGCCGCTGCCGGTGATGGCCGCATAGCCGCGATCCAGGTGGATGGCCGTCGGCAGGATGGGACCGGTGGCGTCCAGCACCACGCGGTGCAGGCGCTCGCCGTCGAACCACGCGGCCGCGGAGTTGGAGGTGCCGAAATCCAGCCCGATGCCGATGCGCGCCGGCCTGCCCTGACGTTTCACGATCAGCCGCCGAGATAGGCGCTGCGCACGCGCGGGTCGGCGCGCAGCGTCGCGGAGTCGTCGTGCAGGATCACGTTGCCGGATTCGAGCACGAAGCCGTGGCTGGCGATCTCGAGCGCCAGGTTCGCGTTCTGTTCCACCAGCAGCATGGTGATGCGGCGGGTCTGGTTGATCTCGCGGATGCGCGCGAAGATGGCCTTGACCAGCAGCGGCGCGATGCCGAGCGAGGGCTCGTCGAGCATCAGGAAGCGCGGCTGGCCCATCAGCGCCCGGCCGATGGCCAGCATCTGCTGCTCGCCGCCCGACAGGGTGCCGGCCAGCTGCTTCTCGCGCTCGGCGAGCCGCGGAAACATGCCGAACACGAAATCTCGCTCGCGCCGCACCGCTGCCGCGTCGCGCACGCGATACGCCCCCATCGCAAGGTTCTCGCGCACGGTGAGGTTGGCGAACACCATGCGCCCCTCGGGCACCTGGCACAGGCCGCGCTGCACGATGCGATGCGGCGCCATGCCATTGATGCGCTCGCCGCACCAGGTGATGGTGCCGGACTGCGGGCGGAGCAGGCCCGACACCGTGCGCAGCGTGGTGCTCTTGCCGGCGCCGTTGCCACCGATCAGCGTGACGATGGCGCCCTCCGGCACCGTCAGCGAGATGCCGTGCAATGCGCGGATCGCGCCATAGCTGACCGCCAGTGACTCGATGGTGAGCATTTCAGCCGGACGCCGTGGCCGGCGTCTCCTCGCCCAGGTAGGCCTCGATCACCTTCGGATCGGCGCGCACTGCCTCCGGCGTGCCATCGGCGATCTTCACGCCGTGGTCGAGCACCACGATGCGCTCGCAGATGCGCATCACCAGCGGCATGTCATGTTCCACCAGCAGGACGGTGACGCCGA
The DNA here is from genome assembly GCA_964417875.1 of uncultured Steroidobacteraceae bacterium. GTDB lineage: Bacteria > Pseudomonadota > Gammaproteobacteria > Steroidobacterales > Steroidobacteraceae > ZC4RG30. Next base: position 19,402 of record CAYQJU010000016.1, read on the forward strand.
AGCGCTCGCGGATGCGCGCGATCTGGTTGGTCAGGTGCAGCTTCTCGGTGGGATTCATGCCGGCGGCCGGCTCATCGAGCAGCAGCAGTCGCGGCTGCGTGGCCAGCGCGCGCACGATCTCCACGCAGCGCTGGCTGCCATAGGGCAGGCTGCGCGCCGGCTCGTCGGCCACGCGCGCCAGGTCGAACAGTTCGAGCAGTTCCATCGTGCGCTGCTGCACCCGGGCCTCGGACTGACGGAAGGTTGGCGGACGCAGCAGCGAGCCGCCGGCACGATGTTGCAGGTGCCGGTTGAAGGCCACGCGCACGTTGTCGGCCACCGACAGCGAGGCAAACAGGCGGATGTTCTGGAAGGTGCGCGACACGCCCAGGCGCGCGATCTGCCACGGCTTGCGTCCCGCCAGCGACTGCCCGCCCAGCCGCAGCGTGCCCGAGGTGGGCGCATACACCCCGGTGATCAGGTTGAACACGCTGGTCTTGCCGGCGCCGTTGGGCCCGATCAGTCCCATCAACTGGCCTTCGGGCAGCTCGAACGACAGCTCGCTCACGGCCGTGAGGCCGCCGAAGCGCAGCGTGCAGTGGTCGAGCGCCAGCAGGGCCGTCATGGCGCCAGCTTCCGGGCTCGCGGGCCCCAGCGGAACAGCCCCTGCGGCCGCATGATCATCAGCACCACGATCAGCAGCGAATAGAAGATCATGCGCAGGTCGCCGAAGCCGCGCAGCAGCTCGCCGGCCAGCGTCAGCAGGATGGCCGCGGCGATCACGCCTGCGGTGTTGCCCATGCCGCCCAGGATCACCATCACCACGATCTCGATCGAGCGCTCGAAGCCGAAACCCTGCGGTGCGATGTATTGCCGGAAATGCGCATACACGCCGCCGGCCACGCCGGCGAAGAATGCACCGACCAGGAAGGCGGTGATCTTGTAGCGCGTGGTGTTGATGCCCATGGCCTCGGCGGCGATCTCGTCATCGGCTACGGCGAGGAAACCCCGTCCCCAGCTCGAATGCACCATCGCCCACACCGCATAGGTGGTCAGCGCCGCGATGCCCAGCGCCCAGCCCAGCGTGGTGTAGCCCGGGATGCCGGTGAGTCCGCGCGCGCCGCCCACCGCATCGATGTTCTGCAGCACCACGCGGATGATCTCGCCGAAGCCCAGCGTCATGATGGCGAGATAGTCGCCGCGCAGACGCAGCGACGGCACGCCCACCACGAGTCCGGCCAGCGCCGCGGCGATGCCGCCGGCCAGCAGCGCAATCGTGAACAGCAGCCATTCCTGGCCGCCGAAGAAGCTGAGCATCACGCCGCCGGCACTGGTGGTCAGCACCGCCGCGGCATAGGCGCCCACGCCCATGAAGCCGGCATGGCCCAGCGAGAACTGGCCGGTGTAACCGTTGATGAGGTTCAGGCTCACCGCCAGCGTCACGTTGATGCCGCAGGTCACCGCGATGTCGAGGTAGTACGGGTTGTAGAACCCGGACATCGCCGACGCGGCCATGACCGCCGCCAGCGCGGCCAGCAGCACCAGCTGTGCGCGCGCCGGCATCAGACCTTCTCCGCCTGCCCGCTGCCCAGCAGGCCCGTGGGCCGCAGCAGCAGGATCAGGATCAGCACTGCAAAGGCCACCGCATCGCGGAAGGTGGAGCCACCCAGGCCCACCACCGTGGTCTCGACCAGGCCGATCACCAGGCCTCCGATCGCGGCGCCGGCGATGTTGCCGATGCCGCCCAGCACCGCCGCGACGAAGGCCTTCAGTCCCGGCAGCGTGCCCATCAGCGGATCGATGGAGGGATAGTTGGTGGCATAGAGGATGCCGCCGGCCGCGGCCATCGCCGAGCCCAGCGCGAAGGTGAACGAGATCACCCGGTCGTTGTTGATGCCCACCAGCGAGGCGGCGGTCTGGTTGTGCGACACTGCGCGCATCGCGATGCCCATCTGCGTGTGCAGCACGATGTAGCGCAGCGCGAACAGCAGCACCAGCGTGACCGCGAACACCATCAGCTGCGCGCTGGAGATCACCAGTCCGCCGATTTCGTAGTGCTGCAGCGGGAACAGCGCCGGGAACGAGCGCGGGTTGGCGCCGAAGATGCGCTGGCCCAGGTTCTGCAGCAGCAGGGACACGCCGATGGCGGTGATCAGTGCGGTGAGCGTGGAACGGCCGCGCAGTGGCCGGTAGGCCAGCTTCTCGATCAGCACCCCCAGCAGCGCGCAGATCAGCATGGCGCCCAGCAGCACGGTGAGGCTGCCCAGCGGCCCGGGCGGCGCCACGCGCGCCAGGAAGTATCCGGAGAACGCCCCCACCATGAACACTTCGCTGTGCGCGAAGTTGATGAAGCGCAGCACGCCATAGACCATGGTGTAGCCCAGCGCGATCAGGGCATAGATCGACCCCAGCGCGAGGCCGTTCAGTCCCTGCTGCAGCAGCTCGGTCACGTGCGTCTCGTGGCCGTCAGCGTCAGGGCGAGATGGTCTCCACGTACTGGAACTTCCCGTCCCGCACCGTGATGATCACTGCCGGTTTCGACGCGTCGCGGTTTTCATCGAGCGTGGTCAGCCCGGTGGCGCCGGCAAAGCCGCTGGTGGCGGCCAGCGCATCGCGCAGCGCCTGGCTGTCGGTGCTGCCGGCACGCCCGATGGCATCGGCCAGCACGCGCACCGCGTCGTAGCCCAGCGCGGCCATGGCATCGGGCACCTGCCCGCCGTATTCGGCCTTGTAGGCCTCGACGAACTGCTGCGACAGCGGCTCGGTGCTCTCCGGCGAGAAGTGCGTGGAGTAATAGGTGCCTTCCAGCGCCTTCGCGCCGGCGATCTCGATCAGCTGCGGCGCTTCCCAGCCGTCGCCGCCGAACAGCGGCACCTCGATGCCGAGCTGGCGCGCCTGCGCCACGATCAGGCCCACGTCGGTGTAGTAGCCAGGCACCATGATGGCGTCGGGATTGGCGGCCTTGATGGTGGTGAGCTGTGCCTTGAAGTCCTTCTCGCCGCCGTTGTATCTCTCGTCCGCAACGATGGTGCCACCGGCGGCCAGCCAGGGCTCGCGGAAATATTGCGCCAGGCCCACGCTGTAGGCCTGCGACACGTCAGACAGGATGGCCACACGCTGCGCCTTGAGCGAATCGCGCGCGAAATTGGCCAGCAGCCGGCCCTGGAAGGGATCGGTGAAGCAGACGCGGAAGATGTAGTCGCCGGTGCGCGTGACGTCCGGGTTGGTGGACGACGGCGTGATCATCGGGATGCGGTACTGCTGCGCGATCGGCGCCACCTCGAGCGACCGGCCGGAGGCCACCTCGCCCAGCAGCGCCACCACGTTGTCGCGCGTGATCAGCTTCTTGGCGATGGTGGCCGACTCGCCCTGCAGGCTGCGGTTGTCTTCGTGGATGAGCTGCAGCGGCTTGTCCAGCACACCGCCGGCGGCGTTGATCTGCTTGATGGCCAGCAGCGTGCCACGGTGCGAGGAGGTGCCGAAGGTGGCCTCCTTGCCGGTGAGCGAGGCGAATTCGCCGATGCGGATGGTGTCGCCGGCAGCGCCGCCGGATCCGCCGGAGGAGCAGGCCGTGACCAGTGCGAGACCTGCGATCATGCCGGCCAGCAGGCCATTGCGGGTGTGTTTCATGGCGGAGCCGTTTCCTGTGCAGGGCGTGCGGATGAAGGCCCGAGTATAGATTGGCGCGCGCCCAAATCCAGCCACCGGATCGCGGTGGCCGGACGCACTCCGAAGCAGGCGTCGCTAGCGGCGCCGGTCCAGCGCCTTGCGCAGCTTCAGGTTGATCATCTCGACGCACACCGAGAACGCCATCGCGAAGTACAGGTAGCCCTTGGGCACATGCGTGTCGAGCCCGTCGGCCACCAACGCCATGCCCACCAGGATCAGGAAGGCCAGCGCCAGCACCTTCACCGTGGGATGCGCATCGACGAAGTTCGAGATCGGGCCGGCCAGCAGCATCATCACCAGCACCGCCACGATGATGGCGGCCACCATGATGGGCACCTGGTCGGCCAGGCCCACGGCGGTGAAAACCGAGTCGAGCGAGAACACGATGTCGATCACGCCGATCTGCACGATGATCAGCATGAAGCTGGAGAACACCTTGACCGCCTTCGGGTCATCCGAGGCCCCCTCGAGGGTGTGGTGGATCTCGAGCACGCTCTTGCCGAGCAGGAACAGGCCGCCCAGGATCAGCACCAGGTCGCGGCCGGAGATCTCGTTGTCCAGCACCGTGAACCAGGGGCGCGTGAGGCCGATCAGCCACACGATCGACAGCAGCAGAGCGATGCGCGAACCCATCGCCAGCAGCAGGCCGAAATTGCGCGCCTTCGCCCGCTGGTGGGGCGGCAGGCGCCCGACCAGCACAGAGATGAAGATGATGTTGTCGATGCCGAGGACGATCTCGAGCGCCGATAGCGTGACGAACGCAAGCCAGGCTTGCGGATCGGTGAGCAGTTCCATCATCAGGGCAGGCTATCGACCTCGCGGGTCTGCGCCATCGGGAACAGGTGTTCGGCCTTCAGCCCCAGGTCGAGGGCCACGGCCGAGGAGATGTAGATCGACGAATAGGCGCCGGCGATGATGCCGATCACCAGTGCCTGGGAGAAGCCGTTCAGCGCCGAACCCCCCAGCACCAGCAGCGCCACCACCACGATCAGCGTGGTGACCTTGGTCATGATGGTGCGCGAGAGCGTCTGGTTGATCGACTGGTCGAGCACCAGCCGTGGCTCGAGCTTCCGCGTGGCTTCGAAGCGCTCGCGGATGCGGTCGAAGATGATGATGGTGTCGTTCAGCGAATAACCCACCACCGCCAGCAGTGCCGCCACCACGGCCAGGTCGAAGGGCGTCTGCATCAGCGCGAACCAGCCGATGATCAGGATGGGGTCGTGGCACAGCGCCAGGATGGCACCAGCCGAAAGCCGCCAGGTGTGGAAGCGGAAGGCGATGTAGAAGAACACCAGCAGCAGTGTCAGCAGCAGCGCCCAGATGGCGCTGTTGCGCAGCTCCTCGCCGACCTGGGGGCCGACGAACTCCAGCGGCTTGATGTCCACCGCCGGGTCGATGCCGCGCAGCGCCGTCTCGACGCGCTCGCGCGCCTCCTCTGCCGACAGCGATTCGTCGGGGGGCAGGCGGGCTGAGATGTCGCGCGCGCTGCCGAAGGCCTGCACCACCGGCTCATTGAAGCCGACTTCTTCCAGTGCCGAACGCACCCGCTCCACATCGGCGGTCTGGCTGAAGGTGGCCTCGACATTGGTGCCGCCGGTGAAGTCGACGGTGAGATTCAGCCCGCGGGTGAAGAACAGCGTCAGCGACGCGATCATCAGGATGGCCGACAGCACATACCAGATGCGCCGCGTCGCCATGAACGGGAAGTTGGTCTGAGCGCGGAAGAATTCCACTTGTTGTTTCCCCTGTAGCCGACGATCAGCCGATGGCCAGCTTCGTCGGGCGGCGTGTGCCGCCGTAGATCAGCGTCAGCAGCGCGCGGCTGCCCAGCAGTGCGGTGAACATCGAGGTGGCGATGCCCAGCACCAGCACGATGGCGAAGTTGCGGATCGGCCCGGTGCCGAACACCCACAACACCACACCGGCAATGGCTGTGGTGAGGTTGGAGTCCCAGATGGCCGAGAAGGCCTTGTCGAAGCCGACACGGATGGCCGCCTGCGGCGAGACGCGGTTGCGCAGTTCCTCGCGCACACGCTCGTAGATGATCACGTTGGCGTCCACCGCCATGCCGACGGTGAGCAGGATGCCGGCGATGCCGGGCAGCGACAGCGAGGCCTTCATCATCGACAGCAGCGCGGTGAGCAGCACCACATTGGTGGTCAGCACCACGCAGGCCACCACGCCGAACATCTGGTAGTAGAGGATCATGAACACATACAGCGCGGCGGCGCCGATCAGCAGCGCCTTCACGCCGGCCTGGATGTTCTGCTGGCCCAGCGAGGGACCGATGGGCCGTTCGCTGACCGCGCGCAGCGGCGCGGCCAGCTGGCCGGAGCGCATCAGCAGCGCCAGCTCGCGGGCCTCCACCTGCGTCAGGCCGGTGATGTTGAAGTTGTTGCTGAACACGCCGCGGATGGTGGCCTCGCTGATCACCTCGCGCCGCGGCACGGTGCGCACCTGCTCCTCGCCGTCGGCGTCGATGTAGGCCTCGCTGGTCTGCTCGATCAGCACCACCGCCATCGGGCGGCCGATGTTGGACTGCGTGATGCGCAGCATCTCATCGCCGGCCTGCGCGTTCAGCCGCACCTGGACGCTGGGGCCGTCCTGGGTGACCGCCGAGGTGGCGCCGACCAGCTGGTCGCCGGTGGCGATGACCTCGCGCTTCAGCAGCGTGGGCTGGCGGTAGCCATTGACGTCGGCACGGTGGTATTCCAGGCGCGAGCCCAGCGGCGCGCGGCCGCGCTGCACGGCTTCGGTCACGTTGTTCTGCGTGTCGGTGAGGCGGAATTCGAGCGTCGCGACGCGCCCGAGGATGTCTTTCACCTCTGCGGAGTTGGTCACGCCGGGAAGCTGCACGGCGATGCGGCTTGCGCCCTGCTGCTGCACGATGGGCTCGGTGACGCCCAGCTCGTTCACGCGGTTGCGCAGCGTGACCATGTTCTGCTCGATGGCGCCGCGCTGTCGCTCGGTCAGCTGCGCATTGGTCAGCGTGGCGTCGACGTAGGGGGTGCTGCCGCCGCCGACGTTGAAGTTGGCATCGGGCACGGCGCGGCGCAGCGCCACCAGTGCCGCATCGAGGTCGACATCGGGCGCGAACGAGATGCGCATGCCGTTGCGCAGGTTGTCGTCGTTCTGCAGCGGGCGCACGTCGGCAACACTGATGTTGGCCGCCGTCAGCGCACGCCGGAAATCCTGCTCGTAGGCGTCGAGCAGCTGCGCGATGGCGCCGTTGACGTCCACTTCATAAAGGAGATAGAGGCCGCCGCGCAGGTCGAGGCCCAGCGGCATCGGCCGCAGCCCGAGCCTGCCGAAGATCTCCGGCGCCCGCGGCGCGCGCGCCAGCGAATAGCGGAAGTTGGCGCCCAGCACCTCGTCCATGGCATCGCGCGCGGCCAGCTGGTTGCTGACCTCGTCGAACAGCAGCATGGCGCGGCCGTTGTCGACGTAGGAGCGCTTGATGTCCACATCGCGCTGCTCGACCGCCTGGACGATGCCCTCCAGGCCGATCTCGTCGATGGGCGCGCGGTCGCGCCGCTCGATCTGCACGGCGAGATCCTCGCCGAAGAAGTTCGGCGCGGCGAACACCAGCGCGAACAGCGTGACGACGGCGACGAGGATGTACTTCCAGCGCGGAAATTCGAGCATGGCTGTCAGACGCTCTTGTAAGTGCCCTTCGGGACGAGCTGGGTGATCTGCTGGCGCTGCACCTTGATGCGCACGCCGTCGGCGATCTCCACCGAGATGAAGCTGTCGCTGACCTCGGTGATGCGGCCCAGCATGCCGCCGGAAGTGACCACCTCGTCACCCACGGCGAGCTTCGACAGCATGGCCTGGTGCTCCTTGTGGCGCTTCTGCTGCGGACGGATCAGCAGGAAGTAGAACACCACCAGCATCAGCGGCAGGATCAGCATGTTCAGCATGCCAGGTCCCTGCGGCGCGGCACCGGTGGTCTGGGCGTGGGCTTGGGAGATCAGCAGGCTCATGGCAATTCCTGTTCGGCGCAAAAATCGGCGGGGGATTATGCCACAGCGTCCCGGACAAGCCCGGACCGGCTGTGCGGGCCCGATCGGCCGGATTCTGTCATGCCGGCGCCGGGGCGCCGGCGCGCCGCCCCAGCACCTGCCGGGCAAAGGCGTCGAACCGCCCCTCATCCAGCGCCTGGCGCACCTGGCGCATCAGCTCCAGGTAGAAATGCAGGTTGTGGATGGTGTTGAGCCGCGCGCCCAGGATTTCGTTGCACTTGTCGAGGTGCCGCAGGTAGGCGCGGGAATAATGGCGGCAGGTGTAGCAGCCGCATTGCGCATCGATGGGCCCTGTGTCGCGGGCATGCGCAGCATTGCGGATGTTGATCACCCCGTCCTGGGTGAACAGGTGGCCGTTGCGCGCATGGCGGGTGGGCATCACGCAATCGAACATGTCGATGCCGCGCGCCACCGAGGCGACCAGGTCTTCGGGGCGGCCCACGCCCATCAGGTAGCGCGGCCGGTCACGCGGGATCTTCGGCTCGATGCCTTCCAACACGGCCAGGCGCACCTCCTCCGGCTCGCCCACGGCCAGCCCGCCGACGGCATAGCCGGGGAAGCCGATGCGCAGCAGTGCTTCCAGCGAAGCTTCGCGCAGCGGCGCATGCATGCCACCCTGGATGATGCCGAACAGGTTGCCCGGCGGGCCGCCATCCGGATCGCGGTAATAATGAGCATGCGAGCGGGCCGCCCAGCGCATCGAGCGCTCCATTGAATCGCGCGCCTGCGCCTCGGTGGACGGCCAGGGCGTGCAGTCGTCGAAGCACATGGCGATGTCCGAGCGCAGCGAACGCTGTACGTCCATCGAATCCTCGGGGGTGAGGCGCACCGGGCTGCCATCCACCGGCGAGGCAAAACGCACGCCCTCCTCGCTGATCTTGCGCAGGCCGGCGAGGCTGAACACCTGGAAGCCACCCGAATCGGTGAGGATGGGCCGTTGCCAGTGCATGAAGCCATGCAGCCCGCCATGCGCGTCGATCACCTCGGTGCCGGGACGCAGCATCAGGTGGAAGGTGTTGCCGAGGATGATCTGCGCGCCGAGGCCTTCCAGTTCCTCCGGCGTCATCGCCTTCACCGTGCCATAGGTGCCCACCGGCATGAAGGCCGGGGTCTCGATCACGCCGCGGTCCAGCGTCAGGCGGCCGCGCCGCGCTGAGCCCTCGCTGCGCAGCAGCTCGAAATGGATCATGGCGCCGCCGCGGCGGGCGCTGCGGTCACCCACATGGCATCGCCATAGCTGAAGAAACGGTAGCGCTGCCGCACGGCATGGGCATAGGCGGCCAGCACATTGTCACGGCCGGCAAAGGCGGCAACCAGCATCAGCAAGGTGGACTCCGGCAGGTGGAAATTGGTGATCAGCGCATCGACGACGCGGAAAGCATAGCCCGGGGTGATGAACAGGCGGGTCTCGCCGGCGCCGGCCTGAAGCGCTCCGCCGGCCGCAGCGGATTCGAGCGCGCGCGTGACGGTGGTGCCCACGGCCACCACGCGGCCGCCAGCGGCGCGGCAGGCCTGCACCGCATCGACCAGCGACTGCGGCACGGCCCAGGTTTCCGCATGCATCACATGCTGCGACACCTCTTCGACGCGGATGGGCTGGAAGGTGCCGGCGCCCACATGCAGTGTGACCAGAGCGCGGCGCACGCCCATGGCATCCAGCCGCGCCACCAGTGGCGCATCGAAATGCAGGCTGGCGGTGGGCGCGGCCACTGCCCCGGGTTCGCGCGCGAAGATGCTCTGGTAGCGCTCGCGATCGGCGGCGTCGGCGTCGCGGGTGATATAGGGCGGCAGCGGCACCGCGCCATGCGTCTCGAAGAAGGCCAGCGCATCGCCCGGGGTGCGGATCTCCCACAGGTCGCCGGCCGGCGTCTGCACGCGGCCGACCACCTGGATTTCGCCGCCGGCGGTGTGGATGGGCATGCCGGCACGGATGGCCTTGCTGGCGCGCAGCTGCACCCAGGCGCGATCGGGCGCCACGGCGCGCTCCAGGAAGACTTCGACGCGGCCACCGGAGGACTTGCTGCCCAACACCCTTGCGGCCACCACGCGCGTGTCATTGAAGACCAGCAGGTCGCCGGGCTTCAGCAGCGACGGCAGGTCGGTGAAATGCCGGTCGGCCACCGCGCCGGTGGCGCCATCCAGGCACAGCAGGCGGCTCGCGGAACGCTGCGGCAGGGGTGCCTGGGCGATCAGCTCGGGCGGCAGGTCATAGGCGAAATCGGCGCGCAGCATGAGGCGGCGGCATGGTACTCCATGGCCGGCGGCATTGCGGGAGGCGCTGCTGCCGGATCGACGGCGCCGGCCGCGCTGGTGAGGACTTTGCCGCGGTCAGTCGCGCGGCGCGGCGGTGTCGATGTCGATGGCCTTGCGGTCGCGCTGCACGCGCAGCTTCACCTTCTCGCCCGGCTGGTAGGAGCGCAGGATGCGCGCGGCGTGCTGGGCGGTGGTGGGCGTGCGGCCGTCGATGGACAGGATGACGTCGCCATCCTGCAGCTGGAATGGCGACCCGGACCCGGCGCGCACCACCAGCACGCCGGAGACCACCCCGAAGTAGCGCCCCAGGCGACTGGACACGGTGGCGAATTCCATGCCATCGAGGCGCAAGCCGGCGCCCGGGGCGGCCTGTGCGTTGCGCCGCATCTGCTCCACCAGCCGTGGCGCCCGCGCCGGCTCGCCCGTGAAGCGCTGGCGCAGTGCGCCGGGCAGCATGTCGGGCGGGGTCGGGCGCGCAGTCACTTGCACTTCCATCTTCGTGCCATCGCGCAGCAGCCCGACGCGCAGCTTTCGATCCGGCTCCACCTGCCGCATGAAATCCACCAGCGCGCGGCCCGGATCGCCCTGCTTCGCCAGCTCGGTGCCGTCGAGCGAGACGATGACATCGCCGGCGCGGATACCGGCTTCCTCCGCCGGACCGCCCGGGCTCACCGTGCGCACGGGCGCACCGTCCTGGCGTGGCTCATTCGCCACCGAGATGCCCAGCACTGCGCTCGGTGGCGGCGCGCTGGCCGTGATCGAGGGCGCCCAGATCGGATAGCTGCGGCCCAGCTCAGTCGACAGCTCGGCCACTTCGCGCGTGGAGGTCTCGAGGCGGCGGCGTGCTTCCTCGAGGCGACGGATGGATTCCTCCTGGCCACGCAGCGCCTCGCGCTGCGCGAACTCGCGCTGTGCCATCTCGCGCTGCGCCCGCTCCTGCTCCATGCGCAGTTCCATGTCGCGCACGGTCCACTCCAGGTCGGCACCGGCCGCAGGCGCAAGACCGGGCGCCGCGGCAGCCAGCGCGAGCGATGCCAGCAGCCAGGGACGCAACGCGGAACGCGATCTCATGCGGGGAATCATCGGTTTCTCCATCGTCTTGCGCATTGGCATCACCATCACAGTTCGAGCACCGAATGGGCACGCGCCACATGCTGCAGGGATTCGTGCAGCTCGGCGCGCGTGGCTTCCAGGCGCCGCAGCTCTTCGCGCGGCACCGGTGTCAGGCGCGCGGCGGAGATCTCGGCATCGAGCAGTGCGATGTAGTCCTCCAGCTCGGCGGTGACTGCGAAGCGGCTCATGTCCACCAGCGCCGGCGGCTGCTGGAACACATCGGCCAGCGGCGTCATCGCGCCGGGCGGCGGGCCGAGCACATGCGCCGAGGGCGCCGGCCGCGTGATGACCGCCAGCACCGGCACGATGGCCAGCACGCCCAGTGCGGCCGCCGCGCTCCAGCCGGCGGTGCGGTGGCGATGGCGGACTGCGGCGCGGCGGGCCTCGAATTCATCGAAGCCGAAGGGCGGTGTCTCATTGCCGCCGGCGAGGGCCGGCAGATGCATTGAAGTGGTCATGGCAATGGTCCCTGCGCTGCAAGGCTGTCGGCCGGCAAAGCCGCCGCCGGTGGCTCATCCAGCGCGGCGCGCAGCAGCGCATGCGCGCGCGCCAGCCGGGATTTGGAAAAACTCACGCTGCGGCCATAGAGGGCGGCAATCTCCTCATGCCGCAGGCCTTCGACGTCATGCAGCCACACCACGGCGCGCGCGGTCTGCGGCAGCTGCCCCAGCGCACGTTCCAGGTCGATCAGCTCCGCCAGCGGCAGTTCGTGCCCGCCATCGATGTGGTGATCGTGCTGGCCGGCAAGCGCCGGGGCGTCGGATGGCTCCAGGCGCAGCGCCCGCCGCGCCCGCTGCCATGGCGAGCGCAGGTGCATCAGGCAATGCCGCACCGCCACCTGCCGCACCCAGGCCCCGAACGGCGCCTCGCCGCGATAGTCACCGACCCGATCGAGCAGCGTGATCATGCAGTCCTGGAACACGTCCTCGGCCGCCGCGCGGCCGCGCACCAGCCGCCGGATCAGCGCGAACACCGGTCCGGCGGTGGCCTCGTAGACCTCGCGCTGCGCCTCGCGGTCGCCGCCGCCGGCCCGGCGCAGGCAGTCCCGGTCCAGCGTGATGGCAAGAAAACCACTGCTCATGCTCCCTAGGATGCGCCAGCCGGCCATCTGGTCGCAGCCTGCAACGCAAAAATCGCATAACATCTGCGCCCTTCCCCGACCCACGGCCCGTGTGGCGGAACTGGTAGACGCAGCAGACTCAAAATCTGCCGGCCGCAAGGTCGTGTCCGTTCGATTCGGACCACGGGCACCACAAGCCTCCCCTGCGACCAGACGTGCGACGTCTGATGAGGCGGCAACGCAGGACTTGGTCGCAGCCTGCCCCCCTCACTAGACTTCTCCCGCGCTGCCGTCAGGCGGGCCATTCACGTCAATCAACGGGGTTCATCATGCAGATGCGCATACGGGCTGTTGTCCTGGCCTCCCTCGCAGCGACGCTTCTTGCGAGCATGGCCGCCTACGCCCACCACTCCTTCGCCGTGTTCTTCGACAACGAGCAGGGCGTGGTGAAGGTGAACGGCACGGTCACCGAGTTCAGTTTCCGCAATCCGCACGGGCTGATCCGCGTGGATGCGGTCGAGGATGGCAAGACCGTGGAGTGGAAGGCCGAGACCAATTCGCCTTCCATCCTCGAGCGGCGCGGCTGGAAGCGCGACAGCCTGAAGGCGGGCGACAGGATCGTGCTGGAAGGCTGGCGCGCCCGCGACGGATCGCGCTACATGCGCATGCGCAAGGTGACGATGGCCGATGGCACGCCGATCGGCATTCCCTTCGAAACGCCGGAGGTCCGGTGAGCACTGTGGCCCGGACGGGAGCCGCCGCCGGCGCCATGGCCCTGCTGCTGCTGGCCGCATGCGGTGGCAGCGCCGCGCCCCCGCAGCAGCCGGAACGGCCGGACCTGTCCGGTTTCTGGATGCTGACCCGCACCGTCGAGGATGAGGTGCTGAAGTCCAGGCTTGATCCTGAAGCCGTGGTGCTGCAGGACACCGGTGCGCCTGAATATGGTCCGCTGGACTTCGGCGGACTGCAGCTGACGCCGCAGGCCGAGGCCGCGGCGAAAGCCTGGAAGATCGAGGACGACATGACGGTGGCCAATACCTGCCGCATTCCCTCGATCGTCTATGCGATGCAGGGCCCCTTCCCGATCGAGATCTTCCAGGGCACCGAGATGACGGTGATCCGCCTTGAATACTTCGACATGGCGCGCGTGATCTTCACCGATGGCCGCGAGCATCTGCCGCCGGACGCACCGAAGACCAAGGTGGGCAATTCCATCGGTCACTGGGACGGTGACACGCTGGTGGTGGAGACCATCCACCTGAAGGAAGCCACCGTCACCAACAACGGCCTGGACCACAGCGACCAGATCCGCGTGACCGAGCGCTTCCGGCTGTCGCCGGACGGGCAGCAGCTGCTGGCGACGCAGGAGTTCGAAGATCCGGTGATGCTGCAGAACAAGGGCGCCCGCTTCATCACCTGGAATCGCGTCGAGGGAGATCATGTGCGCGCCTACGACTGTGATCCATCCTTCGCGGAGAACTACGCGAACTAGGCGTCCCGCAAGGAGCTGGCATGCAGCGCTTCAGGTCGCAATGGTGTCTTGCCGCGTTGCTCGTCGCCGGCGCGGCCGGCCGGGTCATGGCCGCCGCCGTGGGTGAACCGGGCGGCAGCGGACCCTGGCCGGCCACCGCAGCGACCACAGCGCAGCTGCCACGGCACACCCTCTACCATCCGGTGCAGTTTCCACCGCAGGCGATGCCGCTGTATGTCTGGGGCAATGGCGGCTGCAGCGACAACGGGCTGGCGCATGCGGCATACCTGCGCGAAATCGCCTCGCGCGGCTATTTCGTGATTGCGCTGGGCGAGCCGCGTGCAACCGCGGCGCGGCCCGCCCCTCCCCCCGGCGCCGGCGCACCTGGTCCTTCCGCGGCGAATGCGGCGCCGCCGGCCGGACCTCCGGCCCGGACTTCAGATCCCACCCAGCCGGAGCAGATGCTGCAGGCCATCGACTGGGCAACGCTTGAGAACAGCCGCGACGGCGGCCCGTTCCAGGGCCGCATCGACCTGCAGCGCATTGCCGTGGGGGGCCACAGCTGCGGTGGCCTGCAGGCGCTGGCGGTGTCGCATGATCCGCGCATCCGCACCACGCTGGTGCTGGCCAGCGGCATCTACATCCGGCCGGGCGGCCGCAGCGGCGTGCAGATCGACAAGTCGCAGCTCGCGCGGCTGCACGGCCCGCTGCTCTACCTCACCGGCGGTCCGGAGGACATCGCCCACGCCAATGCCGTCGACGACGTGCAGCGCATCGAACACCTGCCGGTGTTCTTCGGTTCGACGCCGGTGGGGCATGGCGGCACCTTCGCCGAACCCGACGGCGGTGAATGGGCACGGGTGAGCACACGCTGGCTCGACTGGCAGCTGAAAGCCGATGCGGATGCCAGCTGGGACTTCGCGGGGCGTGAATGTCGTCTCTGTGCCGACGAGCGCTGGACCATCGAGCGCAAGAACCTGCCGGCACCGCAGGGTCCGCGGCGCGAATCGCTGCCGCTCGACGCCGGCCCGGCGCGCTGATGCCTGCTGGTCCCGATACCGGGGCGCCGCGCGAGCTGACGCTGCTGTTCACTGGCGACCTGGTGCTCGACGTGCCGGAACCGGATCACTGGCTGTCGGGCATCGCACCGGCGCTGGCTGGGGCGGACCTGGTGATCGGCCACCTGGAAGTGCCGCATACGCTGCGCGGCGCCGAACTGGCTGCGGATGTGCCGGCCCCGGGTGCACCGCCGGAAAACCTGGACGCATTGCAGCGCGCGGGCGTTGACGCGGTCTCGCTGGCGGGCAACCACATCATGGACTGCGGCGCCGAAGGCCTCGCCGACACCATCGGGCGGCTGGATCAACTGCGCATCTCGCATGCCGGCGCTGGCGCGGACCTCGCCACGGCGCGCCGCGCCGCCATCCTCGAGCGCGGCGGCAGGCGCGTGGCATTGCTGAGCTACAACTGTGTCGGGCCCGAGGCGGCATGGGCTGGCGAGGCGCGCGCCGGCTGCAGCTACCTGCCGGTGATGACGCGCGATGGCAGCCCGGTCACGCCGCGCGCGCAGATCGTGAGCATGCATCCTCGTGCACTGGCCTTGCTGGCCGAAGACGTGCAGGCAGCGCGTGCCTCGGCAGACCTGGTCGTGGTCGCGCTGCACCAGGGCATCGTGCACACGCCCGCCCACATCGCACCTTATGAAATGCAGATCGTGCAGGCGGCGCAGGACGCCGGCGCGCAGATCGTGCTTGCGCATCACGCGCACATCCTGCGCGGGATTTCCTGCCGTGGCGGACGGCCGGTGTTCCACGGGCTGGGCAATGGCTGCGTGGTGACGCATGCGCTCTCGATGAACCAGTCGCACCCCGCGCGCGCGCAATGGGCACGGCAGCGGCGCGAGATGTTCGGCTTCGAGCCGGATCCGCGCTACACGCTGGCGCCGTTTCATCCGGAGGCCGTGCATGCGGTGCTGGGTGTGGTGCGCTGGGGGGTGGATGGATCGCTGCAGACCGGCGTGATCCCGGTGCATGTGGAACCGCCCGGCCGGCCGGTGTGCGTCGGCGATGCGCGCGCCGATGCGGTGATCGCCTACCTGCGGCGCATCGGCGCAGAGGCCGGGCTGCCGCAAATCCAGTGGCACCGCATCACCGACCAGTTGTGGATGTGCGCATGAGGCGAATCAGCAGCCAGGAGCTTCTGGTCTGGGTCGCCGGCAGCGCACTGCTGCTGGCGATGCTGGTCGACACGGTGGCGATGCTCGGGCGGCAGGTGCGCTGGCCACTGCCGGGTTCGATCGAACTGGTGCAGGCGGCGGTGCTGTTTGCGGCCTGCGGCGGACTGGTGGTGGCGACGCGCGCGCAGGCGCATGCGCGCGTTCACCTGCTGCTCGAACGCACCACCGGACGCACGCGCGCCGCGCTGACGCTGCTGAACGCGGTGGCGTCGGCACTGGTCCATCTGGCGCTGCTGGCCGGCAGCCTGTGGATTGCAGTGGACCTCTGGCATGCGCGGGAGGAGAGCGAGATCTGGCACCTGCCCTACCGGCCGCTGCGCATCGTGGCGGTGCTGACCGCCGCCTGGCTGCTGCTGCTGGCGCTGCGCGATGCGTGGCACCTGGCGAGACGGAAATGAGCGGCATCGCACCCGCGCTGCTCGGCATCTGCGCGCTGCTGCTGCTGCTGGTGATGGGCATGCCCATCGGCATCGGCCTGGGACTGGTGGGCCTGGTCGGGCTGATCACAACGCTGGGACTGGAGCCGGCGCTGATCAAGGCCGGCGTGGTGTTCTTCGAGACCGTGACGCGCTATGAACTGGGCACGCTGCCACTGTTCATGCTGATGGCACACCTGTGCTTTGCAGCCAACGCCAGCCGCGACTTCTTCGATGTGGCGGCGCGCATGTTCGGGCATCGCCGTGGCGGCCTTGCCGTTGCCTCGGTGGCTGGCTGCGCCGGGTTCGGCGCCATCAATGGTTCGAGCCTCGCCACCACCGCCACCATCGGCCTTGTGGCATTGCCTGAAATGCGCCGGCGCGGCTACTCGGATGCACTGGCCACAGGCTCGGTGGCAGCCGGCGGCACGCTCGGGCAGATGATCCCGCCATCCGGCGCGCTGATCGTGTTCGGCATCATCGCCGAGCAGTCGATCGGCGCGCTGTTCACCGCCGCCATCGTGCCGGGCCTGACGCAGATGCTCAGCTACTTCCTGGTCATCGCGCTGCTGGTGCAGTGGCGCCCGGGCATCGCGCCGCGGCTGCCGCGTGCCAGCTGGGCCGAGCGCCGCGCCGCGCTGTGGCGCATGCTGGACATCGGCATCCTGATCCTCGCGGTGATCGGCGGCATCGCGATGGGCTGGGTGACGCCGTCGGAGGCCGCCGCGGTCGGCGCGGCCGGTGCCTTCCTGGTGTGCATCCGCCGGCGGCGGCTGTCATTCGACACGCTGCGCCGCGCGCTGGAAGACACGCTGAAGACCAGCGGCCTGATCTACCTTGTGATCATCGGTGCCCTGGTCTTCTCCACATTCATCAGCATCACCGGCCTGACTGACGTCATCGGCCTGGGGCTCAGGGACCTGGGCATGGGCCCGGTCGGCACCATGCTGCTGGTGGCGGTGTTCCTGCTGCTGATCGGCTCGGTGCTCGACGGCCTGGCGCTGATGCTGCTGACCACGCCCATCCTGCTGCCGCTGGTGACGCAGATGGGCCTGTCGCCGATCTGGTTCGGCATCTTCCTGGTGCGTGCGATGGAGATCGGATTCGTGCATCCGCCCATCGGCATGAACCTGTATGTCATCCGCGGCGTCGCGCCGGACGTGCCGCTGGCGCGGGTGTTCAAGGGCGTGCTGCCGTTCCTGGCCGCGGACCTTGTACACCTGGTGCTGCTGGTGCTGTTCCCGGTGCTGGCGCTCGGCCTTCCCGCATGGCTTTCATGATGAACCAACCTGAACTGCAACCCTGGGAGCAGATCCTGGCCGCGCCGCTGGCGCCGCTGCGTGAGGCCGGCATCGGCTTTGTCGGCAGCGACATTCCGGTCGAACTGCTGCTGGCCAGTGGCCGACCCTTCGGCCACCTGCCCTGGCGGGCCGATGCGCCCACCCCGGCCGCCGACCGGTGGCTGGAGTCCAGCTTCCCCGGCTGGACGCGCTCCATCCTCGAGCAGTGGTTCGCCGGCGCCTTCGATGGACTGCACGCCGTGGTGTTCTCGCGCGCCGACGATGCCGCGCAGCGGCTGTGTTACTACGTGCGCGAGCTGCAGGCGCGGGGACGGCTGCAGGGTCCATCGGTGCACATGCTCGATGTGGCCCTGGTGCCGCGCGAGACCAGCGTGGTCCATACCGCCGCGGCGCTCGATGCAATGGCCGGCAGGCTGGGCATCGCGCCAGACGCATGGCCTGCGGCGCTCGGGCGGGCCAACCAGCTGCGCGGCGAACTGGCCCGCCTGCAGGTGCAGCGCGGCGGTCCCGGCGCGGTGCACGAGCGGATGCTGCGCGCGGCATTGTGGAGCGATGCCACGCGCTGGATGGGTGCGGCCACCCTGCCGGGCCGGCCGGCCACACGGCGCGTGCTGCTGGCCGGCAGCATGCCGCCGGACGACCGCCTGCACCGCGCGGTGGACGCCGGTGGCGCCTGCATCGTGGATGAATTGCATCCGTGCGGCCCGGCGCGGCTGGGCCCGCCAATCGAAGACGGCAGCGAAGCGCCGACGATGCGCATCGCGCGTCACCTGCAGCGCCATGCCAGCGGACCGCGTGCGGTCGTCGACCGGGCCGCGCAGCTTCTGGCGCGCTTGCGCGAGAGCCGCGCGTCGGCGGTGATCCTGTGGCTGAGCCGCGAGGATGAGTCCTCCGCATGGCAGGTGCCGGCGCAGACGCGCGCGCTGCGCGAGGCCGGCATCCCGCTGCTGGTGCTGCCCGATGCGCAGTGGACTGCCGAGGATGGCGCACTGCAGGCCGTGACCCGGTTCTGCGGCGAGGAGATGGCATGAAGCCGCTGGCCGGAATGCGCGTGCTGGCGCTGGGGGACATGCATCACGGTCCGCTTTGCCGGCTGCTCGCCTCGCTCGGCGCGGACCTGGTGCACGGCCGGCCGACGCGCGACATGCTGGCCGGCGCGGATATCCTGGTCGAAGACGCGGGCCTTGAGCAGCTGGCCGACCAGGGCGTGACGCGCGCGCTGCTTGCGCAATGGAACCCGGCGCTGATCCATGTTTCAGTCACGCCGTTCGGCAGCGGCTCGGCGCGCTCACGCTGGCAGGGCAGCGAGCTGGTGGCTTCGGCGATGGGCGGCGCGCTGCGCCTCACCGGCGAGCCGGACCGTGCACCGGTGAAGGAAGCACTGGATGCCTGCACCTTCCACGCCGAGATGGTGGCGGCAGCCGGCGCCATGGCCGCGCTGTACGCACGCCTCGACAGCGGCCGCGGGCAGCATGTGGATGTCTCCATCCAGGAAGTGACCTTCAGCCGCAATGTCAATGGCGTGCTGGTGTGGCAGTTCGACCATCGCAAGCTGCATCGCGTCGGCGGTGCGCTGAACTATGGCCGTGCGACGGTGCGCTGCATCTGGGCCCTGGCCGATGGCTGGTGCTTCCACAGCCTGATGACCGGGCGCTTCGGCGCGCCGGCGAACCAGGCGCTGTCAGACTGGATGGACGAGGCCGGCGTCGCCAATCCGCTGCGCGGCGTGGACTGGCTGCGCTACAACCGCTCGACATTGCCGGCCGCAACGCGCGCTGAATGGGAGGCGGCCATTGCAGCCTTCTTCCGCACGCGCACCAGTGAGCAGATCCGCACCGAGGGACGGCGCCGCGGCATCAACGCCTGCGTGGTCGAGGCACCCGAGGCCGTGCTCGATGCGGCGCACCTGCGGGCGCGCGATTTCTGGCTGGAGCAGGACGGGCTGCGGGTGCCGGGACGCTTCGCGCGGCTGACGGCAGCCGCGGAGCCGGCGCCGGCATGGCGGCCGCGTCCGCGCGGCGCGCGCGGCGGTCCGCTGGCGGGCCTGCGCATCCTGGATTTCTCCTGGGCGCTGGTCGGATCCATCACCACCAAGATCCTCGGCGACCTGGGCGCCGATGTAATCAAGATCGAGAGCCGCACCCGCCCCTGCCTGTCGCGCATCGATGTGCAGGTGAATGCCTCGCGCGCCGACAATCCCGACGACAAGCCATGGTTTGCGCACCTGAACACCTCCAAGCGCAGCGTCGCGCTGGACCTGAAGAACCCGGCCGCGCGCACGCTGCTTGATCCGCTGATCCAGTGGGCCGATGCCGTGGTGGAGAACTTCTCGCCCGGCACCATGGACAAGCTCGGGCTGGGCTATGCGCAGCTGTCTGCGCAGCGGCCCGACATCGTGATGGCCTCCGGGAGCGTCTATGGCCAGACCGGTCCGCTGGCGCACGAATGGGGAGTGGATGGCACCGGCGCGGCTCTTTCCGGCCGCACCTGGCTGACCGGCTGGGCGGATCGCGATCCGGTGGTGCCGGGCGCCGTGCCCTATGGCGATGTGATCGTGCCCTATGTGATGGCGGCCTGCCTGCTGGCCGTGATGACGGCCCGCCGCCAGGGTGGCGCCGGCTGCCACATCGATGCCTCGATGTACGAGATCTGCGTGCAGCAGATGCATGAGGCCCTGCTTGCCGCGCAACGTGGCCATCCGCTGCGCCGCGCCGGCAATGCCGATGCGAAGGTGCATCACCAGGATGTGTATCCGGTGCGCGGCGAGGATCGCTGGGTGGCGATCACGCTGCGCGATGCGGCGCAGATGCACGCGCTGCAGAGGCTCGCCGGGGAACAGCCACTGCCCGCCTGGACGGCCACGCGGGATGGCCGCGAACTGGTGGAGCAACTGCAGGCGCTGGGCATCGCGGCCGGAGAGGTGCAGGACATCGAGGACCTGGCAGGCGATGCCATGCTGCGCGAACGCGGCGCACTGGTGGATCTGCCGCATCCATGGCTGGGTGTGTTCGGCCACATGCGCACGCCGGTCAGTTTCTCCGCCCAGCCAGTCACCGCCTACCGGGCGCCGATGCTCGGCGAGCACAACCAGGAGGTGGCCGTGTCCATCGCCGGCCTGGATGAATCCGCATACGCCGCGCTGGTGGCTTCGGGAGTGCTGAAATGAGTACCGTCGCGCCAACGGGCGCACGCAAGGACCTGGCCTGCACGGCGGAAGCCACGAGCTTCCAGAAGGCGTTCGCGGCGCAGCTTCGCGAACACGTGGTCGATCGCGGCGAGCCGTTCGCGATCGCGCAGGCCGACACGCCGCACGAGATCTTCCACGCCATGGACATTCCGCTGGTGTCCAACCAGTGGTGGTCGGCCTATATCTCGGCCAAGCGCCTGGGCGGTCGCTACTTCGGCGTGATGGATGCGATGGGCTATCCGTCCAACCGCTGCAGCTACTGCTCGCTCGGTCTGGCCTGCACGCTGGTCGATGATCCGGCCACGGCGCCATGGGGTGGCATGCCGCGTCCCACCGTGCTGGTGGCGCGACTGACCTGCGACTGCATCCAGCAGGTGTTCTCGCAGTGGGCGAAGGCGCTGGACACCGACTTCTTTCCGATGGAGGCACCGGCCTGGGAGCAGACGCTGCCCGGCTGGTATCGCCATTCGCGCGACCGCTGGGAAGAGGTCTATGGCGCCGGCCGCATCGCGCTGATGGCCGCCGAGATGCGCGAACTGATCGCCCTGCTCGAACGCAAGACCGGCAGGCGCTTCCAGATGGAACGCCTCGAGCACCTGATGGAGCGCATCAACGAGCAGGAGACCTATCTGGCCGAGACCGCCGAGCTCGTCGCCCGAGCCCGCCCCTGCCCGGTTTCCATCGTCGACCAGATGCCCAACACGATGATCCCGCAGTGGCATCGCGGCACCGACTGGGCGGTGGCGCATGCGCGCCGCTTCCGCGACGAAGTGCGCGAGCGGGTGCGCACCGGCCAGGGCGTGGCCGCAGACGAGAAGCTGCGGCTGATGTGGATCGGCGCTGGCCTGTGGCACGACACCTCGTTCTACCAGGCGCTGGAGAGCCGGATCGGCGCGGTGTTCGTCTGGTCGATGTACCTGCCGTTTGCCGGCGCCCAGTACATCCGTGAGATGCAGGGCCGGCCGATGGAAGCGCTGGCCAGCCGCATCTGCTCGATGAACGAGGTGCTGCACCTGCCGCCCTGGATGTGCGAGTGGATGGTCAGCGAGGCGCGCCGCTGCGAGATCGATGCGGCGGTGATGCTGGTGCCGCGTGACAACCGCCTGTCGCAGTCCGGCACGCTGCTGACGCGGGCGGCCCTGCTGGCGGCTGGCGTGCCGGTGCTGATGCTCGATGCCGACATGGTCGATGCCAAGAACTGGCAGCGCGACATCGCCGTGGAACAGGTGGAGCAGTTCCTGCGGCAGGAGACCGGGAAATGATCCGCCGGCCCTGGGCCGCCCTGGCCTGCACGCTGGCGCTGGTGCTCGGCGGCTGCGGTGCCGCGCCCGACGATGGCGTTACCGAACTGGTCTATGCCACGCCCTACAGCCCCACCCATCCCTTCAGCCGCGCCGACCTGCGCTGGATCGAACATGTGGAGCGGGAATCCGGCGGCTCGCTGCGCATCCGCCCGAGCTGGTCCGGTGCGCTGCTGTCCGCGGAACACTCGATGCTCGAACTGCGCCACGGCGTGGTGGACATCGGGCTGATCACGCCCATCTACGTCAAGGGTGGCGCGCACCTGATCCGCATCCAGTCCGGCTTCTATGCCGGCGTGCGGGGCATCGATGAACAGGTGCAGCTGTATCGCTGCATGGCCCGCCACGAGCCGCAGTTCGCGCATGAGCTGCAGGGCCTGCAGGTGCTGGCCGTGCAGGGCGGCAGCCTGCCCGGCATCATCACCCGCGAAAAGCCGCTGCACTCGCTCGGGGACCTGCGCGGCATGCGCATCCGCGTGCCCACCGAGCTGCTGGCGGTGATGCGCGACCTGGGTGCCGACCCCATCAGCGTGCCGATGGGCGAGGTGTATCCGGCGCTGGCCAAAGGCGTCATCGACGGGGTGGTGGCGCCGCCGGACACCTTCAGGGCGCTGCACCTGGCCGAGGTCGCCGGCCACTACGCCGATCTGCGCATTCCACGCGGTGCGTACCCGGCGCGGGCCATGGGCGAGCGCCGCTGGCGCGCGCTCACCGAGGCACAGCGCGCCGTGCTGCGCGACGCGGTGCCGGTGTGGGAGGCAGCACTCGCCGAGGAAAACGCGCGCGCGCTGGAGGAAGGATGGCAGCAGGCGCGCGAGATGGGCGTGCAGGTCACCCGTTTCAGTGACGCCGAGCAGCACCGCTTCGACGAACTGTATCTGCAGGACGCCCGCCGCAATGCGGCCTCGCTGGCGCGCCATGGCATCGGGCAGCGCGCCTGGCGCATCGCCCGGGCAAGCATCGACGCCGACGGCCAGGTGACCTGCCGCGGGGAAACAGAATGAAACCAGCACTGGATGGAATCCGCGTGGCCGACTTCAGCCACGTGATGGCAGGACCCTATGCCACCCACCTGCTGCGCCTGATGGGCGCGGAGGTGATCAAGGTGGAAGCACCGCAACGTGGCGATGCGATGCGCTACTACGGCGCGGACCGCCGCTACGACGGCATGGCGCCGGCCTTCATCGCCGTGAACGCCGGCAAGAAATCGATGCTGCTCGACCTGAAGGATGCCGCGGACCTCGAGGTGGCGCGCCGGCTCATCGCGCGCTGCGATGTGCTGGTCGAGAATTTCCGCCCCGGCGTGATGCAGCGGCTCGGCCTCGACTACGCGCAGGCCCGTGAACTGAACCCGCGCCTCGTGTACTGCTCGGTTTCCGGTTACGGACAGTCCGGTCCGCGCCGTGACTGGCCGGCCATCGACAACATCGTGCAGGCCACCAGCGGCATGATGAGCCTGGGTGGCGACGCCGATTCCCCGCCGATGCGCGTGGGATTCCCCGTGGTGGACACCCTCACCGGCCAGACGGCGGCAATGGCCATCCTCGCGGCACTGCTGCGCCGCGAGCGCAGCGGCGAGGGCGAGTTGCTGGACGTTGCGATGTTCGATGCCTCCATCGCTTTCATGGCTTCGGCGGTGGTGCCCTATCTGGTCACCGGCCGCACGCTGGAACGCACCGGCAACACCGGCTACAGCGGCCAGCCCACCTCGGCGCTGTTCGTGGCACGCGATGGCCGCCACATCTCGCTGGGCGTGGTGCAGCAGCGCCAGTTCGAACAGCTGGCGCGCGTACTCGGCCGCGAGGAATGGCTGGGTGACACACGCTTTGCCGACCCGGACCTGCGGCGCGCGAATGCCGCATTGCTGCAGCCGTTGCTGGCCCGCGAGTTCGCGCAGCGCGATGCGGCCGAATGGGAATCGCGGCTCAGCGCCGCCGGCCTGCCCTGCGGCATGGTCCGCGACATCGGCGAGGCACTGCAACTGCCGGCGCTGGAGCAGCGCCAGCTGCGCCGGCCGCTGGACATCGCGGGCTTGCCCGGCGATGGCCAGGCCGCCGTTCTCGGTCCCGGCTTCGTTTCGCACGGCGCAGCGCCTGCGCCGCTGTCACCGCCACCGCGGCTCGGTGAACACACCGGGGAGCTGCGTGCGTGGCTGGCCTCTGGATGACCGGTACGCCGCAGCGGCTCGTCAGGGCGCCATCTCGACCGTCACGCGCCGGCTGCGCCAGTCCTCGACGCCATCGGCTTCGGACTGCAGGTCGATCGCATCCACCTCGACCGGCAGGTCGAGGCCGGCACCCTCCAGCAGTCCCGCCACTTCCTGGGCGCGGCGCCGTGCCACGCCCGCGGATTCCTGCAGCAGCGAGCCATCGGAAAGCCGGTGCGCACCGCGGGCGCCGGTGACCTTCAGCTGCGTCGCGCCGGTCTGGCGCGCCAGCTGCAGCACATTCATCAGGTCGCCGGGATGGCGGAATGAGACGCCCCGGTCGAAGTCGAAATAAAGATCGACGCGCTGCGGGCCTTGCGGCGGCGGGGGCGCCGCGCGCGCAGCGCCGGGCGGCGGATCGAAAGCCAGCCGGCCACCGCTGGGACCGGGCGGCCGCGGATTGAAATCGATGGTGTAGCGCTCATCCACCGGCAGCATCTGGTTGCAGTTGGCATCGAGCTCGGGCATCACCGACAGGCGCACCGGCTTCAGCACCACACCACCGCAGATGGCTGGCTCGCCGGACACCACGCCCTCCACCAGCACCTGGTGGCCCAGCATCGGCGGTTGCACCTCGGCGCTGACATCGCTCTGGATGGTCAGGTAGTAGCGCTCGCCCTGGTAGTCGCTGAGCCAGCAGGGCACCGACGGCGTGTCGCGCACGATGGGACAGCTGACGAAGTTCAGGCGGGTTCCGGGTGGTGGTGCGGCCATCAGCATTGCAGCCTGGCTGCTGATCGCGACGGCCAGCCAGCGTGATCGCCACGGCTGCCTCACAGCACCCCCAGGAAGTTCACCAGATCCTGCCGTTCGCGTTCGGTGAGGCGCATGTTGAAGCGCCGGTCATAGAAATCGACCAGCTCGCGCAAGTTGGCGGCCGATCCGTTGGAGAAGTACGGCGCGCGCGCGGCAAGGCCGCGGAATTGCTGGATGACAATCGCGCCGACATCATCGCACTTGCCAGAGATCAGTGCCCGGCCCGGATCCTGCGTGTAGATGGTGCGGCCGAGGAACGGATGCGGCGGCAGGTCGGCGCGGCAGGTGATGCGGAACAGCGGCAGCTGCGGCTCCTCAGTGGCCCAGGGGCTTTCCGGCGGCTCCAGCGCCCAGGGATGGTTGGTGGTGCCCACATCCATCCAGCCATTGGCCGTGTCCATGCCGGTCATGTGCATGCCATGGCAGGTGGCGCAGGTGCGCTTGATCGGATTACCCAGCCCCACCGTGTTGATGTGCATGGCATCCCTGATCCAGAACGTGCGGAAGAAGAACACGTCATGGCCGCGCTGCACGGATTCGCGGAAGGCATTGCGCCGGCGGCTGGCTTCATCGCCGCCCTCGGGCAGGTCGGCCCACTTGTCCTCCATCGGGAACACGAAGCGCGTGGTGTTGTTGCCCAGCACGCCATCGGCGCCTTCGGCCATGGCCTGCGGCCCCAGGCCCGACGGACCACCCGGCTCCTGCAGTGACCCTGCGTCGTTCGACCAGGACTGGGCCGCATACAGCTGCAGCTCGAAGTCCTGCAGCGCCTTGAGCTGCTCCGCTGTCAGCGGCGCGCTGACCTGCATGTGCGAATGGGAGGCGCCGTGCGCCTGCTGCAACAGCGTGCTGTCGCGTGCGTCGGCCATCATGTTCATGTTCACAGGCTTGCCGGTGGCCGGATCGACCGCCGCGAGCATGCCGGTCTTGCCGATGAACGGCGTCACGCCGAAACGCGACGAGGCCACATAGCGCAGGTTGGCAGCCATGCGCGGGCGCCGGTACACCGAGACTTCGCCCCGCTCGCCTTCCACGCCATGCACCGGATGCCGGTTGCAGCCGGTGGGATCGCGCGCCACCTCGAGCGTGAATTCCGGCTCGATGGCCTTGCCATCCGCGCCACGCGGCGGCCAGGGCAGCGCGATGCGGAACAGGCCGCGCTCGAGCAGCAGCGAATGGGAAGCCGCATCGCCTGCCGGCAGGTGCGGACAGTTGGCCCCATCCACCGGCGCGAAGATGGGATCGGTGCCGCCGGTCTCGCGCCAGCGCGCGCGGATGCTGTCCACCGAGAGCGACATGGCATCGGAAGGCTGATGGCAGGAGACGCAGGCCCGGCCATTGGTGCCCAGCGGCTCGAAGAAGGGGTGGTCGTGGGGCACCGGACCATCGGCATTGATGATGCCGAGCCGGCCCAGCGCATTGGCATATTCGATGCGCGCGGGCAGGTCGCGCTGTTCACCCGGGGACCACCACTGGGCACCGGCCGCCGCGGCGATGCCGCACACCGGCAGCAGCACGGACCAGCGCAACACACGCTGCAGCGGTGTGAGGCGCCGCGCCGGCGGCGCGGCCCTGTCGATCCTTGCGCGGGTCATCGCTTCTGCCCTGGCCTGGCCGCCGCCGCCGCATCGAAGAACTGGAACACGCGCGGCCACACCATCGGCACCATGCTGCCGTGGTTGCCGTCGACCTCGAGGTATTCGAAACGGAAACCACCGTCTTCCCCGAGGAACTTCGCCAGCGCCCGGCTGCCGGCCAGCGACGGGGTGGCCCCCGTGCCTTCGGTGATCAGGATGGGAACCTCGCGCAGGCGTTCGAAGGGATAGGTGCGCGCGTCGATGAACGGGCCGGACATGGGGGCGACGGCACGCCAGCGCTCCGGATAGCGCGCGGCCAGATGCCACGCGCCACCGCTGCCCATCGAATGCCCCGCCAGGAAGGTGCGCGCACGGTCGGCACCATATTCTTCGGTCACCACCTCGAGCACGGTGATCACGTCGAGTTCGCTGAGAGCCAGCTCGCGTCGCCGCTCGGGTGTGACGGCCGCCAGCTGGGCGTCGGCCGCCGCGTCCTGGCCGAACACCGCAGGCAGCCGCAGCGGGTTGCCGAAGGCACCCATCGGCGTGAAGCCCAGCGGCGAGACCACGATGTAGCCATGCTCTTCGGCCAGCTTGCGCACCAGGCCATCGGCCATGTCGAGATAAGTGCGCTCGTTGGCTCCGGCGCCATGCAGGAACAGCAGGATGGGCAACGCGGTCTTGCCGTCCCAGCCGGCGGGAACATAAAGCCGATAGGGCAGCGTCTGCCCGGTGGGCGCGAACAGGTATTCGCGCTGCTGGTCGCCGGTCGGCGGCGCCTGACCTGCTCCGGCAGCCGCCGCGCAGGTGGCCAGCAGCAGCCACAGGCACAGCCTGCGCCAGGGCCCGGAAAGCGGGGTTGCAGTATGCGTGCGCATGGGATTGCAGCCAGTCTAGGCAGCCCCGGCCAGCGCCGCCAAGACTTCCCGCCGCGGCATCGTCAGACCTGCGAGGTCTGGCCTTGCGCAGTGCAACGCCGGACCAGCGCCACGAACTCGCGCACCAGCCGCGAAGCATTGCCGCGCTTCCACGCGATCACGATGCTGACCTGTGGCGGCGGGTCGTGATCCAGCGGTTTGAAGGTCACGCCCGGCGGCAGCAGCGCGCTGATGGATTCGGGCAGCAGCGCAAAGCCCAGACCCTCCTGCACCATCTGCAGGTGGCCCAGCACATTGTCGGCCCGCGACACCGCGTGCATGCGGATCTTCGCCTGACGGTACAGCGCATCGGCGGCGTCGTAGAGCGGCGGCGACAGCGAGCGCTGCAAAGTGATGCAGGGCAGCTGGTCCAGCGCCCGCACCGGGATGGACTTGCGCCGCGCCAGCGCATGATGGGTGGGCAGCACGATCACCAGCGGCTCGCGCAGCAGCTCGCATTCCTCGAGGCCGTCATCGGCCACCGGTCCGCGCATGAATGCCACATCCAGCGAGCCGGACAGCAGGCCTTCCACAGGTTCCATGGCATAGCGGCTGTGCAGGATCAGGCGCAGGTCGGGCAGCATCGCGGCCACCATGGGCCGCAGCGCCGGCAGGATGCGCGCATCGGCGGATGGGAAGGTTCCCACCGACAGCTCGCCGGCTTCTCCTTCCGCGGCCTTGCGCGCCAGGCGTTGTGCGTGCTCGACCCGGCCGAGGATGTCGCGCGCCTGCTGCAGGAAGATGCGACCGGAATTGGTCAGCGCCACATGGTGGTGGCTGCGTTCCAGCAGTTCCACGCCCACATGCCGCTCCAGCTGGCGGATCTGCTGGCTGAGAGAGGGTTGTGCCGTGTGCAGGCGGGCGGCCGCGCGGGTGAAATTCAGCTCTTCCGCGACGGCGACGAAATATCTCAGGTGCCGCAGTTCCATGATGGTCCCGGAATGTATGCGCTGCATCCTAGTCCGCCACCGGATCGGGGTCGAGGCCGCGCAGGCACCGCGCTAGCCGGCTGCCGGACCGAGCAGGCGGCTCAATGTCGTGATGTTGCCCTCGCCCAGCCCGCGGATCGCATCGTCCAGCGGCTCGGCGCGGCCGAACAGGTAGCCCTGCCCGAAATCCACGCCCAGGCGCCGCAGGAAGGCCAGCTGCTCACGCGTCTCCACATGCTCGCCGACGGTCTGCAGCACGAAATCGCGCGCCAGCTGCACGATGCCCTTCACCGCGGATTCGGAGCGGCGGTTGGTGAGGATGTCGCGCACGAAGCTGCCGTCGATCTTCAGTCGCGTGACCGGCAGCTGGTGCACATAGGCCAGCGAGTTGGCGCCGGTGCCGAAGTCGTCGATGGCAATGCCGCAGCCGGCGCTGCGCAGCGCGCGCATGGCCTCACCGGCGCGCTCGGTGGACAGGGCCACCTGTTCGGTGATCTCCACCACGATGCAGCCGGGCGGCAGCTGCGAAGCCTTCAGCTTGTCGATGAACTGCGCGGTGAAGGCCGGATCGCCCAGCGAGGCGCCGGACACGTTGATGGACACGGTGGCCCGCTGCCGCGCCAGCACGGCGCGATGCGGTGCCAGGATCTCGAAGGCCCGATCCACCACATAGCGGTCGAGCACCGACAGCAGCTGGAAGCGCTGCGCCACGCCCACCAGGCGGGCGGCACTGCCCTCGACGCCCTGCTCGCCGCGCAGGCGCAGCAGCAGTTCGAAACCGGGCGGGTGGCGGCCCTCGCGCAGCGCGACGATGGGCTGCGCATAGAGCTCCAGATCGCCATTGCGCAGGGCCTCGCGCAGGTCGGCGGCGACGAAGTCCTCATCGACGCGGCGGATCACGCTGGCGTCGTTGAGCTGGTGCGTCTCGATGCGCGCGCGGCCGCGTTCCTTGGCCATGCGCAGCACGTGGTCGGCGGCCAGCAGCATGCGCTCGAAGGGCTCGCCGGGAATGCGATACTCGGCCACGCCGGCAGAGAAAGTCAGCTTCGGCAGCTCGGGGTGATCGCGCACCTCGGCCGCCTCGAGCGTGCGCTGCAGGCGCGCGGTGATGCGCACCGCGAAGTCGGCATCCCGGTCGGGCAGCAGCAGTGCGAACTTGCCGCCATCCAGGCGTGCCACGAAGCTCTTCTCCGGCAGCGTCGGCGGCGCCATCAACCGCCCGAGCACGCGGATGGCCACATCGCCCAGCGCCACGCCCTGCGTGTGGTTGATGGTGCGCAGGCCGTCAAGGTCGAGCAGCACCAGCGCGCCCGCATCGACGCGCCGCTGGCCGATCACGGTGCGCAGGCCGGCACGCGACAGATGCCCGGTGTCCGGATCCAGCTCGCGCAGCAGGCGCGGCGCCAGCCGCAGTGCCTGCACCTGCGCCAGCACGCTGGACCAGGTGTCGAAGCGCGCGCCGCCGAGCTCGCGCGCGAACACCAGCCAGGCCGCGAGGCGCGATGAGCCGGCATCCACCGGCACGACCAGCAGGCGGCAGGCGGCAGGCGGATCCTCCCCCTGCACGATGCGCGGCTGGCCTTCGGCCAATGCGCCGGCGGCCTGCAGGCGCGCATCGATTGCATCAAACTCGCTGGCGATGTGGATCGACAGCTCCTTCTCGCGCAGGCCCACGGCCAGCCGCAGGTGGCTGTCGGGCACTGACAGCAGCACCGCATCGGCATCCATGCGCTGGCCGAGTTCGCGCAGCACATCGCGCATCGGCATGCGCGAGCGCACCCGCATGCGCATCTCGCGCCCGAGCCGCATCAGGTCCATGTCGACGGCGAATCGCCCCGTGGCGGTCGCGGTCGCGCTGCTATCCTTCGGATCCATCCATAACATCCTTGGCAAGGCATCTATCATCAACGCTGCCCCCTCTGCGCGCATGTGATGCCGATCGCAGTCACCGGGGCCGGAAACGTGATGGAAAAGCTCTTCTGCAGCTATTGCGGTGAACGAACGCAGCTGGCGGTCCCGCCCGGCGACACGCGCCAGCGGCGCCTGTGCCCGGCCTGCGGCGTGGTGCATTACGAGAACCCCAATGTGGTGGTGGGCTGCGTGCCCGAGCACGAGGGCCGCATCCTGCTGTGCCGCCGCGCCATCGAACCGCGCCGCGGCTACTGGACGGTGCCGGCGGGCTTCCTCGAGAACGGCGAGACGCTCGAGGCCGGCGCGGCGCGCGAGTGCCAGGAAGAGGCGCTGGCCACCGTGACCATCGGCACGCTGCTGGCGGTGGTGAACATCCCGGAAGCCTGCCAGGTGCATGTGTTCTTCCGCGCGCGCCTCGAGGGCGGGCAGTTCGGCATCGGCGAGGAGAGCCTGGAGACCATGCTGGTGGAGCCTGCGGCGATTCCATGGGACGACATCGCGTTCCGCTCAACTACTTATGCCTTGCAGCACTACCTCGCGGACCGTGAAACTGGCGCCTCCGGCACCCATGTCACGACGCTCGAACGGCGCCATCCGGGATAAAATGTCGGGCTCGCATCGCCAGGAGACCGCATGACCTTCGTCGTTACCGAAAACTGCATCAAGTGCAAGTACATGGACTGCGTGGAGGTCTGCCCCGTCGACTGCTTCCACGAGGGCCCGAACTTCCTCGTCATCGATCCGGACGAGTGCATCGACTGCACGCTGTGCGAGCCGGAGTGCCCGGCCGAGGCCATCTTCTCCGAAGACGAGGTGCCGGCCGAGCAGAAGGACTTCCTGCAGATCAATGCCGAGCTGGCCAAGCAGTGGCCGGTGATCACCGAGAAGAAGCCCGCCCCGGCCGATGCCAAGGAGTGGGACGGCAAGCCCGGCAAGCGCGAGCTGCTGGAACGCTGATGAATGCCCCGCGGCGCCTGCGCCGCGGACTGGCCTAGCGTGCGGCCGCAGCGGCCGCGTCGCTTTCCCTGACGGCCTCGAGCATGCGCCGCGGCGGCAGATAGCCGGGAATCATCTCGCCGGTGGCCAGCAGCACGCCCGGCGTGCCGGTGATGCCGATCTGGCGTCCCAGCTCGAAATGCGTCGCCACCGGCGCCGCACAGGATTCACTGCGCACCGGCTCGCCCTGCTTGGCCAGGGTGAGCGCGGCCTGGCGGTCTTCGGCACACCAGACATTCACGGCCTTGTCCCAGCTGTCTGTATCGGGGCCGCTGCGCGGATAGGACAGGTAGCGCACGCGGATGCCGAGCTGGTTGTATTCGTCGACCTCCGAGTGCATGCGCTGGCACCACTGGCAGTCCACGTCGGTGAACACGCTGATGGCATGCGGCGCGTCGGCCGGGCCGAACTCGATCATCTGCCCGGCGGGAACGGCGGCCAGCAGTTGACGGCGTGCCTCGCGGCGGCGCGCCTCGGAGAGGTTCGGGAACTCGCCCTCGGCGGTGACCTGGTACAGATCGCCGGTGAACACGAAGCCGCCATCGGCGCTGACATAGCTGACCTCACCGCCGTGCACCACTTCATAGATGCCCGGCACCGGCGAGGCGCGCAGGTCTTCGGGCCGGGTGCCCGGCATCTTCGCGGCCAGCTCGATGCGCGGATCGCCGGGCGGCACCGGCTCGGTGGCCGGCAGCGAAAGGCCGGCAGCGGGGGCATTGGCCGTGGCATCGGCAGCGGGGGCGTCGCCATCGGCGCCGCGGGCGCAGGCGGCCAGCGTGGAGGCCAGCACCAGGGACAGCAGGGGGAGCGAACCGGCGCGCAGTTTCATGGGGTCAGTCTAGCACCGCGGGCAGGGGCTGCCGCGGGGCGTCGGTCCTGCGCCGCAGGGCCGCGCACGCAGCGATGTTCAGCCGCGCGGATGATGCCGCGTGTGCAGTTCCTTCATGCGCTCGCGCGCCACGTGCGTGTAGATCTGCGTGGTCGACAGGTCGCTGTGGCCCAGCAGCATCTGCACCACGC